>JAWWPY010000584.1:0-10837 GCA_033854735.1 Streptosporangiaceae bacterium | reverse complement strand
CGAGCATCAGGAGGGTGACGATGGTCGCGATTGCCGCGCCTCGGCCCAACTCGCTCCAGAGCATCGCTCGCCGCGGGTCCCATCGGTCCACGAGTGCACCCGCGGGAAGGTAGACAAGCACGCTCGGTGCGAGCGCGGCAAAGCTCGCCCAGCCCGCCACAATCGGTGAGCCAGTCAGGGCGAGGACAAGCAGGGGGTAGGCAATGGACGACACCCGGCTGCCGAGCATCGAGACGAAGGATCCGTTCATAAGCAGCCGGAAGTTCGCGTTCTGCCGTAGCGGGGTGGCGACCCGGGCGTCCCTCGCGGCTGTTGTTGTCGACACGTGAAGCCCTAACTGTAGGGCGATATTCGCGGCTGGAGCAATATGGTCCTTTGTGGTATAAATATTTCCACGAGTATCTTTAGATCTGTGTTCAGCTGCCAGTTGCATTACCTGAACCTTAAATTGAATTACATCCCATAAATTCCCAAATCATATTGTCTATGCTGTATTGACAGATATGATCGTTGCGGATCTGCCAGTTCTGGCACGAAGATCATACTTCTGTCAAGGCCGCCTCATGACCGCTCCGGGATGAAGCGAAGTACGCGCCGTCGACGCCCCGATTGTCTCGAAGCCTGCCTGCACACTTGTGGCGTTTGGCGTGGCCCCTGGCCCCACGAGGCTCGTGACCTCGATCTGACCCAGACGACCGAGTTACCACAGCGCGGCTGACACCGATCCGGTCGTTATCGAACCGTGCCTGACCAACCTGCTCCGAGCGCCTCGCGCCTCAGGGCTCGCGCCTTGCCGTACCTGCCGGATTGCAGCAGGCCAGCGGGGACCTGTGGCGACGTGGATGACGTCTGCCGCAGCGAACCGCGGGACGCGGCGGGCTGATTGGGCGGGCAGATGATCACAAGACTGGGCGAAGACCGATTGTTGATGATCTCTCATGGATCGATACGTGTGGTTCAATCCCAGTATGGGAGCGGAAACTGGTGGAGCCGAATGGCCGGCAATGCTCGATGTGGCCGCGCTCATGGCCGATGGCTGGAATCCCGTTCCGTTCCGCGAGTTCATCATCAAGATCCACAGTAGGTGCGACCTGGCCTGTGACTACTGCTACATGTACGAAATGGCCGATCAGTCCTGGCGCGACCAGCCGCGCCGGATGTCACGTGAGATCGCGGAACGAACCGCGACGCGTATCGGCGAGCATGCCCGGGCGCACGGGCTCCGTAGCCTCGCATTGATTCTGCACGGTGGAGAGCCGTTGTTGGCCGGGCGGGATCTGATCTCCTATCTGGTGACCGCGGTTCGGGCTGCGGTCGGCCCAGGTGTGTTGGTGCACGTCAGCGTGCAGACAAACGCTGTTGGTTTGGACGATTCTTACCTGCAGCTTTTCGATGAACTCGGGATCCGGGTGGGGGTAAGCCTGGATGGCGCCGCGGAAGCTCATGACAGGCATCGTCGCTTTGCGAGCGGGCGGGGCAGCCATGCGGCGGTCACCTCTGGTCTGCTGCGCTTAACCGGCGCGAGTTACCGGCACCTCTTCAGTGGTCTGCTCTGCACGATCGATATCCGCAACGATCCGATCAGCACCTACCAGGCACTGGCCGCTTTCGAGCCGCCCAAGATCGACTTCCTGCTTCCGCACGGGACGTGGGCGTCACCACCGCCAGGTCGTGTGCCGGGCGCGGCCGAGACGCCCTACGCGGACTGGCTGATCACGATCTTCGACCACTGGTACCCCGCACCCCGGACGCGGATCCGGCTATTCGAGGAGATCATGCATGTGATCCTCGGTGGGACATCGGCGACGGAGATGTTGGGCCTCGCGCCGTCGACACTGGTGGTCATCGAGACTGATGGCGCCATCGAGCAGGGTGACACGCTCAAAGTGGCGTATCACGGGGCGCCAGAGACGGGCTTACATGTGACCCGCGATCGGTTTGACGATGCGCTGTTGCTTCCCGGAGTGGCGGCCCGGCAGATCCAAGAACGAGGCCTGTCAGCCGAATGCCGGGCGTGTCACATCCGGCAGGTCTGCGGTGGTGGCCTCTACGCCCACCGTTACCGCGTAGGCACGGGATTCGCCAACCCATCGGTCTATTGCCCGGATCTGATGCGTCTTATCAGCCATATCCACAATACGATGCAAGCCGACATTAGAGCACGGCTGGTGCGGCGGGGGGCCTCATGAGTCTCCGGTATCACCGCATGCCGGGGGATGTGTTTCAGGCACTGGCGGCCGGTGGCGGCGGGTCAGGCGCCATCCGAGAGTTGGCCGCCGGGCAGCACAGCAAGCATGTCCTTTTGCTTCGGGGTGTGCTGGACGCCGCCGACACGGCCGGGCATGCGCAGGCGCCGCTGGCTCGCTCCGGCTATGCGCTACTCGCCGCGGTACAGGGTAATGCCCCGGAGGCGTTCGATATCGTGATCCGGCATCCGTCGGTGGGGGCATGGGCGCTCCGCGCGTTGCGCGCGTTTCGCCGTGGTCCGGCGCGCACCGCTGCGGAACCGGCTGGCCTGTGCGCCGTGGCGGCGGCAGCAGCGGTCCGGGCGGGGCTTCCGGCAGAGATCGAGGTGCCAGCGATCGGGGGTGCCGTGGTACTGCCATCGCTGGGTGCAGCAGTAGCGGACGGCGGCACAGCCGTGGTGCGTATCTCCGCGGACGACGCGGAAGTGGTGTCGGCCAGTCAGCGGGTCCGGCTGCCAGTCGACCCACATCGGGATGCGGCCGGCTGGTCGGCGCTGCGGCGGCTTCGGGCCGGATCTGTCGAGGTTCTCATCGATGACCTCGATCCCTTTAGGATGCCCGCTACCACCGATGTGACGCCGCGCCTGGCTTCTTTCGAGGTCGACGGGTGGGACTCGGCCTTCCAGCAGGCCTGGTCGCTCCTTCATCAGCACCATCCAGCAATGGCCGAGGAAGCCGCGGCGGCCATCAGGGTGATTGTGCCGCTCGCCATGCCGCCGCGCGGTCAGGTCAGCTCAAGCTCGGCCGAGAACTTCGGCACGGTCGCGCTGTCGCTGCCCGCTGACCCGCGCATTTTCGCCGTCACGCTTGCGCACGAGGTGCAGCATCTCAAACTCTGCGCATTGCTCGACATAATCCCACTGACCCTCCCCGACGACGGTCGCCGTTTCTATGCCCCGTGGCGGGAGGATCCCCGTCCGGTCAGCGGCCTGCTTCAGGGCGCCTACGCCCACCTCGGGGTGAGTGGCTTCTGGCGCCGGCAGCGCCATCTGGACGCTGGCCCCGCCGGACTCAGGGCGCAGACGGAGTTCGCCCGGTGGCGAGCGGCCGCAGCGGGAGTGGCTGGCACGCTCCTGGCCAGCGGCCGGCTCACGTCTGCGGGGCTGGACTTCGTCCAGGGTATGGCCCGGACACTGCGCCAGTGGCAGGACGAGCCGGTTCCAGGGGACGCCCAAGCACTGGCGCGCGACGAGGCTGAGCAGCACCTGGCCCGCTGGCGGTCCGCCCATGGGCCAAATCCCGGGTTGATCACCAAGGGATGATTAGATCGGCGGCGGGTCGAAGTCGAAGTCGAGCCGACGGCCCTCCGCGGCGGTCACTGTGTCGGCGTGTCCAGGGCCCAGGGTGGCCGCGTAGCGGCTCATAGTATCCGCCGACAGCGCCGCCGCTTCGTCTTCGGCGCCTTCGGTATGCAGATCTGCCACCAAGTTCGCTGCGCAGCCGAGGGTCAGCGGATGGTCATCGCCCAGGAGCAGGCGCAGCCGCTTCAGCGTGTCCTCACCAAGCTTCCGTGCCTCGCCAGTCCTATCGAGCGCGGCGAGATCGCTAGCCAGATTAGTGGCGACGGTGAGGGAATAGTGGTGGTTACGGCCAAGCCGCTTGTCCAAGCCCGCGAGGGCGGCCTCATTCAGATCGCGAGCCCGAGAGGGATCCCCGGTCACCCGCCGCAAGAGTCCGAGATTACTGGAACAGCCAAAATTGTACGGATGCTCAGGGCCATAAATCGCGGGGTAGCGGTCCGTCATGTCCTCGGTCAACGCGAGCGCCTGATCGGTCTCGCCGACCGTCCGCTGGATATTGGCCAAGCTAATAGCTGCGGCCAGGGTGTCCGGGTGATTAAGGCCCAGAATCCGCCCACACTGCTCGAATACGCTTCGGCTCAAGCCAAGGGCATCCTCGTACGAGGTCCCGATCCGCCGTAGTTCGATCGAGAAGTCTTTCGCAGTCCTCAGGGTCAGATAGTGCTCCGGCCCGAGCACTTCACGGCCGAAGTCGTAGGCGTCCTCGCAAACGTCGCGCGCCTCGGTATAGTCACCGCACAGTCGTACCGCCCGGGCCAGGCCGTTCCACGAGTCCAGGACCTCTGTAGCGGAAACGCCGGTGGGAGCCTCTCGCTGCAAGACATAGGTACGCTGGTGCAGTTCTCTGGAGCTTTTGTAGTCGCTGTTCAGTCCGTAGTCGAGAGCCAGGTTGTTCATGACACGCAAGGTCTGCGGGTCATCTGGCCCGAATGCCTCCTCATGAAGGCGAAGCGATTCCTCATCCAATGTACGCGCCTCAGCGAAGTCGCCGCGTGCTCGCAGGTCCGCGCCGAACGAGTTGGTCATGGCCAGCGTGAGGGCGTCCTGGGCACCGACTCTCTCCCTGGTGCGCCTCAGCGTCTTATCCATCAGGGTGTAGGCCTCCTGATACTCGCCAAGCTCCCTGAGCGCGTTTCCGAGATGACGCTGCGCGCTAAGCACGTCGAGTTCGTCAGCGCCGGAGTCCTCCGTCCATTGAGTGATAAATCGCTCAGCGAACGAACGGGAGGAGGCGTGGTCACCCGAGCGGTAGAGATAGCGGATGATATTCAGCGCAAAGGTACGTACCGCTGGAGTCCGGCATCGCGGCAAGTCGGTCGCAGGCGAGGCCACATGCGAGACGAGTTCCGCATAGCGCGGCCATAGCCGGTTGTCGTCTGGATCTTTCGGTGCGCCGGCAGCGAGGATCAGGTGGACTTCGTGCCGGTACGCGCCTTGCTCGTCCGGTTCGAGCTCGTCGCGGAGCAGTGCCTGAATCAGGCGGTGCACCTGGATCGCCCGGTTATCGATCTTCACCAGAGCGAACCGTCCCAACTCGCGGATGGCCCGGGCCAGCAGGATGGGGTCGGCTAGCAGGTCACCCACCCCAGTCTCGCCGGACTGGGTGCCGCGCCCGAACACGTCACGCGGAATCGGCTCAGGGCCGAAAAAGGCGCAGCAGCGCAGCAGGTCCATCGCCTGCGGTAGCTGTCGGTTCAGCGTGGAGACTGAGAGTTTCCAGGCCGCGGTCATCGACTGCGGGTACTCTGCCGACCTGCCTTCGGCCATTATGTCGGCCGCATGTTCCTTCAGCAGTCGCAGGTACTCGTCGACCGACATTCCGGTCTCAGCCTGGAGGGCCCCGGCCTGCTCCAGCGCAAGTGGGAGGTCACCCAGTTCCTCAGCCAGCCGAGTGGCGTCAGCATCGCTCACCCCCCTGGGTACTCGCTTGGCTAGGAAATCGGTGCTTTCGGCCCGCGTGAATACGTCTACCGAAATCGTGTCGACCACGGCCTGCCAGCGATGATTCCGCGACGTGACCAGGACGTCGCCCGGCCCGCGCGGAAGGATCTCGTTGAGGTCCTCTGGCTGGTCTGCGTTGTCGAAGATCAGGAGCCAGCGGACATAGGGCTCGCCACGACGGAGCGCGTCGAGGACCACCGCGGCGCCAGTCTCTATTCCCGCCGCCGTGGCGGACCGCAGTCCTAGCGGTCCGGCCAGGGCCGCTAACGACGAGCGGACCAGAGCCGGCTGGTCGGCGGGAATCCACCAGACCAGGTCGTATTCGGAGCGGTACCGGTGTGCGTACTCGATCGCCACCGCGGTCTTGCCCACCCCTCCCATCCCCTGGAGGGCATGCGGAAGAACAGCCGCGACCCCGCTGGACACGCCTTCCCGCAGCCGGGCGAGAATGTCTTTCCGTCCCGTGAAGTTTTTGTTGCGCTGCGGGACGTTGCCCCAGACGGCGGGTACGGGCCCCGACGTTGGCAGCGAATCCGATGCCGTCACATCGCTATCTTATGCATCGCGCCGCCATTGCGTAGCGCTCGTGTGCCGTCGATTATCGTGACCTACACGGTCGCGGCGTTAACGGCGTGCTGCGTGGGGCGGATGATACGAACTTGCCCATCGCCGCATCTCGTGTCGCACCTCAGCAGGCTCGACAGATGAGCGGCGAGGTGTAACTGTGTCAAGTAGGATGTGGAGACAGCCAGATAGCGAGGATCTTGCCAGGTTACTGGGTCCCACGAGGGCCTGCGCCTGCGCGGGGAAGGAGCGTCGTGGGCGACAGCATGGCCGATGGTGGATTGATCGACGTCAGCGAGCTCAGCCTGAATGAACTGCTGGAGGAGGTCGACGATTCCAGCCTTGCGCATGCCCTGCACCGGATCTTCGCCTCCGGCGATGAGGGTGCGGAGCAACACGGATTCCAGTCCAATATATGAGAAGCCGTGAGGCTCCGATCAGGCAAAGGCGCTGGTGGGGAGCCGGGGGGTGGCGTCGCGCTCATGTCACGCCGGAATCTCGTTAACCCGGACTAACGCAGGCGGTGGCAGGTGAGGCGGCTGTGACCAGGGTCGGGGCAATGGCCAGAAGCGAGGAGCGGCCGTACCCAGGCACTCGACCGTTTCTGGGGACGGACCGAGATCATTTTTTCGGCCGCGCCGCCGAGGCCGCTGACGTTGCTGAGCTATGGCGAACCAACAACCTCACGATTCTGCACGGCCACTCTGGCAGTGGGAAGACGTCGCTTTTGTACGCCGGAGTCTTGCCGATAGTCGCGGGCGGGAAAGCGGACGTTCTCCCTCCGGGCCGGGTGTCCTTTGGTGTGACGTTTCCAGACGCGGCCCTGCCAGCGCACAACCCCTACACACTCGCCGTTCTGAGGTCTTGGTCACCAGGTGAGGCAGCTACCCGCCTCGTGGGCCTCAGCGTCCAGGAGTTCGTATCGCGGCGTGCCGAACGACACAGTGGAGCCATCCTCGCTGTGATCGATCAGGCCGAAGAGCTCTTGGCCGACTCCGGCCCCCGTCGTACGCACAGCCGGCGATTCCTCGGTGAGCTCGCGGAGGCTTTACAGGAGTGTCCTCGCCTCCACTTGCTTCTTTCAGTCCGCGAAGAGGCCCTTGACCTGTTCGCAGAGGCGCTGGGCAACGGTGCGCAGCACAGTGTTACCCAGCTGAGCCTCGATAGAGCACTCGAAGCCGTGACAGGCCCAGTAGCCGGCACGGATAGGTCTTTTGCGGCCGGTGCCGCGGAGAAACTCATCACGGATCTGCTGCCCGGCCCCGTAGTGACCGCTGACGCCGGAGCGCGGCCCGTCGACTTCAACCTCGTGGAACCTGTGCTGCTTCAGGTCGTCTGCGCGCACCTCTGGGAGTCACTGCCTACGGACCTGACCGACATCACGGAACGTGCTGTGCATAGATACGGCGATGCGGATACGGCACTGGCCATCCACTGCGGGCGCGTCATCGCGTCTGTCGCCGAGGAAAACAACATGCAGGCGGCGCGAGTGCGGTCGTGGCTGATCCGCACGTTCGTTACCGAGCACCGCACTCGCGGCATGGCATACGAGGGCATGGCCGACACTGCGGGAATGCCGAACGCCCTGGTACGAGCACTCGAGGACCGGCATCTCCTGTCAGCGGAGCGTCGATCCAACTCACGGTGGTACCAGCTACTCAGCGACCGCTTGATTGAGCCGTTGCGGAACGCCACGGATGAAGGCCCGGCGCCAGTCGAGGCAGCCGAGTACCTGCTATCGGCCGAACGGGCGCTCACCTTAGGGGAAATAGATCTCGCCGAGCGCTACGCCAAGCAAGCTCAGCACGCTTTGCCTGACACCGATCTTCGACGACGCGGGGAGGTGAGGTCGCTACTTGGCAACCTCGCCAACGAGCGTGGAAAGCCGGGCGAAGCTGAGGCTCATTACCGGGCAGCGTCAGAGCTGTTCGAGGCAGTGCGGGATACCGAGGCGGTCGCCTGCGAGCTTGCTGCCGTCGGCCAGACGCTGCTCGCTCAGGGACAGCCAGCGGACGCGGTGCAGGAGCTACAGGCAGCTGCCGACCGAGTTCCGCACGATCTCTTGGTACAGACCGAACTCGGCTGGGCGCTCTGGGAGCTTGGCCAGGCCCGTGCCGCAGTGGCCGTTCTTACCGGGGTTCTCGCGATCGACGGGGGGAACCCGGGCGCGCTGCGGGCACGCGGGGAGATTCTCGCCGACCTCGGCGACGCCCGTAACGCCCTGCGGGACCTGGATCGTGTCGAGCGGTATTACCAGCCGTCCACACGCGCTGCCCGTGGGCTCGCCCGGGCCGAGCTTGGTGATCAAAGCGCCGAACGGGAAATCGAGGGTGCTCTCGCTGACGCACCGAGAAACGGGCCAGTGCTCGTGTATGCAGCCCGAACTGAGGCCCTTGGCGGCAACAAGGTCGCGGCGGTAGAACTGGCCAGGCGTGCCCTTAGCGCCACCGATCCCGCACCGCCACGCCACCAGCGCGAAGCGGCCCAGGCCCTGCTGGGGCAGGCCGGGAACGGCCGTAGCCGTCACTAAGTCACGCTGGAGCGTTGGCCACGGCTTTCCGCAGGAAGGCCGCAACGCTTTCGTCGAACCCGGTGAAGTCCGGCTGAGGGACGATCCTGGACCGGTTGTCGGTGTCTTTCGCAGCTTTCGCGGCCAGCTGGCCTGCCGCTCTGGCCAGATGGTCCGCGGGGTCGGCCAGCGTTTGAGGAGCTAACAACGCGACGTTCGCGGCACTCAGATGGACGGCCGCCTCGCCTTCCCGGAGGCCCGCCAGCCAAGCGGCTAGCTGGTCTCCGGTGTACTGAGTGTTGTCCGCCACTCGTGCCCGCAATTCGCCGGCCGCACTCAGCAGGCCGAGACAAGCTTGCCGTTTTGCCTCCGCGGTGCGCTCACGACGATCGCGCTCAGCCTGGCGGACATCACGCATGATGACCGCGATCGCGGGGATCGCGGCGCCGCCGACTCCGGCGGCTGCGGTAACCATCGCTACATACAGGGAAACCTCGGGCATAGAAGGCATTCTGGCCCGGAAGGCGCCCGTCCGCAGGACGCACGGGTTCGCGGCAAAGTTACCCGTCCGTAAAGCTCCGCTTTGGCCGGGCGTCAGGTTGGCCTTATACCGTTCCGTCCGGCTGATATCACCCGACGTGCGTTGCCCCGTCGAATCTGGAGGAGTCAGTGAGCGACCAGGACAAGCCTGCCGACGAGAACGGACGCCAGCGCAGCGGATCCGCGCCGACCAGGCGAGAGTTCATGATCGGCGGCGGGGCCGCGATCGGCGGGATGGCGATCGGCGCGGCGGGGGCGGCATCGGCCGTGCATCGGGCCCGGCCGACGGTCGCGCAGGCGCGGCTCGTCGACGATGCCCTGGCCGCAGCCCCGTCCAGCCCGGCCCAGCTCAGTGACATCAAGCACGTCGTCATCCTCATGCAGGAGAACCGGTCGTTCGATCACTACTTCGGCACGCTCTCGGGCGTCCGCGGGTTCTCCGACCCGGCGGCGGGAACCCAGACGGTGAGCGGAAAGAGCTACCCGATCTTCGACCAGTTCGGCTATCAGCCCGGCACCGGCGCTGACGCGTCGGGCTACCTGCAGCCTTTCCGCCTGCTGAGCGACCCACCGCTGGAGGACGGCCAGACCACCAACGACATCGGGCACTCCTGGCCGGTGCAGCATCAGAGCTGGAACGGCGGAGCGCTTGACTCCTTCGTCCGCGCCCACGTCAGCTCGGACGGCGTGCCGGATGGCCCGGTCACGATGGGCTACTTCACCCGCCAGGACCTAGCCTTTTACTACGCGCTGGCCGATGCGTTCACCGTCTGCGACGGGTATTTCTGTTCGGTCCTCGGCCCGACTGACCCGAACCGGCTCATGCTGATGTCGGCCACCATCGACCCGGCCGGTTCGGCCGGCGGACCAGTGGTGCAGACCTTTTCTGACCGGCTCGCCGAGTACGGCAAGCTGCACTGGGAGACGATGCCGGAGCGGCTGCTGGCCGCCGGGGTCAGCTGGAAGGTCTACAACGATCCGACCGGCCTGCTCGGGCTGAGCCCGCTGCCGTACTTCGCCGCCTACAACAACCCGTTCTCCATCACCGGCCTCGAGCTGATCACCCGCGCGCTGACCCCGACGTACCCGGGCAACTTCGCCGCCGACGTGAAGGCGGGCACGCTCCCTTCGGTCTCCTGGATCATCCCGCCGCTCGCCGAGTGCGAGCACCCGGCGGCGCCACCGGAGTACGGCGAGCACCTCGTCCAGCAGATCCTCGGCACGCTCGTCGCCAACCCGGCGGTGTGGGCGCAGACGGTCTTCATCGTCGTCTACGACGAGAACGGGGGGTTCTTCGACCACGTCCCGCCGCCCACCGCGCCGGCCGGCACGGCCGGTGAATACCTGACCGGCCCGCTGCCTTCGGCGGCCGCGGGGATCACCGGCCCGGTGGGCCTGGGCTTCCGCACGCCCTGCCTGGTCATCTCCCCGTTCAGCCGGGGCGGTTACCGGTACTCCGGTGTGCTTGATCACACCTCGGTCCTCCGCTTCATCGAGACCCGCTTCGGTGTCGCGGTGCCCAACCTCTCGGCCTGGCGGCGCGGCGTGACCGGCGACCTGACCAGGGCGCTGGCGCTCAGCCACGCGCCGAACACGGCCGTGCCGACGTTGCCGGCCACCTCGCTCGGTGACACGTCGGTGGCCGAGCAGGCCGTGCTCAACGCGCTGGCTGGCACCCTCGATGTGGGCATCCCGTACCCGCTGCCGAAGAGCAACTCGATGCCGGCCCAGGAGGC
>JAWWPY010000583.1:0-2705 GCA_033854735.1 Streptosporangiaceae bacterium | reverse complement strand
ATCCAGGTCCGACTGAGGGCGTCGCTGAGTGATCCCCAGCAGGCACAGGCGATCCGCTGGATTCGCCAGGCGGTGAACATGCCGATGTTCCGCTCCGCCTACGGCGCCACCTACACGGTGACCGGAGAGCCGGTGGTGGTCAACGATCTCGCCTCCGAGCTGACCGGATCGATCGCGTGGCTGCTGGTGGCGGCGCTGGTGGTGATGGCGATCACCCTGTTGGTCGTGTTCAGGAGCCGGTTGCGCCTGCTTCCGCTCGGCATCGCGCTGGCCGCGGCCGGCATCACCTTCGGCGTCGTTGCGTTGATCGGCGCCTCGTTGACGATTGCCTCGATCGCTGTGCTGCCGATCCTGATCGGCCTCTCGGTGGACTACGCGATCCAGTTCCAGTCTCGGATTCAGGAAGCCCGCCGGGGCGAGGATGGCGAACCGGTGGGCGTCGGCCGGGCGATCGCCCAGGCGGCGCGCTCGGGGGCGCCGGCGATCGCCATCGCCGCCGCGGCGACGGCCACGGGGTTCCTCGTGCTGCTGCTCTCGCCCGTGCCGATGGTGCGGGGCTTCGGCCTGCTGCTGGTGCTCGGGATCGCCGTGGCCCTCACCTGTGCCCTCACCGCGGGGTCGGCGGCGCTGCTCCTGAGCGATCGCGAGGGAGGGGTCGTGCAGGCGTCGCTGCGCGGAGCCGCCCAGATCCTCCGCGGCTTCACGGAACGCGCCGGCACGCCGCTGCGGCCGGCCCTCCGCCGGTCGCGCGGTGGCCTCGACCGAGGCATGGGGCGGCTCTCCGACGAGTCCGCGCGACTGGTGGGCCGCTCGCTGGGCCGGCCGCAACGCGTGATCGCCGTGGGCATCGTCCTGGCGGCGCTTGGCTGGGTGGCCGATACGCAGACGACGGTCCAGTCCGACGTGACCAAGCTCGTGCCGTCGAACATGCCGGCGCTGCGCAACCTCAACACGCTGGAGAAGGTCACCGGTGTCTCAGGCGAGATCGACGTCACCGTCCGGGCCAGGGACGTGGCCACACCGAAGACGATCGGCTGGATGATCCAGTACGAGCAGAAGCTGCTCGCCCACTTCGGCTACCTCGAGCAGCAGGGCTGCGCGAGGGCCACCCTATGTCCGGCGCTGTCGCTGCCCGATCTGTTCTCAGCCGGCTCCGCGTCCAGCCAGGGCGGCAGCGCGGCGTCGGTCTCAGCGGGCTCGATCCAGGGTCTGCTGAAAGCGGTTCCGACCTACTTCTCCCAGGCGGTGATCACCCCGGACCATCGCGAGGCGTCGCTCGCCTTCGGGATCCGTCTGATGCCTCTCGCCCGCCAGCAGCACGTGATCGACTACATGCGCTCGCAGCTGCACCCACCGCCCGGCGTCAGCGCGCAACTGGCCGGTCTGCCCGTCCTGGCGGCCGAGGCTGACAGCGTCCTCTCGTCCTCGGGCCGGCGGCTGCTGACCCTCCTGGCGGGCCTGCTCGCCGTCGCAGCGGTGCTGCTGGCGGTGTTCCGCCGCGTCGACCGAGCCATCGTGCCGCTCATCCCGATCGCGCTCGCCACCGGCTGGTCGGCGCTGATCGTGTTCCTCATCGGGATACCGCTCAACCCGATGTCGGCCAGCCTGGGGGCGCTGGTGATCGCGATCTCCACTGAGTTCAGCGTGCTGCTCTCCGAGCGCTTCCGCCAGGAGCGGGCCCGCGGGTATGACCTGGAGGAGGCGCTGGGGCGGACCTACCGCCGGACCGGCAAGGCGGTCCTGGCCTCGGGCATCACGGCGATCGCCGGGTTCGGCGTCCTGGTGGTCTCGAACATCACCATGCTGCGTGACTTCGGCTTCGTGACGCTGGTCGATCTCACGGTCTCGCTCGCCGGCGTGCTGCTCGTCCTGCCCTCGGTCCTGGCCCTGTCCGAGCGCGACGACCTAGCCGAGCGGGCCGGGAATCGCCTCCGCCGCGCCGGCGACGCGGGCCGCCTGCGCCGCCGCCGCACCCGCGTCGCGTGAGCGGCGAGGGGCCTCGGCACCGGCTCGACCCGGATCGCGCGGCATCGGCCCCCTCTCGCGCGCCCGACCTGCCCCCGCGCCCGGTCGTTGACCAGCGTCCCTACCGCTGGGCGATCGGCATCTTCGGCCTGACCCTGGTGGTCGCCTTCTCTGCCTACCAGCTGAGCTCCCACGGCCTGGCCACCGCCGGCGTCGCCCCGGGGGGACGACTGCACTTCTTCGCCGCCCCCCTCGCCGCCTCGAACCTCAACGGCGACGCCAACCTCAAGCCCCCGTGCATCCAGTCTCGCCATGACCCACGAGCCCTCAACGTTTGTCTTCTGGCCCGCCGCGGGCCGCTCGTGCTCTCGTTCTTCTCGACCGGCTCGAAGAGCTGCGCCCAGCAGATCGACACGCTGCAGTCGGTGGCCTCGGGGTTTCCCCCCGGCCGGGTGCAGTTCGCGGCGGTGGCGGTCCATGCCAGTCGCGCGGCCACCGCCGCGCTGGTGCGCTCGCATCACTGGACGATCCCGGTCGCCTACGACCGGGACGGCGCGGTCGGCAGCCTCTACGACGTAGAGATCTGCCCTCTGGTGGAGCTGGCCCGAACCGGTGGTGTGGTTGCCGACCGCCTGGTCGGCAACCACTGGCGCGACGCCTCGGCCCTCGCCGCTCGGGTCCGGCGGCTGCTCAACGGATGAGCGGCGAGGTCGACCTGAGGCCGGCCGAGGGCTTCGTTC
>JAWWPY010000582.1:0-7517 GCA_033854735.1 Streptosporangiaceae bacterium | reverse complement strand
GCCGGGTAACCGCCGCGCATGTCATCCGGGCCATAGCCCGCGCGCGTCTCCTCCGGGTAACCGCCGCGCATCTCCTGGCCGTACCCGCCGCGCATGTCGTCCGGGCCGTAGCCGCCGCGCGTCTCCTCCGGGTAACCGCTGCGCATGTCGTCCGGGCCGTAGCCGCCGCGCACATCTTCCGGGCCGTAACCGCCGCGCGTCTCTTCCGGGTAACCGCCGCGCATCTCCTGGCCATACCCGCCGCGCATGTCATCCTGGCCGGAGCGGCCCCGGAGGTCTTCCTCGGCGTAACGGCCGCGCAGGTCATACGGGCCGTAACCGCCGCGCGCGTCATCGTCGGCGTAGCCGCCAGGCGCGTCATCCACGACGTAACCCACGCGCACGTCGTCATCGGCGTAACCGCCGCGCGCGTCATCCTGGCCGTAACCGCCACGGACGTCGTCATCGGCGTAACCGCCGCGCGCGTCATCGGCGTAGCCGCCACGGACGTCGTCATCGGCATAACGGCTGCGCGCGTCATCCTGGGCGTAACTTACGCGCGTTTCCTCCTGGCCGTAGCGGCCACGAGTCTCATCCCGCGCGTAGCGGCCGAGGGTGTTTTCCTGGCGGTAACCACCGCGCATCTCGTCCGGGGCGTAGCGACCCCGGGTGACTTCTTCCTGGGCGTAGCGGGCATCTTCCTCGGCGAAACGGGTGTCTTCCTCGGCGAAACGGGTTCGTGCTTCTTCACGAGCGAATTGCCCACGCGTGTCGTCCTGGCCGAATTGTCCGCCATCATCGATCTGGCTGCCACCGGCCGGCAGACTGGCCAGCGCGGTGGTGGCGCCAGCCGGGGCAGGCAGGGCGCGCTGGTAGGGCCGGGCGGGCGAAATTGCCACTTGGGGGGCCCCGAATCCAGCCTGGCCCAGGGCAGGTGCCCCAGCGGCGGCCGGCCATAGCGGGGTCGGCCTATCCGGAACCGACTGGGCGATCGTGTGCTCGTTGGCGCGGTCCTTCGCGACAAGCCGCACCACCAGGGCAATGCCGACCGCGGCGACACACCCGCCGTAACTCCAGGCGACAAAGCCGGAGAAGCCAAAGAACGATTTCGCGGCCCGGCCGGCCAGCAGCCCATGCACGATCGATATCAGCCATGCGGCATACGCCGTGCAGTGCAGCACGCGCCAGGCCGCCGGGGACATGTTGGTGGCGAGCCGCGCGCGGTAGATACCGGTCACCGCGATCATGATCATCAGGTCGGAGGCGACCGTGCCCAGCCCGAGGTAGAAGGTGCGCCCGGGATCCAGAAAGGGGATTACCGAATCGATGACCTGCGAACGCTGGGCGGCTATCTCCGAGATGATGTGGATAACGAGAAAGGCCAGGGCACCAGTCGCGACCGCCCGGTGCACCGCCTGAGCGGTGACCCTTCTGGCTGGCGACATGATGATGCGGTCGGTGGCAACGAGGCCGATACCGACCGTCGCTGTAAGAGTGAGGAGTACGAATACCCCCGCGTAATACAACAGGAAATGCTCGCTGGCCCTGCCGGCCACTCGGCCGATGCCTGTGGAGCCCAGTATCAGGACAGCGACGGCCATCGCGGCGAACAGTCCCAGCGCGGCGGGCACCCAGGATCTGGATCGCGCAATCCGGGCGTCCTGGTAGGTAGGACCCCTACGCAAAAAACCGCGTGAAGGCCCAGCCTGACTGTCACCCTTCGCCGACACGATTCCCTCCCGGGGAAGCAATTCCACCGCTCTATTACCATTACCGTGAAATAGCTGCACGAGGGCAACATTGCCACTCCCGGGAGATCCCGCTTCTCCACCGGGCTGATACGGATCGTATCGCGCTCGATTCCGGTTACGCAACGAAACGATATAGAAAGTGGCCTGACCAGCCGTTTCCCCACGTCAGCGGGGGGACGGCTCCCCACCCGGCCAGCCTCCGGAAGGCCCGCTATGTCACTGCGTCATACCACGCTCGGGACTCCCGCAGCGGGTTGTCGCCCACACCGTAAGGTGCCCGAAGACGGGCGGCAGCACCCGCCGGAATAACCAGCTGCGATCACCTGGCTAGCAACGCCCTCTACCAGCGGCTCGGCTACCGGCCCGTGGCCGACCGCGTCGAGTGGTCATTCAGTCCCCGGGGACCCCGGGGTCCCGGTGACCGCCGAGGGGATGTAGTCGACCGTGACGGGCAGATGGTCGGACACCTTCCTGGTCAGCTCGGTGTCTGTTACGTGGTGCGCGCGCAGCGCGCCGAGCACCCCGCTGGTCACTCGGATCGCGTCGATGCGGCGGCGGACACCGTGCGCCGCGTACCCATCCGAGTGATGGTGCCCGGTGGTCGCCTGCCATGGCGAACGCAAGGCAGCGGCCGCGTCATGCAGGCCTCCCGCCCACAGCACCTCTCCGCCGCTCCGGTCGACCCAGTGCCGGCGCTGCCCCCTGGAGTCGTAGTCCCATTCGCACTGGTAGACCATGTCCCCGAACCATGCCGTGCCCGCGTAGGGATCGGCCGGCTCGTAGAGCCGCCACTCGCCGGTGACCTCGTCCCGGACCCGGTCCGCGCTCTCACCGTTCCAGTCCGCCCCGACCAGCGTCGGCGGCCCTTCAGGCGGCCGGGCCAGAAATGCTACGACCAACTCGTTCTGATCTGATCTGATTTTCCGGCCAAACGGCGGAGCATGATATGAACCATGGCGCACCGCGCGGCCTCCGAGGTCAAGCGTTACCGTCGCCAGGGAATGCCAGAAATCATGCTTGCGGTCGCGGAATGAGCCCGGTACCGGCTCAATAGCGGACCGCCACAGGAGGCCTACGTGGTAACCATGCGACCCCATTCCGATCGCTGGGTACGAGTAGCCGAAATCGGAGCCGGGGACCTGGCAGTCCATTTCCAGGTCATCGCCCAGCTGTAGCAGCCGCTGACGGGCAATAGTGCCGCTGGGAGCGCGGATCTCCTGGATGGCGAGGACGTCTGTGTCAAGCGCGCGAATCGATTCCACGACCTCGGCGTAGTGCGCTCGCCCGCTGGGAGTGATGTCGGCGAAGAGGTCGAGGACGTTGTACGTCGTGAAGAGCACGGACTCGGGCGAGGACCGCGGCACGCCCCCAACGCCCGACATTCGCCGCCTCCGACGCCCCGCGACCCCAGGACCAGATCGATTCCCGACATGACCCTACCGATACTGCGGCCGCCGAGGCGCACACCACGCGGGTCAGCCGGTCGCGAACTCCGTGGCGACCAGCTCGGCGATCTGTGCCGTATTCAGCGCCGCACCCTTGCGCAGATTGTCGCCGCAGACGAACATCTCGATGGCGTTCGGGTCATCAAGCGCCCGGCGCACCCGTCCCACCCAGGTCGGGTCGGTGCCAACCACGTCAGCTGGCGTCGGGAACTCGCCGCGCTCCGGGTCGTCGTTCAGCACCACGCCTGGCGCCTCGCTCAGCACCCGCTGTGCGCCTTCCCTGGTGACCTCGCGGCTGAACACCGCGTGCACGGCCACCGAGTGGGCGGTGACGACGGGGACTCGGACACAGGTCACCGACACCTTAAGGTCGGGCATGCTGAGGATCTTTCTTGACTCGTTGCGGACCTTCATTTCCTCGGACGACCAGCCGTCTTCTTTCACCGAGCCTGCCCAGGGCACCACGTTGAGCGCCAGCGGGGCCGGGAAAGGCCCGAAGTCCCCGATGGCGGCCCGCAGGTCACCGGCCCGCTGGCCCAGCGCGCGGGACCCAGCGGCCTTGTCCATCTGCGCGTAGAGCGCGTCGATCCCCGCCTGTCCGGCGCCCGATGCCGCCTGGTAGGAGGAGACGACCATCTCGCGCAGGCCGAACACCCGGTGCAGCGCGGCCACGGCGACGATCAGCGAGAGCGTGGTGCAGTTCGGGTTCGCGATGATGCCCTTCGGGCGCACGGCCGCATTGCCCGGATTGACCTCGGGCACCACCAACGGAACCTGTGGGTCCATCCGGAACGCGCCCGAGTTGTCCACCACGACGGCACCGCGCTCCGCAGCGACCGGTGCCCACTGCGCGGATACCTCATCCGGCACGTCGAACATGGCCACGTCCACCCCGTCGAACACCTCCGGGGTCAGGGCGACGACCTCGACGTCCACGCCGCGCACCCGTAGCAGCCGGCCAGCGGAACGCGGCGAGGCGACCAGCCGGATCTCCCCCCACAAGTCGTCGCGAGTGGAGAGCAGGTCGAGCATCACGCTGCCGACCGCGCCGGTCGCGCCGACGACGGCCAGCGTCGGCTTGGCGCTCACCGGCCCGTCCCTCCGTACACGACCGCCTCAACCTCGTCCGTCTCCAGGTTGAAGGCCCGGTGAGCCGCGCCCACCGCCACGTTCACCTCGTCCTCGCCCACCACGACCGAGATCCTGATCTCTGAGGTGGAGATCATCTCTATGTTGACGCCGGCATCGGCGAGGGCCCCGAAGAACGTGGCGCTCACCCCGGGATGAGACCGCATCCCGGCCCCGATCAGCGAGACTTTCCCGACCCGGTCGTCGTAGAGCAAGGAGTCAAAGCCAACGACCGGCTGGATGGCGTGCAACGCGGCCATGGCGGCCTGCCCGTCGGCGCGCGGCAGGGTGAACGAGATGTCGGTGAGGCCTGTCGTGGCCGCGGATACGTTCTGCACGATCATGTCGATGTTGATCCCCGCGTCGGCGATGGCCCGGAAGATCCGTGCCGCCTCACCAACCCGGTCGGGAACGGCGGCCACCGTGATCTTCGCCTCGCTCCTGTCGTGCGCGACCCCGGAGATGATTGCCTGCTCCACATCGGCTCCTTCCGCCTGGTGTTGCGCGTCACCGACCCTGGTCCCCTCGCGGTTGCTGAACGAGGACCGCACATGTATCGGCATCCCGTATCGGCGTGCGTACTCCACGCAGCGCAGTTGCAGCACCTTGGCCCCGCATGCGGCCATTTCCAGCATCTCCGCGTAGCTGATCCAGGGGATGCGCCGCGCGGTGGGCACGATCCGCGGATCGGCGGTGAACACGCCGTCCACGTCCGTGTAGATCTCACAGACATCAGCCTTCAGGGCTGCGGCGAGCGCGACGGCCGTGGTATCGGAACCGCCGCGGCCCAGGGTGGTGATGTCCTTGCCGTTCTGTGAGACTCCCTGGAAGCCCGCCACGATCGGGATCGCGCCGTCGGTGAGCGCACTGGAGATCCGTCCCGGGGTCACATCGATGATGCGTGCCTTGCCGTGCGACGAATCGGTGATGACACCCGCCTGGGACCCGGTGAACGAGCGCGCGCTCAGGCCGAGGTTGGCGATGGCCATGGCCAGCAGGGCCATCGAGATCCGCTCGCCGGCCGTGAGCAGCATGTCGAGTTCGCGTCCGGGGGGCAGCGGGCTGACTTGCCTGGCCAGTTCATGCAGTTCATCGGTAGTGTCGCCCATGGCGGACACCACCACGACCACGGAATGGCCGGCCTTGCGGGTGGCGACGATCCGCTGAGCTACCCGCTTGATGCCGTCGGCGTCGGCCACCGAGGATCCACCGTACTTCTGCACGACAAGCGCCACGGGCGCGCCGCTCCTCCCGATCTGGGTGCTGGCCGCTTGAGTGTACCTACCAGGGAGAGCAGGCTCCCCGGATTTTCTCCGGGGGCCCAGCCGCGTGCCTACGCCTGGTCAGCGTGGCCGGTCACGCCTGGGTGCTCTCCTCGGCCACGTCGAGCATGGCGTGGGCGAGGACGGCGTGCAGTGCCCGGAGCGCCGCGGTGCCATGGGTTCCCCAGTGGTTCACGTAGGAGTACTGCCACCACCACAGGGCCTCTAGCGAGCGCCCAGCCTCGTAGTGCTGGAGCCCGTGGATCAGGTCCGCCGCCACCGCGGCGAGATCGTCCGACAGCCGGAACGACGTCAGCCTGGTGTCCGCGTAGGGGTCGAACAGCTCGGCATATTCGTCGCAATCGACCAGGCGCCCGGCGAGCCCGGACCGCAGCAGGTCAAGGTCCGGATCAGCACCCACGTCCGGCTCCCAGTTGTCCGGCAGGATCACGTCCTTGCTCGCGCCGAGTTGGGCGCCGGCCAGCAGGATCTGGGATACCTCGAGCAGGAGCAGCGGCACGGTCTCCTCACCGCCCTCACCGCGGGCCAGTGCGGCCACGCCGTCCAGGAAGTCCCGCGCTTGGACCGCGATCCGGTCCGCCAGAGGATTCCACCCGTCCGTTGGGCCAGCCCTAGACATCCAGGAGCCTCCGTCCTTCGAATGCGCGGCCGAGCGTGACTTCATCGGCATATTCCAGGTCACCGCCCACCGGGAGCCCGCTGGCCGGCCGCGTCACCCGGAGCCCGAACGGCTTGACCAGACGAGCCAGGTAGGTCGCGGTAGCTTCACCTTCGAGGTTGGGGTCGGTCGCGAGGATCAGTTCGGTGACCCCGCCGTCGGACAGCCGCCCCATGAGTTCTCTGGTCCGCAGATCCTCAGGGCCGATCCCGTCGATCGGGCTGATCGCACCGCCCAGGACATGGTAGCGGCCACGGAACTCACGGATCTTCTCTATCGCCGCGACGTCCTTGGCCTCCTCGACGACACAGATCACCGACTGATCGCGGCGCGGGTCGCGACAGATCCGGCATTCCTCCTCCTCGGCGACGTTGCCGCAGATCCGGCAGAACCTAACCCGCTCTGTGACCTCTACCAGGATGGACGCGAGGCGCCGCACGTCCGTTGCGTCGGAGGAAAGCAGATAGAACGCGATCCGCTGCGCGCCTTTGGGCCCGACGCCGGGAAGGCGGCCGAGCTCATCGATGAGGTTCTGGATAACCCCGTCGTACACCTGAGGACCTGACCCCTCAGCCGATGCCTGGCGGGCGCCCCGGAGCGTCCCCAGTTCCGGGGAATCCTGGCAGGCCAGGCAGGTCTGACGGGCCAGGCATGTCCGGCAGGCCACCCGCACCGAGTCCGCCGAGACCGGCGGCGAGCGGTCCCATCTTCTCCTCCTGCAACTCGGCCGCCGCGCGGTAGGCGTCACGGACCGCCGCGAGCACCAGGTCGGCGACAGTCTCCGCGGTCTCGGCGGCCTCTCCGGCGTCGATAACGGCCGGGCTGATCGTCAGGTCCACCAGGTCGCCCTGGCCGTTGACTCTGGCCGTGACGAGCCCACCGCCCGCGGTCCCTTCCACCTCGGCGTCGGCCAGCTCACGTTGGGCGTTCATCAGCTGGTCCTGCATCTGCTGCGCAGCAGCGAGAAGCTGCTGCATGTCCATCTGGCCGCCAGGGTCCACTGCGCCCTCACTCGGAACTATCGGCTCGTAATCACTCTGTCGCTTCGAGCCTACGGCCTGTCGGTGCGATCAGGCGCCGCGGCGCGGCGTCTGGCCCTCCCCGGACGGGCCTTCCGTCTTCCCGGCTCCCGTCGGCATGTCCAGGTGCCCAGCTCGGGACCATTAATAGGGCACCCCGGGACAGCCTCGTATGGCTGTGGAAAACGAAGAGTGGTGAACTCTGGCCCCGTGGGCAGGGCCAGAGAGTTCACCAATTGCGGGTCTCCACAGCC
>JAWWPY010000581.1:0-3213 GCA_033854735.1 Streptosporangiaceae bacterium | reverse complement strand
TTCATCTCCCCGGATCCGGAACTGCCTGCTCTGCAGCGCAGAACCCCGAGTGGAAAGGTCGAGGCCTCCGCAGTGCACCGGAACGCACACTCCGCCCGCACCTGCCGTGCCGTGGCTGCCACTACTGCATATTGGACCAGCTTTGTTTCCTAAACGTAACGGCGGGTGCAGTGACGCGGTAACAGGCGAGTGTTACGACTCCGAATATGGGCGGTCTCTTCGACAGATACCAGCGCGGCCCCGCCTACGATGAGATGTTCGGCGCGGAGGGGCTGCCGCACCCGCACGTGCGGGCGCTGCACAACGCCCTGCAGACGCTCACCGGTGACGACCTGGCGCGGCGGGCGGAGGCCCGGGACCGCAGCTTCCGCGACCAGGGCATCGTCTTCTCCCATGCCGGCGAAGAGTGGATCTTCCCGCTCGACCTGATCCCGCGGCTGATCCCGGCTGCCGAGTGGGAACTGGTCGAAGCGGGCGTCGCGCAGCGGGTACGCGCGCTGGAGGAGTTTCTCGCCGACGTCTACGGGCCGGCCGAGGTGGTCCGGGACGGGGTGGTTCCGCGTTCGCTGCTCACCACCTCGGCCGGCTTGTGCCGGCCGGCGTACGGCATCCAGCCGCCGAACGGCGTGCGGGTCCACCTCGCCGGGATCGATATAGTCCGCGACCAGTCAGGCGTGCTGCGGGTACTCGAGGACAACCTGCAAGTGCCGTCCGGCATGTCCTACGTGGTGGAGAACCGCAGGACCATGGCACGGGTCTTCCCCGGCCTGTTCCTGGAGCAGCAGGTGCGGCCGGTCGCGTCCTATCCGGGGCGGCTGCTCGACGCGTTGCGGCGGTCGGCGCCGCCCGGCGCCGAGGAGCCCGTCGTGGTGCTGCTCACCCCTGGTGTGCGCAACGCGGCCTATTTCGAGCACGCCTTCCTGGCCCGCAAGATGGGCATTGAGCTGGTTGAGGGCCGGGACTTGTTCTGCCGCGACAACGTCTTGTACATGCGAAGCGTCGGAGGGCAGCGGCGGGTGGACGTCGTTTACCGGCGCGTCAACGACGACTTTCTCGATCCGGTGCATTTCAGGTCCGACTCCGTCGTGGGGTGCCCCGGGATCCTGAACGCCGCCCGGGCCGGCAACGTCACGATCGCCAACGCGGTTGGCAACGGCGTGGCCGACGACAAGCTGACGTACACCTACCTCCCGGCGCTCATCGAGTACTATCTCGGCGAGCGTCCCCTGCTGCCGAACGTAAGGACCTACCGGCTCGACGATCCGGATGTGCGTTCGCAGTGCCTGGCCCGGCTCGACCAGCTAGTGGTCAAGCCGGTAAAGGGGGCCGGCGGCGACGGCATCGTCATCGGGCCGCAGGCCTCCGACGCCGAGCTGGCCGCCGTGCGCGAGCACGTGCTGGCCGAGCCCCGGGCGTGGATCGCGCAGGAGCTGGTGCTGCTGTCGACCTCGCCGGCGCAGATAGGCGACCAGTTGCTGCCCCGGCACATCGACCTGCGGCCGTTCGCGGTCAATGATGGTGAGCAGGTCCGAGTGCTGCCCGGCGGGCTGACCCGGGTCGCTCTGCGGGAGGGAAGCCTGATCGTCAACTCCAGCCAGGGCGGCGGCTCCAAGGACACCTGGGTGCTGACCTCTTCGCCGGGCTGGGACCCGCAAGCCGACGGGCCGCCGGCGTTTCCCGCGCAGGCGGTACCCGGCGCTGAACCCGACCGCGGTCCGCGCCAGGACCAGCCGCAGCAGTGAGGAGAGCGGGATGCTGAGCCGGGTCGCCGAGGCGCTTTTCTGGGTCGGCCGGTACGTCGAACGGGCGGAGGACACCGCCCGGCTGCTTGACGTGCATTTCCACGAAGTGCTCGAAGACCCGGACGTGGACGAGGTACACGCATGCGCCGTCTTGCTGGCTATCATGGGCGTTCCGGGAGATACCGCCAAGCGGTACCGGGACTCCAGAGCCGTCCTGGAGCTGCTCGGCTATGACGAGGACGCGCCAAGCTCGATCGTCGGCGCGCTGTCCGCCGCCTGGCAGAGCGCCCGGAGCGCCCGGGAGGCGCTCTCCGCGGAGATCTGGGAGTGCCTGAACTCCACCCATAACTCCCTGCCGGCCCGGGTGGTGGCCGCCCGCGACTTCGGTCCCGCGCCGTTCTTCTCCTACGTCCGCGAGCGCGCGGCCATCGTCGCCGGCTATGTCGAGTCGAGCATGAGCCGGGACGCGAGTTATGACGCGCTGGTCCTGGGCCGCAGTCTGGAGCGCGTGGATATGATCGCGCGCCTGCTCGCGGCCCGAATCGGCGCCGGGCAAGGGAGCGAGGGCTGGACCTCCACCCTGCGAGCGTGTTCCGCCTACGATGCTTACCTCCGTACGTACCAACAGGGCGTCGAGGCTCCCCGGGTGGTGGAGTTCCTCTTGGTGGACCGGCTCTTCCCCCGGTCGGTGTTCTTTGCGCTCAGCGCCGGGGAGCGTGCGCTGGCCCGGCTGGACCCGGCGTCCGGGCGCTCCGGGCTGGACGAACCGGGCCGCCGGGCGATCGGCCGGGCACGCACCGACCTGGAGTTCCTTTCCGCCGCCAATCTGCTCGACGGCCTGCCGGACCGGCTGCTCGGATTGCAGCGGGCCGTATCGACGATCAGCAAGGAGGTGACCCATGGGCTTTTCGCCGGGTCACCGCCGCCGCAGTGGAGCCTCAAGGAGCCCGTGGCGTGAGCTGGCGGATCGCCATCCGGCACCGCACCGGCTACAAGTACGCCGAACCGGTGCGGGCGTCGTATAACGAAGCGAGGCTGACCCCGCCGAGCGTGGACGGGCAGCGCACCCTGCAAGCCACCCTCGTGGTTTCGCCTGCGGTGCGGCTGCTTCACTATGTCGACTACTGGGGCACGATCGTGGACGCGTTCGATATCCATGTCCCCCACACCGAGCTTGTCGTGCTGGCGACGTCGACGGTGCAGACCGCCCCGCCGCGGGCCGTGCCCGCGGGCATCAGCTGGTCCGAGCTGGCCGCGCCCGCGGTCCAGGATCGCTTCGCCGAATTGCTCACCGCGTCATTCTTTGTCACCGCCGAGCCCGAGCACACCGAGCTCGGGCGGTCCCTGCGCGCCGAGCCGACGCCCGTGCAGGCCGGGCTGCGCGCCGCTGAGTGGACCCGCCAGACTTTGCGCTACGAGCGGGGTGCGACACACGTCCGCACGTCCTCGGCCGAGGCCCGGGCCGCAGGCA
>JAWWPY010000580.1:0-2713 GCA_033854735.1 Streptosporangiaceae bacterium | reverse complement strand
GGCCGGACCAGGCCTCAGCGGGGCGGGCAGTTAGTTGACACCGGTGACGCTACAGAAGTGGCGAATCGGCGCGCCGAACCAGATAAGGAGCTCGCCGCCACAGTGTGCGCGGAATCGGCGATCTGCGCGGCCCTCGATCGACGGCACGACCAGGCTGACGATCACCGCACCTTAGCGACATGCAGGTCAGCGGATAGGTATGCAGGCGCGCAACGTCCGCTTTTCGGCGAGCTGGATGTCCTCTGCGGCTGGGGGCCTCAACGGGATGCGCGTGCGGTCAGGTGCCGGAGGGCTATATGGGTGGCGAGGATGTAATTCGGATGGCGGTCCAGGTTCTGGCTGGCCGGGCAGAGCACTGGGGAAGTCCATGCGGGGCCGGGCAGCCCGGCAATCAGAACGCAGGACAACCGCCGGTGCTTCGCCGACGAGGAATGCCGCCCGGGCGGCTCGCGTTGACGCGCTGGTGAAGAAGGTTGGCTTCCTGTCGTTCGGGCACTGGTCGTCGTCACCGGGCTCGCATACGCGGTCGGCATCGGACGCGTTGCTGCAGTCGATCGACCTGGCCGTGGCCGCCGAAGAGCTGGGCGCGGACGGCGCGTACTTCCGGGTGCACCACTTCGCGAGGCAGCTGGGGTCTCCGTTCCCGCTGCTGGCGGCGGTTGGCGCGCGGACCCGCCGGAACGAGATCGGCACGGCAGTCAACGACATGCGCTATGAGAACCCGATGTACATGGCAGAGGACGCTGGCGCGGCTGACCTCATAGCCGGCGGCCGCCTCCAGCTGGGGATCAGCCGCGGCTCACCGGAGCAGGTGATCGACGGCTGGCGATACTTCGGCTACCAGCCGCACGAGGGCCAGACGGACGCCGACCTCGCCCGCGGGCACGCCCAGGAGCTGCTCAAGGTCCTGGGCGGCGCGGGCTTCGCGCAGCCCAATCCCCACCCGATGTTTCCAAACCCGCCCGGCCTGCTGCGTCCCGAGCCGCACTCACCCGGGCTGCGGGAGCGCATCTGGTGGGGTGCCGCCTCGCGGCAGACCGCCGCGTGGGCAGCCGGGCTGGGCATGAATCTGCAGAGTTCCACGCTGATCACTAACGAGTCGGATAAGCCCTTTCACCGGCAGCAGGCTGAGCAGATCCAGGCATTCCGCGACGCATGGCACAAGGCGAGCCACGAGCGGGAGCCGCGAGTATCGGTCAGCAGGAGCATCTTCGCCCTCATCGATGACCAGGACCGGGCGTACTTTGGCCGCCGGAACCCCGGCAGCGACCAGATCGGGTTCATCGACGCGAGGACCCAGGCGATCTTCGGCCGCACGTATGCTGCCGAGCCGGATGTGCTGATCCAGCAGCTCAAGGAGGACGAGGCGATCGCAGCTGCCGACACGCTGCTGCTCACCGTGCCCAGCCAGCTCGGCGTTGACTACAACGCGCACGTCATCGACAGCATCCTCACCCACGTGGCACCTGCGCTCGGCTGGCGATAAGCCCGCTGACGATCAGCTCCGGCTGCGGCAAGGTCTCGCGCCGCACCCGTGGCCCCGCTCTGTCGGCGGCATGAGCGCGCACCTGATCAGGGCATTGCGACCGCCATGTGCTCGGCCGGCGGCATCGGCGCGCACGTGGTCTTGCCGAACGACGAGACGGTGATTGGGCAGGCGGGACCGCTATCCCGCTCGCTCACCCGCGGATTAGTGAGGTCGACGGCCATCGGCCGAGGAGTTCGTGATCATTGCCGCCGACCCTCGCAGGCGACTGATAAGCCAGTACGAAAAGTAACCTCATGTCGTCAAGCAGGTGCGCGAGGCTGGGAATTACGTGCCGTCGCGTTGGCGGGGTGGCCAAGGCTGATCGTCTTCAAGACCTGCGGGTCCGTCGGACCGCGGCCATTTCGGCGCCGAACTTCCCCAGCCACGGCTTCGGCTCCGACGTTCGCCGCCCCGGTGGCCGACAGGTCAGGCGAAGGATTGCGCCTCGAAACTGATCCCGCCGCGCTCAGCCATCCGCAGCACCCGCCTGCCGTGGAGCGGGGGCCGGCGGATATAGAGGGTGAAGCCCCAGGCCCGGAACCTCAGATCGAAGTGGTCGCCCTCAAGGTGCCACCTGGTCTCGTCATGCGGAACCACAGGCCCCAACCGGTGAAGGTTTTCCATCTCGAGCGGCATCCCGAGACAGCGCAGATCACCGGATATCCCCTCCACGCAGCGGAAGACCAGCGTGGCCGGCGCCACCCAGGACTCGACACTGTGCAAGGGCCCGGGCCCCGGCGATTCGACCCAGCGTGCGATGTAGTCGAGGTCGACGTGCAGTGCCAGATCCGACGGCGCGGTGTCGTCGACGTCGTCCTGCTCCAGAAACTCCTCCGGGGTCAGGCCGTCAGGCGGGCCTTCGTAGCCGGTGACGGCGAGGGCGTGTATCCGACAGAGATGGTTCCACGACATCGCGTCGAAATCCTGTTCGGTCCAGGTGGCCTTGCTCAGGCCGGACGCGGGATGCACGAGGTTCTCCATCCACCGAGTATCCGGCAGTGGCCCCGTCGACGACATAGATTGTCGCCATTCATTGCGGTTGCTGCCCCGCGCCGCAATCCTGAGCGAGGACAGACCTTACGCCATAGAACAGCGTCATCCGCTTCTCGGCAATGCCGGGCGTCTCCTGGCTCAGAGAGGCTGGCCTTGGCCGTGTCCGGCTGGGCGGGTCCCATCGCTAGTGAA
>JAWWPY010000579.1:0-3599 GCA_033854735.1 Streptosporangiaceae bacterium | reverse complement strand
CCTCAGCCTATTCCGCTCGCTCCTCGGCAGAAGCGCAGCTGTCGCGTGGTTTCGCTCGGATTCTGCCATCAGCGGAAGGCCGGCGCCGTCAGCAGCGAGGACGCTGCAACGGCTCTTTTCAGGGTATGGTCGCAAATGTCCTACTAATCAGATCGGGAAATCCTACTAAGCTCGCCCGAGAGCACTGACCTCCCCTAGACCCAGGGAGGAGAAGCCGTGGCGTTGCCAGACTTCTTTATCGCCTGCGTGCCCAAGGCCGGACCAACCGCCATGCACGCAGCCCTCGGGCGGCATCCGGCGCTGTACATGTCAGCGGTCAAGGAACCGAAGTTCTTCCTGACCGACGGCCCTCCACCCGCCCAGGGCGGCCCTGGGGACGCCAAGACCTACCGCGAGCACATCTGGCGGCGCGCCGACTATGAGGCGCTGTTCGACGCCGCGTCCGCTGGCCAGCTGCGCGGCGAGTCGACCCCCTTCTACCTGCACAGCCGGGACGCCCAGCTGCGAATCAGGGTCCAGATCCCAGACGCCAGGCTGATCGTGGTGCTGCGCGACCCGGTGGAGCGCGCGCACTCGAACTGGACGCACCTGTGGTCGGCGGGCCTGGACCCGGTAGGCGACTTCGTCCAGGCGTGCGCCGAGGAGGACTGCCGGATTGCCGCCGGCTGGGCTGTGTTCTGGCACTACACCGCACTCGGCCGGTACGGGGAGCAGCTGCAGCACCTGTTCGGGCTCTTCCCGCGCGAGCAGGTCCTGGTATTCCGCTACCGCGCGCTGATCGACGACCCCGCCAGGGCGCTGGATCGGGTCTGCGCGTTTCTTGGCGTGCCCCTGGGAGTGCTCACCGAGCTGCCGCACGAGAACGTGACCGCGCACCCGGACCCGACGCTACGGCACCGCGCCGTCGCCACGACGCTGCGGGCAGGCAGCGCGGTGACCGCGGCGCTGCCCGGTCACCTCGGATCGGGCGTCACCGATCATCTCGAGCGGATTCTGCAGCAGGACGCAGCGCCGAGAAGACCGCTCACCTGGCAGGAGCGGCAAGAGCTGATCCCGTGCTTCGAGACCGATATCAGGCTGCTGGAATCGGTCACCGGTGAGGACTTCGGCGACTGGCTCGGACCCCGCGGGGACACCGGCGGGCTGGTCGGAGCCCGGCCGAGCGGGCAGCGGCAGGCCCGCAACGGGCTGCCGCGGTCCCTCTGATCGCCGCGCCGAGACGGAACTGCCCCGCCCGGAAGGTAGCCACCCAGCTAGCCTCGCATTGCGGCTATGCGAGCATTCTCATTGCCGGCGAGGATGTGGGACGTGGATGTCGAAGCTTTGCGGGCGGAGACCCCCGGTTGCGCGCACCGGCTGCATTTGAACAACGCCGGCGCTGCGTTGCTGGCGCAGCCCACGCTGGACGCGATGACCGCCCATCTGCGGCTGGAGGCCGAGATCGGTGGTTACGAGGCGGCCGCGGCAACGCAGGACGCTATCGGCGCCAGCTACGCAGGCATCGCTGGGCTGCTGGGTGGCCGGGCCGATGAGGTGGCGCTTTTCGATAACGCCACGCATGCCTGGAACGCCGCCTTCTACTCTGTGCCGCTCGGTCCGGGTGACCGGATCCTCACCGGCCGCGCGGAATATGGCAGCAACGTGCTGGCCTACTGGCAGGCCGCCCAGCGCACCGGCGCCGAGGTGGTCGTCGTCCCCAACGACTGCCACGGCCAGCTCGACACCACCGCGCTTGCCGGGCTCATGGACGAACGGGTGAAGCTGATCGGAGTCAGCCACGTACCCACCAGCGGAGGCCTGGTCAACCCGGCCGCGAAGATCGGCCGCATCGCCCGCGACGCCGGGGTGCTGTTCCTGCTCGACGCCACCCAGTCGGTCGGCCAGTTCCCCGTCGATGTGGACGCCATCGGCTGTGACCTGCTCTCCGCCACAGGCCGAAAGTTCCTGCGCGGACCGCGCGGCACCGGGTTCTTGTGGATCCGCACTGCGGCCCTCGAGCGGCTCGACCCATTCGTCACCGAGATCGGCTCCGCTACCTGGGACGGCGGCCGCGGGTTCACCTGGGCCGACGGTGCCCGGCGCTTCGAGTCCTGGGAGAAAAGCTACGTCAACATCGCAGGCCTGGGCGCCGCGGTGCGGCAGGCTCTCCAGCTGGGTGCCGGCGCGATCGGGGCTCGCACCGCCATGCTCGGTGCGCGGCTGCGCGGCCAGCTCGACGCGCTGCCCGCGGTGTCCGTGCACGACCTCGGCGAGGTGCGCTGCGCCATCGTGACCGCCCGCGTCGAGGGCGTGCCCGCAGCCGATGTCGCCGCAGCACTGGGCCGTGCCGGGATCAACGTGTCGACCACCGTGGCCGGGCACAGCCCGCTCGACACCCAGGACCGCGCCATCCACCCGCTGGTCCGGTTCTCCCCGCACTACTACAACACCGAAGAAGAACTCGACCGCGCAGTCAGCCTCGTGGCCTCGATTGCGCGCCGAGGGCACGCCACCCGTTAAGCGGACCACCGCCCTGCCATTCGAGACAGCCTGAGACGCGGATCACGGCGCAGTGACCATCACTTGCGCGTAGCCAGTGTCGCCCGCATCAGTGCCGGTCACTGCCGTGATCGCCCAGGTCCCGGCCGTGGAAGGCAGGTCCGCCGAGAACTTCCCGTCGCGGTCGGCGGTGACCTCAGTGATGTTGGTGGGTACCGGGGCGGAGTGCGCTGTGCCGCCCGCGGCGGTGGCGCCGGCTGGTGACAGCGTCGAGTCGATGACCACGGTCGCGCCCGGTGCCGCCGTCCCCGTCACGGTCACGGTGGGCGTAGTGACGGTCGCGCCGCTGGCGGGCGCCGTGATTGTCAGTGGCGCTTTGCCGGGCGCGCCGCGGGCCACATACCGGTCCCGGACGATGGACGGCTGATCGATGAGGGTGCCGGTCCCGATGTCGCGGGTGAGGCGCACATACTGGGCCTCGGCCCAGGTGATCTCGCCGGCCGAGCCGGTGCCCTGGCCGCCGGTGAACCCGATTGACGCGGTGGCCGGGTCACTGCCGTACGGTGACGCGGGGACGCCTGGGTCTTCCCAGTCCTGTTCCGGGATCATCCCGACCCCGTCCGCGAGGTTCGTCATCGCGGCTAGCTGCTGCGAGGCGGCGGACGGGTCGCCGGACTGCAGGTCCTGCTCGCCGCGCTCGCCGTTGAGCAGCGGCCAGACGTGGCCGGTTCCGGTGAACCACGGGATCCAGGGGCGGCCGGGCAGCGGGCAGTGCATCGGGTCCGGCGCGTAGCAGTCCCCGTAGCCGTCGGTGCTGCCGGTGACCGGGACGTTGGTGCCGTTGACGCTTTCGTACCGAGTCCCGTACCGGTGGTAGCCCGGGCCGCTTGGCGTGTTCGTTTCCAGCACCGAGTCGGCGACCTTCAGCGAGTTCCGGATGACCGGGGCGGTGGCGGGCATCTCGCCGAACCTGGCCAGCTCGAGGAAGCCGTCGTCGACGACAGCGCGCTGGTCGGTGCTGATGCTGCCGTTGCCGAGGTTATAGACGACGGGAGCGTCAGGGTCGCCGCTCTTCGACAGCCGCAGGAAGTAGGGCTGGCTGCTGTAGGGGCCGTTCGTGG
>JAWWPY010000578.1:0-7761 GCA_033854735.1 Streptosporangiaceae bacterium | reverse complement strand
TGACCATGTCCGACCGGATTGCCGTGATGAACGACGGGGTCATTGAGCATCTCGGCTCCCCGCGCGAAATCTATGAGCACCCGGCGACCCGCTTCGTGGCGGGCTTTATCGGAACTTCCAATCTGCTTACCGGTCGGGTCAGCCGGCTGACCGGCGGAACCGCGGTCATCGAGGTCAGCCCGGAGGAGCGGATCGTGGTCCCGGTCGGCCAGCGGCCCTGTGGCCAGGGCGACGAGATCGAGGTCACAGTGCGTCCGGAGAAGATCGCCCTGTCCCTCGCGCAGCCCGTGAGCGCTGGCTGCGCGCTTCGCGGCACCGTGGCCGAGGTCGTCTACCTCGGCACGTCAACGAACTTCATCATCACCACATCCACCGGTGCGGACGTGGTGGTGTTCGTCCAGAACGCCGCGGCCACCGACGATGCCGCCGCTGACGTACACCGTGGCGACGCCGTCTGGCTGTCCTGGGAACCCCAGTACTCCTACGCGATCGGAAGTAGTTTGTGATGACCGACAACAACCTCCGCAACGACAACCCTGCGGCGCTGCGTGGCATGACCCAGCGCCGGCGACGCGGTGCCGGGAGGCGCCCGGCCGCGGGGCCCGGTTACAGCCGCCGCGAGGCCCTCGGCCTCGGTGGGCTGGCCGCCGCGGGCCTGGGCCTGGCCGCCTGTGGCGTATCAGGTGCGGGCCAGGCGCAGAGCACCAGCCAGGTGGAGAGCGCGGCGAAGAAGTTCTGGACCGGCAAGGCGAAGCACGGGCACGTGAACTTCGCCAACTGGCCGCTCTACATCGACACCGATCACCAGACGCTGAAGCAGTTCACCGCGGCGACCGGCATCACCGTTGACTACGCGGAAGTCATCCAGGACGACCCGTCATGGTTCGCGAAGATCGACCCGATCATCCGGTCGGGTCAGTCCATCGGCTATGACGTGATGGTCGTCACCGACGGATTCGAGTTCTCCGAACTGGTCGCGCTGGGTGAGCTGATCCCGCTGGACCAGAGCATGCTGACCAATTTCCACAAGTACGCGTCGCCGAAGTTCCAGAAGCGGTCCTTCGACCCCGCTAACACCTACAGCATTCCGTGGGCATCGGGCAGCACCGGCATCGCCTGGAACCCGAAATACATCTCCACCCCGGTCACCAGCATCAAGGACCTCTGGAACCCGGCCTACAAGGGCCACGTCGGCATGATGTCCGACATCCAGGAGATCGGGAACTTCGGCATGATCAAGCTCGGGATCGACCCGCAGACGTCGAAGCCCTCCGACTGGACGAAGGCCGCCGCCACGCTCACCGCGCAGCGGAACGCGGGCCTCGTGCGCCAGTACTACGACCAGTCCTACATCCAGGCGCTGACCAAGGGCGACACCTGGATCACCATGGCCTGGTCCGGTGACATCTTCCAGCAGAACATCTCCTCGGGCTCGAACCTGCAGTTCGTGGTCCCGGACGAGGGCGGCAACATCTGGACCGACAACATGATGCTCCCGAAGTACGCGAAGAACCCGGTCGACGCGATGATGCTGATGGACTGGTACTACCGGCCCGAGACCGCGGCCATGCTCACCGAGAGCATCAACTACATCACCGCCGTCCCGTCCGCGCGGACCATCATCTCCTCGGACGCGAAGAAGGCCACCGGGAGCACCAAGCAGAACCTCACCGAGGTGGCCGACAGCACGCTCGTCTGGCCGAGCGGTTCCGTGTACAGCAGGCTCTATAACTATGTGGATGTGAGCGGCAAGCTGAAGGACCAGTACTCCTCTATCTTCCAGCCGGTCGTCGCGGGCTAGCTGCGGTGCGCAGACTCCGGTCGACGCTCGTTCCCTACCTGCTCATCCTGCCGGGCGGGCTGTGGCTGGTGGTGTTCTTCGCCACCCCGCTGATCTTCCTCATCTCCATGTCCACCCAGACCGGGGACGTGGTCAGCGGGTTCACCCAGACCTTCGACTGGCATAACTACGTCACGGGGTTCAGGGACTACCACAGCCAGTTCATCCGGTCGCTGCTCTATGGCGGGCTGGCCACGGCGCTGTGCATCATGCTGTCTTACCCGACGGCCTACTGGATCGCCTTCCGGGGCGGGGCCCGCAAATCCACCTACCTGTTCCTGATCCTGCTGCCGTTCTTCGTCTCGTTCGTACTCCGGACGATCTCCTGGCAGTACATCCTGGGCGACAACGGCCTGGTCCTGGAGCCGCTCAAGTCGCTCGGCCTCCTGCCGCAGAATTTCCGGGTGCTGGCCACCAGCACCGCGGTAGTCGGCGGGCTGACCTACAACTACCTGCCGTTCATGGTGCTGCCCATCTACGTGGCCCTGGAGCGGATCGATTTCCGGGTGGTGGAGGCCGCCTACGACCTCTACGCGAGCCGGGTGCAAGCGTTCACCAAGGTGATCCTCCCGCTCTCGCTGCCCGGCGTGTTCGCCGGCGTCCTGCTCAACTTCGTGCCCGCCGCGTCTGACTACGTCAATGCCGAGGTGCTCGGCGGCCCGAACAACACCATGATCGGCAACATCATCCAGGACGAGTTCCTCAACCTGCAGAACTACCCCATCGGGGCGGCCCTGTCCTTCACCCTCATGGCCATCCTGCTGATCGGGATCTTCATCTACGCGAAGGCGCTGGGCACAGATCAGGTCCTGGAAGCAGGCGCCGCGTGAGCGTGTCGGTGCAGGCACCGCCGGGTGGCCCGGGCATCCGGCCCGAGCCGCCGCAGCCGCCCCGGCGGCGGCCGAGGAAGCGGGCCGGCGACCGGCTGCTGTTCCTCTACACCTGGGTCGTCATCGTCTGGCTGGCGCTGCCGATCGCGGCGGTCATGCTGTTCAGCTTCAACAACCCCCGTGGCCGCTTCAACTACACCTGGGTCGGGTTCACGCTCAAGTGGTGGGGCCCCAAGCTGTTCGAGTACCCGTCGCTGACCAAGGCAATGATCAACTCCATCATCATCGGTGTCCTCGCCACGCTGTTCGCTACCGTCCTGGGTACCTTCGTCGGCCTGGCGCTCGGCAAGTACCGGTTCCGCGGGCAGGGGGCGACGAACCTGGTCCAGTTCGCCGCGATCTCAGCGCCGGAGATCGTGCTCGGCTCGTCGCTGCTGACCTTCTTCATCACGCTGCGGCTGCCGCTCGGCTATGTGACGATCCTCATCGCGCACATCGCGTTCTGCCTGTCGTTCGTGGCGATCACGGTGCGGTCCAGGGCGCTGACCCTCGATCCCTTCATCGAGGAGGCGGCGCGTGATCTCGGCGCTGGCCCGTGGGACACCTTCCGGCTGGTTACCCTGCCGATGATCTGGCCCGGCGTGCTGGCTGGCGCGCTGCTCGCCTTCGCGCTGTCCATCGACGACTTCATCACCACCAACTTCGTGGCCGGCCTGCAGGTTCAGACCTATCCGCTGTGGATCTGGGGCGCCACCAAGGAAGGCCTGCCGCCGCAGGTGGACGTGATGGGAACGATCATCTTCGCGGCCGGGGTGCTGCTGGCCATCACCAACGCGCTGCGGTCCCGCCGCCGGGCGGTATGACCAGACGGCAGATGGCGGCCCGGGCACCGGCGGCCCGGGCACCGGCGGCCGGGGCACTGACGGCCGGGGCCCTGGCGGGTGCCCGGCCGGTCTCGTACTGGCTCGACCAGCCCGGCGCACCCGGCCCGGCCTCCCCACTGGCTGGCCGCGCCACGGCGCGCCTCGCCGTGATCGGCGGCGGGTTCACCGGGCTGTGGACCGCGCTGCTGGCCAAGGAACGTGATCCGTCCTCGGACGTGGTGCTGCTCGAAGCCCGGACGGTGGCCTGGGCCGCGTCCGGGCGCAACGGGGGCTTCTGCTCGGCCAGCCTCACCCACGGCCTGGCCAACGGCGTGGCGCGATTCGGCGGGGAAATCGAGACCCTGGAGCGGCTCGGCGCGCGCAACCTGGATGAGATCGCCGACGCGATCGCCCGGTACCAGATCGACTGTGGCTTCGAGCGCACCGGAGAACTGACGGTCGCGACCCAGGACTGGCAGTTGGCCACGCTCCGGGAGAGCGCCGAGGCCAATCGGGCGCTGGGCCGCGAGCCGGAATTGCTGGGCCGCGAGCGTGTCCGCGCCGAGATTGACTCGCCGACCTACCTGGGCGGCCTGTGGGACACCGGTGGCTGCGCCCTGGTCGACCCGGCGCGGCTCGCCTGGGGGCTGCGGCGGGCCTGCCTGGACGCCGGGGTGCGGATCCACGAGCACGCACCGGTGACCGCCGTCCATGACGAGGGCCAGGCTGGCCTGCGCGTGCACACCGCGCGCGGCAGCGTGCTCGCCGCCCGGGTCGCGCTGGGCACTGGCGTGTACCGCCCGCTGCTGCGCCGGCTCCGCCACTATCTCGTGCCGGTCTACGACTACGTGCTGGCGACGGAACCGCTGACGCCCGCCCAGCTGGCTGGCATTGGCTGGCGGCACCGGCAGGGCGCCGCGGACGCGGGCAACCAGTTCCACTATTACCGGCTCACCGCCGACAACAGGATCCTCTGGGGCGGCTATGACGCCGTGTACTACAACGGGGGCCGGATCACCGCGGCGCACGACCAGCGCCCAGGGACTTTCGCCCTGCTCGCCAGCCAATTTTTCACAACGTTCCCGCAGCTGGCCGGTATCCGCTTCAGCCATGCCTGGGGTGGCGTGATCGATACCTGCGCCCGGTTCTGCGCCTTCTACGGCACCGCGCACGGGGGCAGGCTGGCCTACGCGGCGGGCTATACCGGGCTCGGCGTGGGCGCGTCCAGGTTCGGTGCGAACGTCATGCTCGACCTGCTGGCCGGGTCCCCGAGCGAACTGACCGAGCTGTCCATGGTGCGCTCCAAGCCCGTGCCGTTCCCGCCGGAGCCCGTGCGGTCCGCGGTCATCCAGCTCACCCGCGCCTCCCTGGCCCGGGCCGACCGCAACGGCGGCCGCCGGGACCTCTGGCTGCGCACCCTGGACCGCCTCGGCCTGGGTTTCGACTCCTGACCCGCCCCCATCCAGATCAACCCGCGAAGCTGGTTGAGCCACCGGCCTGCGGGTCGTTGCTGGCGGGGTAGCGGGCGAGGATGTCCCATCGCTGGCTGCGATCGCCGATGTCGCACAGGTCGAGGGCCTGGGAACGCGCGATTCGCGGGCCGCGCAGAGTTCGCTGGCCGATGGCAACGGCGGCGTTTTGATCGTTGCGGTCGATCTTGGCTAATGAAATGTGCGGGGCGAACGAACTGCGGATGTACCGGCGGCCGAACGGGTCGCCGCCGAGGCCGCTCCGGGCCCGGGTGGCCACGTCGAGGATCGCGTCCTGAAAGGCCGTGAGCTCCGCCGTGCGCTGCACGGTGAGCATCACGTAGCCACTGCCGGAGGGCTCGACCGTGAGCGCCGCGATGTCGGGCAGGCCGGCCGCCGCCAGTACCTCGAGGTCGGCGGTGACCGCGGCCAGGGCGGCCCGGGGGATCGTGCAGATGAGCAGGCTGAGATGGGGCGGGAAGGTCCCGGCGTCGATAACGTTCGCGTTGTAGGAGAACTCGCCGGTGATCACCTGGCTGGCGGTTATCACGGCACCGAACAGCGGGTCGGCAGGGATCAGGGCGAAGTCGACCCGGACCAGATCTGCGGTCAGCATGGCCGCCCTTCTTACGTGATGCGGTCACTCTGTTCCAGCAGCCTGTCGAAGTCCAGGCGCATAAAGGACAGTAGCCCTCCGTCGGCGGCCAGCAACGCCGGCGTCGGGATGCGCTCGTTGCACAGCGCGTACAGGGCCAGGATCCCCTGGTAGGTGAACAGGTAGATCGCGTGCCGGAACATCGCGGTCGTCAGGTAAACCTCGACGTGCCGGGACGGGCCGATGGTGGAGAAGTCGTCGATCGCCTCGGTGACCTTACGGCGGAAGTGGTCTGGCGTGACGCGGAGCGTATGCGCGTACAGGGCGACGTGCAGGGAGTCGGCCGACGGGTCGGGTAGTACCACCCGTATCCGCCCGCCGGGACGCCCGGCCAGGACGTGCAGGTTTTTGCGGTAGGTATTGCGCCAGGTCGCACCGTACATGACGGCCAGGTCCAGGGTCGACGAGGCCGCGAACAGGGCATCCCAGTCGCCCTCGATGTCGACGAAGTCGCTGTAGAACCGGCCGATGCCCGGGGCGCCGGCACCGGGGGCCGGGGCGCCGCCGTCCAGGTGCGCCGCGTCACCGGAATCGGCCTCCAGAGCGCAGATCGCGTCGGCCAGGTCGCGCAGCAACGCCTTCTCGTGGTGCGCTCGCCAGCCGTCACCAGAGAGCAGGCCCAGAGCCTGGGCCGCCGCTGTCCGCCTGGTCTTGGACTTGACCCGTTCCGAGCCCGGCCGCAGGGCCAGCGCGGCCCGCAGTGCCTTCACCGGGTCGGCCGCGAGCCGCGGTAACCGGGCGTCGGGCGACTCGGCGGCCATCGCGGCCAGGCCGCGGTTCACCACGGTCTCGATGGCGTCGGCCACCGAGCGGGCCCCCCCGTGGATGTCCGCCTGGACCAGGGCCAGATTCGGCAGCACGGCGAGGTCGGCGCGCGGTGAGCGCAGCCCGGGGTTGATGAGCCTGGCGAGGTCGGCCGCGATGAGATCCGGCGTCGGGGATGTCATTCCGCTCGCTCCGCACGGAATTGGTACGCAATCGGCACGGCTTCACCGGTCGCGGCCGATCGGGCGGCCGGACACACACTTTCCTGACGGGCCACGCGGCACCTCCCGGTCACGGTGCGTGCTGAACCGTTGCGCCTAAGGTAACCCGGCGCTGCCCGGGCTCTCCACCCCTCGCGAGGCTAGGAGGAGCAGATGACGAACAAGGCAGACGTCTCCCGCCTGTTGAGATACGTGCTCGCCGATGTCGGCCTGCCAGGTGACCCAGTCCGTGAAACGATGCGGATCTGGGCGCACTCCAGTGTCGAACGGCTGCGGTTCCCCGGCCGGGCGTCCGTGATATTCAAGTACGCCGACGCCCCATTCGACCGTGAGCACCTGGTGCTGCGGCTGGCCGCGCGGCACGGCCTGCCTGTGCCGCATGTTCAGGCCGCCCGTACCGAAGCCGGCGTCCTGGCCATGCTGCTGGACGATCTGGGCAAGCCGGTCCGGGAAGCCAACGACTACGACGGAGCCTGCGCGGCCGCCCGGCTGCACCGATTGGACGGGGCCGGGTGGCTGGCTCGGGCCAACACCGGGTGGCTGGCCACGATGCCGCACCGGATCGGCCTGCGCCTGAACCGGCTGGGACTGCCCGGGATAGTAGCTGGCCCGGTCCATACTCTCGAAGGTGCCGCGGCCAGCCGGGCCGAGGGGGCGCAACTGCCGCCGTTCGGGCTGTGCCACTCCCAGTACCATCCGACGGCACTGCACATTGGCGAGCGAGGGTGGCATCTGCTCGACTTCGCCCGTGCCTTCAACGGCCCTGGCCTGCTGGACATCGCTTCCTGGCCGGGCACCCTGAATGCCCCGAATCCAGCCCGCACTCTGGGGCTGATCGAGTCCTATGTCGAGGTCGGCGGCGACCGGCAGGCTCTGGCCGCCCGCGGCGGGCTCGACGCCGCATCCTGGGCGCTGGGCTGGCACCGGGTCTGCGTGGCGGACTGGCTCACCCAGCAGATCGAGCGCGGCTGGGCCGATAGAGCCGACGACATATGGATCAGCGCGATCACCCGGCACCTGACCGAGGCAGCCACCCTGCTTCGCGCCTGACCGGCTTCGATACCTGGCCGTCGGGCCCGATAGCGGCGGGGCATCGGCCCGACGGCCAGCGCGCGGAG
>JAWWPY010000577.1:0-24529 GCA_033854735.1 Streptosporangiaceae bacterium | reverse complement strand
TCACAGGCATGACTCAGTATGGGCATGCACAGCGAAGCGCGCCTCGCCCGTCAGGCGGGTCGGTGGTAGTTGCCGCGTCCAGCGCCCAGCGGACGCGTGCGATGAGTTCGGCGTAGGTGGGCGGTCTACCAGTTCAAGACACCGCGCATAATGCTCAAGGCACCGCGGATAGGCAAGGAGACGACGATGCGACTGGCCCTGCACACCTTCCTCACCCTCGACGGCGTGATGCAGGCCCCCGGCGGCCCAGACGAAGACCCCGATGGCGGCTTCGAGCATGGTGGCTGGTCGTTCCCATACGGCGACCAGGATTTCGGGACGGCCATGACCGGCTGGTTCGACCAGGCCGACGCGTTCCTGCTCGGCCGTAAGACGTACGAGATCTTCCGCGGCCACTGGCCGCGCGTCACCGACCCCGGCGACCTGATCGCGAGCAAGCTCAACGCGCTGCCGAAGTACATAGCCTCGACGACCCTCAACTCCGCCGACTGGCACAACTCCTGGCTTCTCGGCGGCGGCGGCGACGTCACCGCCGAGGTCGCCCAGCTCAAGGAGCAGCCCGGCAATGAGCTGCAGATTCACGGCAGCGGCGGGCTCGCGCAGACACTCATCGAACACGACCTCATCGACGAATACCGCCTGCTCATCTTTCCCGTGCACCTCGGCTCCGGGAAGAAGCTCTTCCGCGACGGCGCAAAGGCGGCCGCCCTGCGGCTCACCCACAGCTCGACGACGAGCACCGGTGTCATCATCGCCACCTACGAGCCAGCCGGGCCCGCTCAGCACGGCTCATATGCACTCGACGAGTCCTAAGTCTTCGCCGCGCCGGTTTCGCGAGCACCGCCGCCATCCTCCAGGTCCCGGACGGCGCCTACCGGCCCGATTCTCGGCTGAAACCTGGCCAGGCTGCTGGGCCAGCCTAAAATCGGTGCGTGCGGACGGGGTGACCGCAGGGGCGGAGGACGCAGGTGACCGATCGAGCCACGCTGCTCAGCCGGCTGGCTCAGGCGGTTGCGCGGGAGCCGGGGGAGCACCCTTTGACGTGGCGGGTTTGCCATGCCGCCCGGGAGGTTATGGGGGTGGACGGCGCGTCCATCACGATGGACAATTCGGCCCCGAACCGCGTCATCTTGTGCGCCACTGACATGCGCTCCGACATGCTGGAAAACCTGCAGGACGTGCTGGGGGAAGGGCCGGGCCGGGATGCTTTCGACCTCGGCCAGCCGATGCAGACGGGGCTTGACCGGAATGCGGCCTCGCGCTGGCCGCAGTTCGTCCCGGCGGCGGAAGAGATCGTCGGCGCGGATGCCGTCCTGTGGGCATTCCCGATGCATTCGGCAGGAGACGTCATCGGGACGATGAACCTGCACCGACTATCCCAGAGCCCCCTCGTCGAATCCATTGACGCCGTGCAGTTCCTGGCCGACACCCTGGCCGCCACCCTGCTCCGCGAGCCGTCAGCGCTGGCGGAAATGGCCGACGCGAGCGCGTGGTCCTCCCGTGCGGTGGTCCACCAGGCGACCGGGATGCTCGTCGCTCAACTCGGGGTGAGCATCGATGACGCGCTCGCTGTGCTGCGGTCTTACGCATTCGCGAACAGTGCCCATCTCACCGACATCGCACGAGCGGTGGTAGAGCGTAAGCTGAACCTCACGGGGTGACAACCCCGTTACTCAACGAAGTGCCAGCGAGGGAGCCGTCATGGACACCTGCTACGCGCGTGCCGTACAGGTTGTCGTGGAGCCGGCCCGGAACACGCTGTGATTGCCCCGGCGGTCGCGCTGGCGACCGCGGCGGCGGCGCTGGTTGTCGACCATGACACGGTCGGGACTCTCAGCCGGTTGTGCGTCCACTGCGCGGACGTGGTCGGGGCCGCCACGGTCGGGATCATGCTGGCCGACGCATCTGGCCAGCTTGAGGTGATGGCGGCGTCCAGCCACCAGGCCGAGGAACTCGACCTGTACGAACTCCAGGCGGGCCAGGGACCGTGCATCGAGGCGTTCCACACTGGCGCCAGTGCGTCCTGCTCCTCGGCGCAGCAGATCATCGCCCGCTGGCCGCTGTTCGGCCCGGAGGCGGCGGCTGCCGGTTATCAGGCCGTTCAGGCGTGCCCACTACGGTGGCGGGGGCATGTCATCGGAGCGATCAACGTATTCTTCGCCTCGCCGGGAAGCCTCGTTGACGAGGAGCGCCAGATCGTGCAGGCGTTCGCCGATATCGCGACGGTCGCGGTCCTCCAGATGAACCAGCCGGGAGCGGGCGATGTTGCTGGCACTATCCGCCGGGCGCTCGCCACGCGCGCCATCATCGAGCAGGCCAAGGGCGTGCTCGCCGCGCAGGCAGGGCTGAGCATAGCCGCGGCGTTCGACCGCATGCTCGCCATGTCGGAAGACAGCGGCACGCGGCTTGAAACCCTCGCCAGGCAGATCATCGACGCTGCCATCCGGCACAGGTGGGATGCCCCGTAGGTGGTGAGGCCTGGACGCAGGCGCTTCTGGCTGGCGCCGGCGGCTACTCATGGACCGGCTCCGCGGTCATTTAGGTGATCGCCCGGGCCGCGATCGAGGGCCAGGCCGGCCGCTTGGCGAATGCTGCTGTTTCTGGAGGATTGATCGGCGCGGGCCGGGTAGCGGCGCGGCAGCCGCCGGCGGCCAGAGAGGGCCGCGTCAGGCGCGCGCAGATGATGAAAGGACACACCATGGCTGTCTCAGCATTCCAGGACTTCCCGCTCGCTGACCGGGATCGAGAGTGGGACGGCGGAGCCGCGGAGAAGCGCATCCGGAAGTGGGCGGGCGCGGAAGACAAGCCGAACGAGAAATACCGCGACGCCCATGTCTGGTATGACGCCGACAATAAAGAGAACTTCACGGCCTACAAGCTGCTCATCGCCGACGTGGTAAACGGCCGGGAAGTCGCCGTTCCCCGAGGCATCATGGCGGCGGGAAACGTCATGCAAGGGTCACGCGGGGGAGTGGACCTGCCCAAATCCGACATCGACCGGGTCAAGAGCCATCTCGCCAAGTACTACGAGAAGATGGGCGAGGCAGCGCCCTGGGACCGCGACTGAGAAACAAACTGCGTCAGGCCTGGTTGCAGGCGAACGCGGCGCATGGCGGCAGTCGGGGCGGATGGTGGCGGCGCATGGCGCCGGTGGCGGCGCATGGTGGCCGTGGCGGTGGCGGCGCATGGTGGCACGCGGTGCCGGCTCAGCGCGGAGTGCCGCAGCGGCTGAGCGGGCTGTCGGCCAGGCCGGCCAGCAACGCCGCCGCGTCCGGGTAGACGGCGGCGGCGCCGGCGTCGCGCAACTCCTGCTCGCTGATGCCGCCGGTGAGCAGGCCGACGCAGGCCACTCCGGCGCGGTTGGCGGCCAGGACGTCCCAGACTGCGTCGCCCACCATCACGCAGTGTCCCGGGTCAGTGCCGGTCGCCTCGAGGGCGGCGTGGATCATGTCGGGTTCTGGCTTGGCGTCCTCCACGTCGGCTGAGCTGAGGACCTCGCTGATCGCGTCCCGGGCGCCGACAGCGGCCAGCATGAAGTCGAGTTCGCCTGGCTCCGCGCTGGTGGCGATGACGACCTGCGCGCCCGTCGCGGCGGTCGCCCGGAGCAGGTCGGCGGCCCCCGGCAGCGCCCGGAGCCGGCCGAGGTATGGGCCGAAGTGCCGGCTGTGGGCTTTGATGACGGCGTCGTCGGTGCGGCCGAGGACAGCCTCGACCAAGGCGGCCGAATCCTGCCCCAAGGCCCGGTGGACGTCGGCCGAGCGGATGTCCAGCCCCCTTTCCTGGAACGCCTCCCACCACGCCGCCACGTGCAGGTAGTTGGTGTCGAGCAGCGTGCCGTCCACGTCGAACACCGCGCAGCCGGCACGGCCGGATCCAGTCGTCATGGTCTCTCCTCGTTGTGGTGCTGGGCGATCTTCCCGCGAACCGGCGGCTTATCCGGATGACCTTGACCCGATCCTGGCGGGGGAGGCGATCCCGGCGGGGAGGCGTTGGGCGTAGCCGGCGTGCTCGCGGGTATTGGCCCAGGATGGCCATGCCCGCGCAGCCCCCCGGAGAAGCCCGCCATGGCTGAGGACAGGCCGCTCAGTGCCTACCGGGCGAAGCGCGATCCGGCCCGGACCCCGGAGCCGATGCCGACGAAGGGCCCGGGCCAGCCGCGGGAACACGACCGGCCGGTGTTTGTCATCCAGGAGCACCACGCCCGGGCGCTGCACTGGGACTTCCGGCTTGAGCACGACGGTGTCCTGGTGTCGTGGGCGCTGCCGAAGGGTGTCCCGGAAGACCGGGCCACGAATCATCTGGCCGTGCATACCGAAGACCATCCGCTCGAGTACGGAAGCTTCGAAGGTGACATCCCGAAAGGCCAGTACGGCGGCGGGCGCGTGAGCATCTGGGATCACGGCGACTACGAACTCGAGAAGTGGACCGACACCGAGGTCATGGTCGTGCTGCACGGGACGAAGGCCCGTGGCCGCTACGTCTTGTTCGCGACCGGCGGGAAGAACTGGATGATTCACCGCATGGACCCCATCCGTGACGGCTTCCAGCCACTCCCGGGGCGGGTCGCGCCCATGCTGGCGACCGCCGGATCGCTGCCGGCCCGTGACGAGGGGTGGGCCTATGAGATCAAGTGGGATGGCATCCGGGCCGTGGTCTATGTCGACGGCGGCCGCGTTCGCGCCCTGAGCAGGACGGACAAGGACATCACGGCCACGTTTCCCGAGTTGCGGGAGGTGGGCGAGCGACTCGGGGCCCGCCCGGCTGTCATCGACGGGGAGCTTGTCGCCCTGGGCCCTGACGGACGGCCCAGCTTCGGCCTGCTCCAGCAGCGCATGCATCTGTCGGGCAGCGCCGAGATCGCCCGGCGGGCCCGGGAGGTCCCGGTCAGCTACGTCGTGTTCGATGTGCTGCATCTCGATGGGCAGTCCCTGCTCGATCTGCCCTACGACGAGCGCCGCCAGCGCCTCGAGTCCCTCGGTCTGTCCGGGGGGTCGCTGGCGACCGGCGACTCGTTCCGGGACGTGCCCGGCGCCGACGTCCTCGCGGCCGCGAAGCACAACGGCCTCGAGGGCGTGATCGCCAAGCGCCGGGATTCCCCGTACCGCGCCGGCCGCCGCAGCGGCGAGTGGGTGAAGGTGAAGATTTTCAAAACCCAGGAAGTGATCATCGGTGGGTGGACCGATGGCAATGGAGAGCGAACTGGCAGCCTCGGCGCGCTCCTGCTCGGGATACCTGGGGCCGACGGATTGCGTTATGCGGGAAAGGTGGGCACCGGCTTCGGCGAGCAGGATCGCCGCGAGCTACTGGACCGTCTCCGGCCTCTGGCCAGGAATACGAGCCCGTTCTGCGCCGAGCTTCCCGCGCCGGTGGCGGGGCTGGCCCACTTCGTGCGGCCGGTCATGGTCGGCGAGGTCCGGTACGGCGACCGGACCGCGGACGGGCACCTGCGCCACTCCGCCTGGCGTGGCCTGCGGCCCGACAAGGATCCAGCGGAGGTCACCGATGAGCCCTGAGCGCGTCCAGACGGAGGTCGAGGGCCGCCGTCTCTCGCTGTCGAACCTGGACAAGGTGATGTATCCGGCCAGCGGGTTCACCAAGGCCGCGGTCATCGACTACTACGCCCGGATCGCCCCGGTCATGCTGCCCCACCTGCGGGACCGGCCCGCCACCTTCCGCCGCTTTCCCGACGGCGTCAGCGGCAAGTCGTTCGTTGAGAAGCATGTGCCCTCGCACGCGCCGCAGTGGGTGCGCACCGTCAAGGTCCCGTCGTCGGGCAGCACCGGGTGGGGCCGGGACAAGCCTCCCGAGGGGGACGTCGAGTACGCGGTGGTGGCGGACCGGCCGACCCTGGTCTGGGCGGCGAACCTGGCCGCCATCGAGTTCCACGTGCCGCTCTGGCACATTGGGGGCCGGCGCCCGCTGCCCGGCCGGCCGGACCATATGGTGTTCGACCTCGACCCGGGGCCGGGAACCACGATCGTCGAGTGCTGCCGCATCGCGACGTGGATCTCCGCCCGCCTCACCGGAGGTGGCCGCGAGCCCCTGGTGAAGACCAGCGGAGCGAAAGGCCTCCAGGTCTATGTCAAGCTCCCGGCCCGCACCGAGTGGGACAAAGCCCGGGAAAACGCTCACGGGATCGCCCAGGCGATCGAGGAAGATCACCCCGAGCTTGTCGTGACGAACATGACCAAGGCGCTGCGCCGGGGCCGGGTGCTCATCGACTGGAGCCAGAACCATCAGGCGAAGACCACCGTCGCCGTCTATTCGCTTCGCGGGGTCGCCGATCCGTCCGTCTCGACCCCGGTCACCTGGGAGGAGGTGCAGGATTGCGGGAGGAGCGGAGAGGGCGCCCGGCTGCGTTTCAGCCCCGGCGAGGTTCTTGACCGCGTCGAGCGTCTCGGGGATCTCTTCGCACCGCTCGGGTAGGCGGCTATCCCCTCAGGACGCCGGGCTACCGGTCACGACGCCGGGTAGCCGCTCACGACGCGGGGCGACCGGTCACGACGCGGCGGCCTGCTCTGCAGGCCAGTTCGCCTCGGGCTGCGGGTCGCCGCAGCTGCACTCCACCTCGCCACACGTGATCACGAACAGATGCTGGTCAGCGGCCATCCGGCAGCCGGGGTTCTCGGCGCAGTCGGCTGAGCCGTCGAAATGCACGATCGCCGTCCCGTGACAGTGCTCGAGGTCCTGCTCGCATTCGACGCACACTTCGATGATGAGGGCTGGCTCGGTCATGACGGCTCCTTTCACCCTCTTCATCTATCACCAGGAGCCGACAGTCTGCCGCACGCCGGGCCGGCCAGCGGACCGATACTTAAGAAATCTTCCTGCCCCGTCGCTTGGGTGCCGCCGCGTCACCTATCGCCTCGATGAGCTCAGGCTTGGTCATCTTGGAGCGTCCCTGGATGTCCAGATCCGCAGCCCGAGCCAGCAGCTCAGCCTTGGTCATCTCGTCCAGGTCCTGCTGCCCGCCGGGGTCTTGCTTCGCTGCCTCGCTGGCCGGCGTGGCCGGCTGGTCCGCGTCCGGTGGGGCAGCCTCCGCCGCCCGCGACTCTCCCGTCCGGGCGACCGAAGCCTCGAGCGCGGCCATCAGGTCGATGACGTTCGACTTCGGGCGCTCCTCTTCGAAGACAACCGCGTGTCCCTCCCGCTTCCGCTCGATCACTTCCTCGACCCGCGCGCGGTAGGTGTTGTGGTAGTCCTCAGGAGACCACTCCACCGTGAGCGACTCGACGAGCTTCTTGGCCACCTCCAGCTCGCGCCCCGCGAAGGCGGCGTCCTGGGGCAGGCTGTCGAGTTCCTCACTCGGAGAGCGGATCTCGTCGGCGAAGTACATGGTCTCCAGGATCAGGACGTCCTCGCCGGGACGCACGGCGACCAGATGCTCCTTGTCCCGGAGGATGAGGGTGGCAATGCCGACCTTGCCGGTTTCGTGCATTGCCTGCCGGAGCAGTGCGTAGGCGCGGTCCGCGCCTTTCCCCCGGGGCGCGAGGTAATACGTCTGGCGGAAATGGACCGGGTCTATGCGGTCAAGGTCGACGAAGTCGCTGATCTCGATCGTCTCCGACTTGCCCGGGGCCACCTCTTTCAGCTCTTCCCGGGTGACGACGACGTACTCGCCGTCGCCGAGGTCATAGCCGTTGACGATGTCTGAGTTCGGCACTTCCTCGCCGGTGACCTCGTCGACCTTCTTATAGCGGATCCGATTCGACGTGCCCTTATGCAGCTGGTTGAAATGGATCGTCTGGTCAGCGGTGGCCGAATACAGGCCGACTGGAACGCTCACCAGCCCGAAGCTGAGAAATCCCGACCACATAGAACGCGCCATGCTTTTCTCCCAAATCCAAACGCTGCGGCCGTCGTCCTCGTGCTGCAGGCCTCAATCATTCGTGGCTGGCCGGCTCCCGGCCGGACGTGGCCGCTAAACCGCATCGTAGATCTTGATTCTATGTCCGGGCATGTCGGTGGCCTAGTTCCCCTCTCGGCTGGGAAAACGGGACGCTTCCTGGCCCGGTGAATCGCGTATTCACCGGACCGGGAGCCTCCGCGGCTGTTTGCGGGCGCCGCAGCCGGGAAGCGGCGTCCGGGGCGAGCACCCGAAGCCCCATCGGACCGGGCCTCCTCCCGAGGAGGCACCCGCGGATGACGGAAGGAGGGCCTGGATGAAAGCCGTGCCTCAGAGCCGCGCGCCCGACCAGACGGTGCACGGCATCGACCGGATGATCCGCAACGTCGAGACCGGCCGCTTCGAGCGCAGCCTGTCGGCGTTGACGGCCGCGGGAGCGCTGATCACCGCGGCCGAGATTTACTTCGAGCACGACAGCGCCAGCTTCGGCAACAAGATGATGTGGCTCCCGGTGACGCTCGGGCCGATCGGCGCCGTGGCCGGTGTCGCTGGCTGTTTCAGCCGCCGGATGGCCAAGACCGCGCTGCCGGTCGCCTCGGCGGCCATCGTCGCCAACGGCCTGCAGGGCACCTACCTGCACGCCCGGGGCATCGCGCAGAAGCCGGGCGGCTGGTCCAACGCCCGCTACAACATGGAGATGGGGCCGCCGCTGCTCGCCCCGCTGCTGGTCACCATGGTCGGCGGGATGGGCCTGCTGGCCGCGATACTGCGGCGCGAGAAGTGAGCGGCCCAGGCGGCGGCGCGGGAAGCGGCCCAGGCGGCGGCCCGGCCAGCGCCCCGCCCGACGGCCCGGGTGGCGGCAGCAGGTTCCCCGGGTTCGACGCGGCGGCCGAGGCCGGGCACTGGGATCCGGTGACCGCCGGGGTCGTGCTGTCCCGGGTCGGAATGGCCCCCGGCATACGGTTCTTCACGCCGGCCGAGGAGGCCATCGCGATCGCGCTGTGTGACCGGCTGCTGGGCCAGGACAGTGATCCGCTGGTGCCGGTGGCCGCGTTCATCGACGCGCGGCTGGCGGCGGCCGAGACCGACGGCTGGCGGTACGCCGACCTGCCTGAGGACGGGCAGGCCTGGCGGGATTCCCTGCATGACCTGGACGCTGACGCGCACGCCAAGTTCTCCTGGGGCTTCGCGAAATGCGAGCCGGCCGATCAGGACGTCCTCATCCAGGCGGTCCAGGATCTCGGTTCGGGGGACTGGCACGGCCGCAACGCCGCGCATGTGTGGAGCCTGTGGACGCGGTATGCGTGCACGGCGTTCTACGCGCATCCGTCGGCCTGGACCGAGATCGGCTTCCCTGGGCCCGCGTATCCCCGCGGGTACAAGAACACCGGCGTCGACGCCCGTGAGCCGTTCGAGGTCCGTGACGCCCGCCCGTCCGACGATCCGGTGCGGGACGGTGCCTGATGGCCAACGTACGGCTACGCAACGAATCCGCCTGGCTGCTCCCGAACGACGGCACGCGGACCAACCACCGGCTGCGCTCCGACATGCGCCGGTTCGCCGACACCGACGAGGTGGACCTGGTGGTGGTGGGGTGCGGCGCGGGCGGCTCGACGCTGCTGCAGCGGCTGGCCCGGCGGGGGTGGCGGGTGGTGGGCCTGGACGCGGGGCCGTTCTGGGACCCCGACGCTGACTGGGTCAGCGACGAAGCCGGCTCGCACCAGCTGTACTGGACCGAGCCACGGGTGATCGACGGCGCCGACCCGGTCCCGCTGGGCTCGAACAACTCGGGCCGGGGTGTCGGCGGATCCATGGTCCACTACGCCGGCTACACGCCCCGTTTCCACCCGAGCGACTTCAGCACGTTCACGGACGACGGGGTCGGCGCCGACTGGCCGATCGGCTATCTGGACCTGAAGCCGTACTACGCGGACATCGAGGCGGAACTGCCGGTGGCGGGCGAGCACTGGCCATGGGGCGACCCGCACTCGTACCCGCACCGGCCGCACCCGGTCGGCGGCAACGGCGAGATATTCCTGCGCGGCGCGCGCGCGGCCGGCATCACCGCGAAGGTCGGCCCGGTGGCGATCGCCAACGGCCGCTTCGGCAACCGCCCGCACTGTATCTACCGGGGGTTCTGCCTGCAGGGCTGCAAGGTCAACGCGAAGGCGTCCCCGCTGATCACCCACATCCCCGACGCGCTGGCCCGGGGCGCCGAGGTCCGGGCCGACACCATGGTCACCGGGATCGAGGTCGACGAGCGCACCGGCCGGGCCACCGGCGTGCACTACGTCCGGGCCGGTGTGCACGGCGGCGGGGTGCGCGGCGGCGGGGTGCACGGCGGCGGGGTACCGCATTTCCAGCGGGCGGCGGCGGTCGCCGTCGCCGGGTACTCGATCGAGACGCCGAGGCTGCTGCTGAACTCGGCGTCGCGGCGGTTCCCGGACGGCCTGTGCAACGACTTCGACCAGGTCGGCCGCTACCTGATGGTGCAAGGGGCGCCGCAGACCGCCGGCCGTTTCGACGCCGAGGTGCGGATGTACAAGGCACCCCCGCCGGAGGTCAGCAGCGAGGAGTTCTACGAGACCGACCCGGCCCAGCCCTACCAGCGCGGGTTCTCCATCCAGACCGTGTCGCCGCTGCCGATCACCTGGGCCGAGCATGTCGCCGCGCAGGGGCACTGGGGCCGGGCGCTTCGCGAGTACATGAGCGACTACGTGCACTGGTCGTGCCTGGGGGCGCTGTGCGAGTTCCTGCCGCTGCCCGGCAACCGGGTCACCCTCGACGAGGAGAAGGACTCCCGCGGCCTGCCGGTGGCCCGCTTCTCGTACTCCCAGTGTGACAACGACAGCCAGCTCATGGCCGCCGCGCAGAAGGTCATGGAAGGCATTCTGCACGGGGCGGGCGCCGATGAAGTGATCACCATCCAGCGCTACGCCCACCTGGTCGGGGGGGCCCGGATGGCCGCCGACGAGCGGCACGGCGTCGTCGACCGTGACTGCCGCAGCTTCGCGGTGCCCAATCTCTACATCGCCGACGGCAGCGTGCTGCCGACCCAGGGCAGCGCCAACCCGGCGCTGACCATCATGGCCGTCGCCGCGCGCGCCGCCGACCGGATGGCCGCCGGGGCCGGAAGCGGAACCCACTGACCGGAGCCCGCGGCCCGGCCTAACCGAGGAGGAGCAACGAAATGGCCGCACCAACTGTTGCCGATTACCTGCTGGAACGACTGCGGGCCTGGGACGTGGAGGCAGTCTTCGCCTACCCGGGTGACGGGATCAACGGCATCCTGGCCGCCTGGGGCCGCGCCGGGGATCAGCCGAAGTTCATCCAGGCCCGGCACGAGGAGATGGCCGCGTTCGAGGCGGTCGGGTACTCCAAGTTCACCGGCCGGGTGGGCGTGTGCATGGCCACCTCCGGCCCCGGCGCGATTCACCTGCTGAACGGGCTGTACGACGCCAAGCTCGACCACGTCCCGGTGGTGGCCATCGTCGGGCAGACCAGCCGGTCCGCGATGGGCGGCTCCTACCAGCAGGAAGTCGACCTGCTCAGCTTGTTCAAGGACGTGGCCAGCGACTACGTGCAGATGGTGACCGTCCCCGAGCAGCTGCCGAACGTGCTGGACCGGGCGATCAGGGTGGCGCTCACCGAGCGGGCCCCGACGGCGATCATCATCCCCTCGGATGTCCAGGAACTGGCGTACTCGGCGCCGACGCACGCGTTCAAGATGGTGCCCTCCAGCCTCGGGCTGGACTGGCCGACGGCGGTGCCAGGTGACGACGCCATCGCCCGCGCGGCGGAGATCCTCAACGCCGGCCGCAAGGTCGCGATCCTGGCCGGATCCGGCGCCCGCGGCGCCCGGGCCGAGCTGGAGCGGGTGGCTGAGCTGCTGGGGGCCGGTGTGGCCAAGCCGCTGCTCGGCAAGGACGTGCTGTCCGACGAGCTGCCCTACGTCACCGGCTCGATCGGCCTGCTGGGCACCCGGCCCAGCTACGAGCTGATGAAGGGCTGCGACACGCTGCTGACCGTCGGGTCCAGCTTCCCGTACACGCAGTTCCTGCCGGCCTTCGACCAGGCCCGGGCGGTGCAGATCGACATCGACGGCAAGATGATCGGGATGCGCTACCCGTACGAGGTCAATCTCGTCGGCGACGCGGCCGCCACGCTGCGGGCGCTGATCCCGCTCCTCCAGCGCCAGGAAGACCGGTCCTGGCGCGAGGACATCGAGGCCACAGTCACCCGCTGGTGGGAGGTCATGGAGGCCGAGGCGATGGTGGAGGCCGACCCGGTCAACCCGATGCGGTTGTTCCACGAGCTGTCGGTCCGGCTGCCCGGTAACGCGATCGTCGCGGCGGACTCCGGCTCCTCAGCGAACTGGTACGCGCGGCAGCTGAAGTTCCGCGGCGACATGCGCGGCTCCCTGTCCGGCAACCTCGCCACCATGGGCCCGGGGGTGCCCTACGGGATCGGGGCCAAGTTCGGCCACCCGGACCGCCCGGTGATCGTCTTCGAGGGTGACGGGGCGATGCAGATGAATGGCCTCGCCGAGCTGATCACCATCAAGCACTACTGGGCGGAATGGTCCGACCCGCGCTTGATCATCGCGATCCTCCACAACGACGACCTTAACCAGGTCACGTGGGAGATGCGGGCGATGCAGGGCGCCCCGAAATTCCCCGAGTCCCAGACCCTGCCTGACGTCGACTACGCGGCCTTCGCCGCCAGTCTCGGCTTGCTGGCCATCACCGTGGACAAGCCCGACGAGATCGGCCCGGCCTGGGACAGGGCGCTGGCCGCGGCCCGGCCCACCGTGCTCGACGTCAGGTGTGACCCCAACGTTCCCCCGATCCCGCCGCACGCCACCTTCGAGCAGGCCAAGGACACCGCCCAGGCCCTGCTGCACGGCGACGAAGACCGCTGGGGCGTGATCAAGGAGGGCGTGAAGACAAAGATCCAGGAGTTCCTGCCGCACTCGCCGGAGTGATCAGGCGCATACGGCGATCTCCACGGCCCCCGTTGTGGCGGCCCGGCTTATGGTCTCGCGGTGGCTTTGCCCGGCTCGTACGATGAGTTGAACCGACGGCCGGGGGTGTGGTCAATGGCGCGATTAGTGGCATGGCTCAACAAGTATGCGGACAGCGGGCTGGCCCTCATTCTCGCCATCGGCGTGGGTATCCTCGCGCTGGCCGACATCGCGAGCACCAACGACGTCAACGGCGCGATCCTGCTCACTCTCGGCCTGGTGGCTACCTCCTCGCTGCGGAACAGGGCCCGCGAGGAAGCGATGGACACCCAGCTCCACGACGTGCTGCAGACTACGGCCACGATGCTCACCCGGATGCCCGCCCGCCTCGATGAGCTGGAGAGCACGGTGGAGAGCACCCGGCGGGCGCTGACCGAGAGCTCGTTTATCCGGGTGCTGCATGGCGCCGAGGTCGGGCTGGCCCTTGAGGAGGCCCGCCGCAACACCGACCGCTGGGTCTTCAAAGGCGGCACGGGCACGTACCTGCGGGCGGTGACGCTGCCCGAATGCGTCAGCATCGCCCGCCGGAAGAAGCACGCGATGCATCTGCAGCTCGAGATCATCGATCCCACCGACGAGAAGGTGTGCGGCAGCTACGCGCAGTTCCGCCGGTCACTGGCCGACCAGCCGGATGCCATGGGTGAGATCTGGACGGTGGATCGCACCAGGAAAGAGTCGTATGCGACCGTGCTGGCCGCCTGCTGGTACCGGTGGCGGTTCAGCTTCGTCACCATCGAAGTCGGGCTCTCCTCGGTGATGACCACCTTCCGGTGGGACATGACGCCGCACCGGCTCATCATCACCCAGGAAGACCCGCAGTTCCCAGCGATGATGCTGGAACCGGGCAAGTACTACTACGAGATTTACAGCCGCGAGCTGATGGCGAGCATGCGGCAGTCGCGGCAGGTGCCGATCAGCCTTCTGGATCACGCCGGGCTGAGCGACGAGCCGACGGTGGATGAGACACGCAAGCTCTTCACGGAGCTTGATCTCCCCATACCGCGCGCATTCACCGATCGCGATGTCGCCGAGATCATCGGCAAAGCCCTGCAGCCCAAGAATCCCTACTAGCAATGGACTACCCGGGCATCCAGGAAGCTATCGAGCATGGCACGGCCGCCGAGTCAGTGCCGGGCTGGGCATTATCGCTGATGCAGGAGATCATCAGTGGGGGCCGGGAGCTGACCGCGGTGCGGCATCCACTCGGTTTCCTCTGTTTCCCGGCCGAGCGCCAGGCCACCCGCGGGGTGTGCGTGCACCTCTGGACACCAGGCCGCCGCAGCGCGCTGACCACCTCCACCGTCCATTCCCACAGCTGGGACCTGACCAGCTACGTGCTGTACGGCACGCTGCGCAACCAGCGTATTCAGGTCGTTCCCGCGGCGGGGCGGGCCGCCCATCGCCTGTTCGAGGTGCGCAGCCGCGGTGACGTGGACGAACTGTGTACCACCACCCGCCTGGTGTCCTGCCACCCGGAGGCGGACAGCGTGCACGGTGCGGGGTCGGTGTACTTTCTGCCAGCCGGCGAGTTCCACGCCACCGTGGTCCCGGCTGAGCAGGAGGTCGCTACGGTCGTGCTGAGCCGGAACCGGCCGCAGGCTGCGGACCTCGCCCTGGGCCCGGTGCACGCCCCTAGTCACACGCTCACCCGATCACGCTGCGACGCGCGGGAAACGGCATGCGCGGCCCGGATGATCGCGGGCCGGCTCACGGGAACTGGCCCCGCGCGGGGCCACGAGGGGGGGCCGGCATGACTGAGCTGGAGGTGGCCCGCAAGCTGGCCGTGGACGCGGCCGAGGCCGCGGGCGCGCTGATGCGCTGGCCGGGACGCGCCGACACCGGGATGCGGGTCAAGGACTCCACCGGCGACGTCGTCACCGACCTTGACCTGGCCGCCGAGAAGGTGATCATTGACCGCATCCGGGCCGTATTCCCAGCCCACCGGATCATCGCCGAGGAAGCGGGCCTGCTCGACCCGGACGTTCCGGGGGGCAACCCGGCCAGCGGTGCGGCCGGTGGCCGGACCTGGCTGGTGGATCCGCTGGACGGCACCAACAACCTGGCCGTCAGGCTCCCGGCGTACGTAGTCGGGATCGCGCTGTGCTTAGGCGATCTGCCCGTGCTCGGCGTGGTGCACGACCCCATAGCCCAGCAGACATGGTCGGCGGTGCGCCACGGCGGAGCGTACGGCCCCGGCGGCCGGCTGCCACCGCCGCCCTGCCGGCCGGCGCCGTACGGGCCGGTGCTCGCCTGGATCCAGGGGCACAGCGTGTCCCGCGAGGATGCCACCGCCCGGGCGCTGAAGCTCGTCCTGGAGTCCACCGCTCGTCGCGTGCTCCAGCTGTGGGCTCCACTGTTGTCGTGGGTGATGCTCGCCCGCGGTGACATCGACGGCATCGTCGGATACCGGGCCGAGTTGGTGGACCTCCCGGCGGGTGCCCTCATCGCGGCCGAGGCGGGCATTGCGGTGTGCGGCCTCGACGGCCGGCCGTTCGACGAGCGGATCGGGCTGTCTGTGGACGACCGCAGCTTCGTCGCCGGTCATCCCGACAACATCAGGCGGCTCACCAGGCTGGTCGCCAAGGCCGAGGGCATCGCGCCCCGGCTGGCCAACCTGGACGCGGCCGCCCGGTGGTGAGCCGTGGCATCACTGGCTGAGCAGCAGTGTGCCGACCGTGGCGGCCAGGCCGCACAGGGCGAGCCCGGCCCCGGTGAGCATGAACGTGCGCAACGGCACGGCGGCGTCATAGGAGCGGCACCGCTCGTACCACAGCAGGGTGGCCAGCGACGCCCACGGCGTGATGACCGGCCCGACATTGGTGCCGATGAGCAGGGCCAGCAACTGCTCGTGGTGGCTGACCGGGATGACTGCCTCGCCCGCCACGTATGCAGGCAGGTTGTTGACGGCGTTGGACAGCCCGGCACCGGTCGCGGCGGCGCGCAGTGCGCCCAGCGCGCCATCCCCGGTGCCGATGAGCGCCCGGGTCACGGTGGCGAGCCCGTGCAGGCTCACCGTCTGCACGACCAGGAAAAGCCCGACCACGAAGACCAGCAGCCGCCACGGGACCAGCTGCGCCCGCAGCACCGGCCGCTTGCGCACGGCGAACGCCGCCACCACGAGCGCCGCCGCTATCGCGGAGTCGTAGCCGAGCTGGATTCCGGTGGTGACGATCAGTGTGATGAACAGCAGGCAGGCCAGCGCCGCCACCCAGAACAGCACCGGGTCGGCCGGCTGCTGGGGCGGCGGCGGATCGTAGCGGTCCACGCCGCGCGCGCCGCGCCGCCAGTAGAAGACCCATAGGAAAAGCATGGTCACGGCCACCGAGGCCAACTGCACGGGCCACATCCGGGCGGCGAACGCCGCGGTCGGCAGCGCCACCCGGTTCGCCGCGAGCAGGTTGGTCAGGTTGGACACCGGCAGCAGCAGGCTCGCCGTGTTGGCCAGCCACACCGTGGTCATGGCCAGCGGGATAGCGGCGATGCCCGCCTTGCGGGCCAGGGCCAGCATCACCGGCGTGAGCAGCACCGCAGTGGTATCCAGGTTGAGCACAGTGGTGGTGGCGGCGGCGAAGAAAACGCACAGAACGAAGAGAACCAGGTAATTTCCCCGCGCCAGGCCGGCCACCCGGACCGCGATCACATCGAAGACCCCGGCGTAGGCGGTCAGCTCGGCCAGCACGATGACGGTGCCGAGGAAAAGCAGCAGGGGAAGGATCCGCCTGATCGTCGCGTCGGCGGGAGCGCGGGGGAGCAGGCCGGTCGCCACGAAGATCAGGCCGAGCACGAACAGCACGGCGGCGATCCAGTCCAGCACGGGTCGCCGGGCCGCCGCCCGCCAGCCCCGCGCGGCCGCCGCCCGCCACCCCCGAGCGGCCACCGGGTGCCCTTCCCGCACGGTCACTGTGTGCCCAGCCTGCGCGGCCTGATCAGGGTCGGCGGAGCACACATCCGCCATCGTCGCACAGCGCGAACTCTCCTCGCGCACCAAGGGATACCGGGTTCCCTGCTCACGGGAGATACTGAGGCCATGAGCGGGTCAGCCGTGGCCAGGGGGATGAACGGGCCGATCCAGATCTTCGTCAGCTACTCCCCGGCGGATGAGCGCTGGGCCACCTGGATGGCCTGGGAACTGGAAGCCGCGGGCTACCGGACCATGCTGCAGGCCTGGGATTTCGTACCCGGCACGAACTTCATTGACTTCATGGACCGCGGTCTCAGCGAAGCCGCCGCCGTCGTCGCGGTGCTTTCCCGGCACTATGTGGGCTCCACCTACGGGCGGCTGGAATGGCAGGCGGCGCTGCGGGCCGACCCGGGCAACCCGGCGGGCAGATTAGTCACCGTCCGGGTCGACGACTGTCGGCTCGAGGGCCTGCTCGCCACCATCACCTACATCGACCTGGTGGGCGTGACCGATCCGCATCAGGCCCGTGAGCTGCTGATCGGCCGGATTGGGCACGCGCTGGCCGGGCGGGCCAAGCAGCAGGAAGTGGCTTACCCGCAGTCCGGCAAGACCATCGTGGGCCAGGTTGTCCACGCGGAGGAGACGCCCGCGCCGGTGGCGCGCACAGTGCCGAGAGCCCGCCGGTCCCCGGCCAGCGCGCCGGCCTACCCGCCCGCTCTCCCTGACCCGGCCGGCCCCCGCTCCGCGATCACCCTGCTGCAAGTGGCAGGCCCCCGGTTCGGGCGCGGGCTGGCCACCTCGGGTGAGCACCTGTCCGCCGCCGGACTGCAGGCCCGGATCTGGGCCGATGCCACCAGGCGCACCGCCGCCGGCATGCCCCGCCCCGACCTCATGGTGGTCACCGGTGATCTGACGGAATCCGGCACCCCGCGGGAGTGTGATGAGGCGCTCATGTTCCTGACCGGGCTGCGCGCGCTGCTCGGCCTGGAGCCGCAGCGGATCGTGATCGTTCCCGGCGGGCGCGACATCACCAAAGCCGCCTGCCGCGCGTACTTCGCCACTTGTGAGGCCGACGACCTGGAGCCACAGCCGCCGTACTGGCCCAAGTGGCGTCACTTCGCCAGCCTCTTCCAGGAGTTCTACCGCGGGCTGGATGGCCCCGTCTTCGAGAGCGCGCAGCCCTGGACCCTGTTCACGCTGCCCGACCTGCACGTCGCGGTGGCCGCGCTGAATTCGACGATGGCCGGCAGCCACCGGCCCGAGGACGATTACGGCTGGATCGGTGAGGCTCAGGCGGCCTGGTTCGCCGAACGGCTTGGTGTCTTCGAACGGGCCGGCTGGCTGCGGATCGGCGTGCTCCGGCACGACCCGGCCCCGGGCAGCACGCCAGCCGGGCGGGACGCGGCGCTGCTGCGCGACGCCGGCACGCTCGACCAGTTGCTCGGGCCGCGGCTCAGCCTGCTGGTGCACGGGCCGGGGCCCGGCGGCGACCAGACCGACCAGCTTGGCTCCGGGCTGCTCGTGGTGCCCTCGCACGCTCCGGGCCATCACCAGTTTCTGCGGATCACCCCGGACGGCCTCGACCGCTGGAGTGCGCGCCACGGGACCGGTGATGACCCGGAGCGGCTGCCGCGGCGGTGGCCCGCGACGGGCGGCACCTTCTCCGCTGATGATGCGGATCAGGGTGCAGTGGCGGAGGAGGCGGCCGCGTCACCGGAACCCGAACGTCCCGCGAGCCCGGCCAGCCTGCTGCTGGACCGGATCGCGGAGGTCTGCGAGACCCGCCACGAGCACGCCAAGATCCGGCGTGTCGAGGGAGAACTGCCGCATCTGCTGATCACGCATCAGGATGACGGGTTCATCCGGCAGTGGCGGATCGCTGCGCACGTGGGTGAGCCGGGCCGCGACGAGCTGGCCGCGTTCCTGCGGCTGGTGCATACCGGGCAGCCCGAACCCGGTTCCGAGCTTGTTTACGAGGGTCCGCAGCCGCCCCGGGTGCTCCGCGAGGAAGCGCAGCGGCGCGGCGTGCGGCTGCGCAGCTTCATTGAGTTCCAGGGCCTGCTGGACCTGCGCAGCTACGTCGCGAATCAGACCGCCCGGCTCCGTGCCGACCCCCTCTACCCGCCCGGTCTGTACGTACCGCAGCGTTTCCGTGAGCTGGACCGGCCCACCCCCGGGGTCCGGGACGACCTGGCCGACGAGTTGCTCCAGCAGATCGCGGCCGAGCACGGCCGGTTCGTCCTGGTGCTGGGCGATTTCGGGCGCGGCAAGACGTTCGCACTGCGTGAAGCGGCCCGCCGGATCCCGGTCGAGCTGCCCCATCTGGTGCCGCTTCTCATCGAGCTGCGCGCCCTGGACAAGGCGCACTCGGTCGACGGCCTGGTGGCCGCGCACCTGGCCAATCACGGCGAGGATCTCATCGACCTCAAGGCGTTCCGCTACATGCTCCGGCAGGGCCGCATCGTGCTGCTGTTCGATGGCTTTGATGAACTGGTCACCCGGGTCACCTATGAGCGGGCCGCTGATCACCTGGATACGCTGCTCCAGGCGGCCGAGGGCATGGCGAAGATCGTGGTGGCCAGCCGAACCCAGCACTTCAAGTCCCACGAGCAGGTCCTGACCGCTCTCGGTGAACGGGTGGGGGCACTGCCGAGCCGCCGGGTCTTCGCCATCGAGGACTTCACTCCCGCGCAGATCCGCGCCTACCTGGTCGGCCGGTACGACGGCGACGAGGAGGCCGCCGACGCCCGGCTGCGGCTGCTCAGCGGCATCCAGGATCTGCTCGGCCTGTCCAGGAATCCGCGGATGCTGTCCTTCATCTCCGACCTGGACGAGAGCCGGCTGCGCGCGGTGGCCGGAACGCAGCAGACGATCAGCGCGGCCGCGCTCTACGAGGAGATCCTCCGTGCCTGGCTCAGTTATGAGGAGCAGCGCACGCAGGGCGTGCCCGGGACACCGGCCGGCCTGAAGCTCGACGATCTGTGGGAAGCCGTCACCACGCTCGCGATGCGCCTCTGGGAGACGGGGGAGCCCTTTCTCCGGCCCACCGCTCTCACCGAGGTCGCGGACACACTCTCCGGCCTCGCGGGCGGCCAGCTTTCCCCGGGCCAGCGCGTGCACGCCGTGGGCGCGGGCACCCTGCTGGTACGGACCGACGCTGGGCTGTTCGGCTTCATCCACGCCTCAGTCGCGGAATGGCTGGTCGCCGCCGAGATCGGCCGGCAGCTCACCAGCGGCGTGGTCCGCCCGGCGCCGCTGTCGGCCCGGCCGCTCTCCCAGCTGACGGTGGACTTCCTCTGCGACCTCGCGGGCAGCCAGGCCTGCCGGGCCTGGGTCGGCCGGGTCCTGGCTGACCCGGCCGCCGGCGAGGTGGCCCGCGCCAACGCCCTGAAGGTCAGTACCCGGCTGCGCACCCCGGTGCAGACCGACCTGCGCGGCGCCCTGCTGAAGGGAGAGGACCTGTCCTACCGCGAGCTGGCGGGCGTCGACCTCACCGGCGCTGACCTCACTGATGCCCGGCTGGTCGGCGCGAACCTGACCCAGGCCATCCTGCGCGACGCGACACTGGTCGGCACACGGCTCGACGAAGCGCGGCTGGCCGGGGCGGATCTCCGTGGCGCGGACCTGACCCGGGCCCGGATGGCGCGCGCCGACCTTCGAGGCGTGGCCCTGGCCGGCAGCACGTGGGTCCGCGCCGCCCTGATCGACGTGACCGCCGACGCCGGGCTGGCCAGCGCACCGGAACTACGCGGGGCCGCCATCACTCCGGGCCAGCCGGTCGAGGTGGAACTCGCGCCCGCCGCGATCGGCGTGCCGTATGGCTTCCACCCCCAGACCAGCCGGCTCCCCGAGCCGGTGGCTTACAGCGGCAACGGTGACCTGCTGGCCATCGGCAGCGAAGACGGCGGCGTGCTCATCTGCGACACCATCTCCGGCCTGCCGGTGCGCACCCTGCACGGGCACCGCGGCCGCGTCTATGCGGTCGCATTCGGCGCGGGTGACCGCGTCCTGGCCACCGGGTCCAGCGACGGCACCGTCCGGCTCTGGGACCCGGCGGACGGTACCTGCCTGCGGGTGCTGGACGGCCATCGGGACGGGGTGTGGCCCATGGTGTTCAGCCCAGGCGGGGACCTGCTCGCCACTGGCGACGGCGACGGCGTCCTGCGGCTGTGGGATGTCCGGTCCGGCCAGGTGCGGAGCACGCTGCCCGGCCATACCGCGCCCATTTACACCGCTGCCTTCAGCCCGGATGGAGCGTTGCTGGCGGTGGGCGACCGGGTGTCAGTGCGGCTGTACAACGTCGACTCCGGCGACTCGATGCGTGAACTCGGCGGCCACCACGGCCCCGTCTACCGGGCCGCGTTCAGCCCGGCCGGCGACCTGCTCGCCACAGGCGACAGCGGCGGGGTGGTCCGGCTGTGGGATCCGGCGGCCGGCCAGCTGCGCCATCAGCTGGAAGGTCACAGCCGCGCCGTCTACACGCTGGCGTTCCACCCCCAGGGCTCCAGGCTGGCCAGCGGCGACACAGATGGGCGGATCCGGCTGTGGGACCCGCGGACCGGGCGCCCGGCGGGCGAGCTGACCGGGCACCAGGGCGCGGTGTACTGGGTTGTATTCAGCCCCGGCGGCGAGCTGCTGGCCAGCTGTGACAGCGCCGGCAACGTCCAGCTCTGGGACGCGGCTACCGGCCAGTCCCGGCACCTGCTGGCCGGGCACAAGGCGTCGGTGTGGCCGATGGTGTTCCGGCCGGACGGCGGCCAGCTGGCGACGAGCGGCAACGATGGCACCGTCCGGCTCTGGGACCCGGTCAGTGGCCAGTGCCGGCACGTGCTGCGCGGCCATGGCCGGCGGATCACCGGGGTACGGTTCAGCCCCGCGGGGGACATGCTCGCGACCAGTGGCAACGACGGCATCGTCCGGCTCTGGCAGCCGCGCACCGGCCAGCGGCTCAGAGAACTCACCGGCACCGCCGACCGGCTGGTCTCAGTGCTTTTCAGCCCGGCCGGCGGCCGGCTCGCCACCGCGAGCAACGACGGCGGCATCTACTTCTGGAACGCCCGGTCCGGGGCCTACGAACGTGAGATGAACGTCGAGACGGACCATCTGTGGGCGGAGGCGTTCAGCCCGGACGGCGATGTGATAGCCACCGCCAACGACGACGACACGGTACGGCTGTGGTACTGCACGACCGGCCGGCATATCCAGACCCTCGCTGAGCACCGGGGCCGGGTGCGGTCCATCGCCTTCAGCCCGGACGGCAGCCGGGTGGCCACCGGCTGCGACGATCGTGCGGTCCGGCTCTGGGACGCTGAGACGGGCCACTGCCTGGCCACGCTGACCGGCCACGCCGACCGGGTCTACTCGGTCGTGTTCAGCCCCGACGGTGCCGTGCTGGCCAGCGCGAGCAATGACGGCACGGCCCGGCTCTGGGCCGTTGCCTCTGGCGTGCCCATCCACACCCTGGACCGGAACCAGGGGAGGCTCTGGTCCGCCGCGTTCAGCCCGGACGGCGCCATGCTCGCCACTGCGGGCGATGACCTGGCGGTGCGGCTGTGGGACACCCGCACCGGGATGCCCCTGCACACCCTCACCGGGCACAGCCGGCGGATATGGTCCGTCGCGTTCAGCCCGGACGGCACGCTGCTGGCCAGCGCAGGCGATGACGGCTCGGTCGGGCTGTGGGACACCGGCGGCAGCGAGCCGCCGCGGCTGCGGCTGACGCTGCTCGGCCTTCCCGAGGGATGGGCCGCGCTGGCATCCGATGGCCGGTACAAGCAGGAGGGCGACATCGGCGGGCAGTTCTGGCACGTCGTCGGGATGTGCCGGTTCGGCCCCGGTGAGCTGGATTCCTACCTCACTGCGGTCCGCCGGCTGCCGCTCGACGCGGAGTTCTGACTGCGCCGCAGATACGCGACGGCCCCGCTCAGCAATACTCCTGTCTCACTGGGGGTGCCGGCCCAGGAAGGCGACCAGCCGGTCGCCGGGGCTGGCGTGGGCCGGCACGGCGACCGGGGCCGCGAACCGGCCAGGCCGGTCGGCGTCCGTGACGAGCAACGGCGTGAGCCGGAGCAGTTCCTCGGCCAGCTGCGGCGGGATCGACCGGGGGTGGCCGCATGCCTGCGCGACATCCCAGCCGTGCACGGCGATCTCCACCGCCCCGACGCTCGTCACAATGCTCGTAGATACCGGGCAGCCGCCCACCGAGACCAGGTCGGCGTCTGAGTCCGCCCACCTGCCGAGGAGCTGGCCAGCCTGGGCCCGCAGCACCGAGACGGGGTCGCCCCCCGGATTACTGTGCTCACTGACCGGGCTGAGCGCGACCCGGCCGACGTCGCCGGCCTCCTGCAGGGCGGCGAGGGACTCGCTCATGTGGGCCAGCAGGGCAGCCAGGTCCCAGTCCCGGCACGGCGTCGGCTGGGACCAGGCGGCCGAAGTTACGTTGGGTAGGTTGCCGAGGGTGTAACTGATCGCCCGTTCGAGCAGTCCGACGGCGCCGAACAGCACGGCCGCCTGGCCCTCGGTCATGACCGGGCCGGCAGGACCGCGGGCAGGCCAAACGTGGCGAACAGCGAGGTGTCGAAGAACGCGGCCACATGATCGATGCCTGCCGTGGTGACATGGACCACGTGCAGCTGGAAGGCCTGGTACTGGCCGGCCTCGTCCCGGAAGTACATGCCGAAGGCAGGCTGCCCGTTCGCTTCGGTCGGAATCAGCCGCAGGTCGCCCGGGGTCTTGGCCGGGCACTGGGTCGAGACGAGGCGGCCGATGTCCGCGGGCGTCTGGTACCAGCCGGTGTACGGCGGCATCTCCCAGACCGCGTCCGCGCTGAACAGTTCCACGAGCGCGGCCACGTCGTAGTCCTCGAAGGCCGCGACGTAACGCTGGAGCAGTTCCCGCTGCTCGGCCGTGCTGGGTTCGGCGATGTCATCCTGGGTCGGGGCGACCTGGCTGATCTGCGCGCGAGCCCGTTGCAGCGAACTGTTCACGGCGGCGGTCGTGGTACCCAGCAGCTCGGCGACCTGCGCAGCTGGCCACTTCAGGGCCTCTCGGAGGATCAGGACGGTGCGCTGCTGCGGCGGCAGGTGCTGCAACGCGGCGATGAGGGCGAGCCGGATACTGTCCCGCGAGACAGCGATCGTGGCGGGATCCGCCGCCTGGCCGGCGACCATGGCGTCAGGGATCGGCTCCAGCCACGGCACCTCCGGCTGCTGGGCCAGGTCGGCCTCAGGATCGGAACTCGGGGCACCGAGCCCGCTGGGCAGCGGGCGGCGGTTACGGCTCTCCAGCGCGGTCAGGCAGGCGCTGGTGGCGATCCGGTAGAGCCAGGTCCGAAGCGACGAGCGCTCCTCGAACCGGTCGTAGGCCCGCCAGGCGCGCAGGTAGGTCTCCTGCACGAGATCCTCGGCGTCGTGCACCGAGCCGAGCATCCGGTAGCAGTGCGCCAGCAACTCGCGCCGGTATGGCTCCGCCCTGGGCAGGAACTCCTCCTGCTGGACCGCGCTGTCCGTCATCGTCACGACCTTTCGTGTCCGCTATCTATACAGACTAGGCAGAGGACACGAACTCATCGGCCGGCCCGACAATTACCCGGCCCTCCGGCCGCTGGGCCGCCGAGGGCGCCAGCGCGGGCGACCGCGGAGCGGCGGCGGAGCGTCGGCGGAATGCGCCGGCGGCCAGCCAACGGCCCTGGCCCGTCGAGCAGCCACACGCTGATCATTGCGCGTCAGCACTGAGCGTTGTCGTAAATCGTGGGATTAAT
>JAWWPY010000576.1:0-8750 GCA_033854735.1 Streptosporangiaceae bacterium | reverse complement strand
CGCCCGGCGGAAGGGCCCCCATTCGGGCGCCGCGGACGCTCCCGCTGCCCTACCACCGACGTGACCGGGCCAGGGAGTGTCCCCCTAGCGGACGTCCAGGCCGGTGAGGGCCCTTCCGATGATCATGCGCTGGATCTCGGAGGTGCCTTCGAAGATGGTGAAGATCGTGAAGATCGTGGACGGCGGGGCAGTTTCCGCAGGTAGATGGCCTATTGGTGGACCAGGTGTCAGCACGCACTCAGCACGGGTTGTCCGAGGGCGGCTGGCGTCGCCCGACGCGTTGCCGGGCGTGACCCTTGCCGTCAGGGCCTGACGGGTAGCCGCCGGGGCGCTGCGCGCCTAGCCTTGGCCTTGTGGGCACGCGCATCCTCGGGCTGAGCAACTCCTACAGCGTCGTGTTCTCCGCCGCCGGGCAGCGGCAGCTGTCGCCGGAGGAGGCGGGGCGCCGCCTGTTCGGCCCTGTCGCGTCCGGGGGCCTGGCCGCCGGGGTGGTGCTGCGGAACGGGGGTCGCTTGCACCTGGCCGCGGCCAGCCGCCCGGAATACGCGACGCCGGAGTGCGGCAGCCTGCCTGAACTGGTCGTGCACGACAAGGCGGGCGAGCGGATCCTGGAAGGAGTGGTCGAGGACGCCGGCCAGCGGCTGCGCGAAGAAGGCGGCGCCGGCGATATCTCGGTACTCAAGATCAACGCTGACCGGGCGGGCAGCACATCCGGCTGCCAGGAGGACTACCTGGTCGCCCGGCGCGGCGAATTCGGCCGGCTGGCCGACGTCCTGATCCCGTTCCTGGTCACCAGGCAGCTCATCTGTGGCGCGGGCGTCGTAACGCAGACGCCGCGCGGCGCCGTGTACTGCCTCAGCCGGCTGGCCGGGCGCACCGGAACCACCCTGTCGCCCGCGGCCGCCCGGCCCCGGCCGTTCATCACTACCCGCGACGAGCCGCGCGCCGCCGCGGGATTGCGGCGGCTGCGGGTGACCGTCAGCGACCCGGCCATGAGCGAGACGACCACGCTGCTCAAGGCGGGCACCACCGACCTGGTGCTGCGCATGGCCGAAGCGGGCATCGCGCCGTCGGCGGTGACCCTGGCCAACCCGGTCCAGGCCCTAGGCGAGGTCAGCCGCGACATCACTGGGCGGAGCCTGCTGAGGCTGGCGGGTGGCCGGCAGATCAGCGCGCTCGAGATCCAGCGCGAGTACCTGGCCAGGGCAAGAGACTTCACCGGCGAACGCGGCGTGGACAGCATGCGTGTCCTCGGACTGTGGCAGCGGGCGCTGGACGCGATCGGGGCAGGGAGCCTTGACGCTATCGCGCGGGAGATCGACTGGGTCATCAAGTACCAGCTCATCGAACGGTACCGGGCGGCCCATGACCTGCCCTTGTCAGCACCGCAGGTCGCCCAGGTGGACCTGGCCTATCACGACATCAACCGGGGCCGTGGCCTGTACTACCAGCTGCAGCGCGACGGCGCGGTCGAGCGGACGGCCCGCGACATCGACATCTTCGAGGCGAAGACCGTCCCGCCGTCCGTCGGCCGCTACCGGCAGGCGGGCTGATCCCGCTTCTGCCGGACTGTCACGTCGCCTGCGCTCGGCCACACCAGCTTGGTCCCTGCACAGGCGAACGCTGCCGGATACGGCAAAGTCGTAAATTCCGGAGCAGTTACGTCGCCGATGCGGGCGGTTCGGTCAGTGCGGCGATGCACGCGGTGAGCAGGCGCCGCATCTGATCTTGCTCGCCGGTATCCAGATTGGCCAGCATGTCTTGCTCGACGCGGCGAACCGCGGCGCTGGCCACCTTGAGCTGGCGGCGCCCGCGGGCGGTCAGCTCGGTCGGCAGAGCCCTGCCGACGGGTGCCTGTGCCGGGCGGACAACGAGTCCTTGGCGTTCGAGGGCCTGCAGGAGCACATTCATCGACTGCCGGGTGACGAAGGCGCCGCGGGCCAGCTCGGAGTTGGACAGACCCGGTCGCTGGGCAAGCAGCTCCAGGCAGGCGTAGTGGGTGATCGTCATGCCAAGCGGCCTCAGCACGGCCTCCAGGGCAGAGTGCAAGGCGCTCGCGGCCGCCTTCAGCATGTACCCCAGCGATGTGTCCAGCTCGATTCCGGGCTCGCCTTGACTCATGTCAGTAGTCTGACATACATTGTGGTGTGTCAGAAGACTGACATACCATCAGGAGGCGAGAATCGTGGCCGTCACCGGACCCGACTTCATTTCACTGCAGGTGCGCGACCTGGAGCGTTCCGCCGCTTTTTACGAGCAGTGCCTGGGGTTGAAGCGCTCCGACGCAGGACCGCCGCACGCCGTCGTGTTCGCCACCAAGCCAATCGCGTTCGCCGTCCGCGACGTCGCCGCGGGCACCGACCTGGACGCGATCGCTCAGCCGGGGCAGGGAATGGCGCTGTGGCTGCACGCCCCCGACGCGCAGGACATCCACGACGCCCTCGTCGCCGCCGGCACGACGATCGTCTCAGCGCCCGTCGACGGGCCGTTCGGTCGCTCTTTCACGTTCGCGGACCCCGACGGCTACCAGGTGACCCTCCACGACCGCGGCTGAGCGTCCTGGCCTTCGGCGCGAGGTCCCGCCGCCCGCGCCGCCGATGTCCGGCCAGTACCGGATCGTCCAGACCGCAAGGCCGGTACGGCTGGCGAGCTGCCCGATCGTCAGCAGCCGGTTCGTGGCGGTGTCGCGCACCATGACCGCTGGGAAATCTGGCCCCGGATTCGGGATGTCACAGCGCAGCCGCTACCGCAGCTAAGCGGCCACAGGCGAGCGGAGGTCGCCGGATCAGCTCGGGCGGTTAGCGGGCGAGCTGCTCGGTGATCAGGTAGGCGCCCAGCAAGATCAGGGCGACCCCAGCGACCTGTTCGGCGCGCTCGCGCCAGCGCCCGCCGATCCGGGCGCCGACCGTCAGCCCGAGCTGCGCGGCCACGAAGGCCTGGACAGCGATGGCCACGATAACGGCGGTAACGGGCAGGCGCGCCAGGCCGATGCTGAAGCCGACGGCCAGCTCGTCCAGGCTGATGCTGATCCCGAGCGCTAGGAGCGCCAGGCCGCGGCTGCTGGTGAGGCGGCTGGCCTTCTCCTCGTCGTCCTGGTCGCCTGCCAGGAGCATCCAGGCTCCGATGGCGATCACGGCAGCGGCGGCCAGGTAGACGGCGGCGTGCCCGATGCCGCGGGCCAGGGCGGTGCCCAGGCCCAGGCCGATGAGCGGCATCCCGCCCTCGAAGATCACGAAGACCAGCGAGATCCGCAACCGCTGGCGCGACGTGGTCACCTGGCTGGCCCCGATCGCGGCGGCGACAGCGAAAGAGTCCAGGCCCAGCGGGAGCACGAAGCCCAGCAACTTCAGCACCGGCTCAGGCTCTCATGACCTGTCTGACCCCTGGCCGGGGCGGGACTGCCAGACTGGGCCGGTGACCCCTGCCGATGGCACGGCGCGGGGCGTGCGGCTGATCGGGTACGCGTTCGCCGCTCTGGCGATCTACCTTCTGGTGCAGTCCACGGTGGTGCTCGCGGCCGGGTATCACCCCCGGCACTCCGTGCCCGGGATGGCCTGGACGGCGGTGACCGCCGCGGCCATGTTCGCGCTGGCGTCAGGCAAGGCCAGGACCGGCCGGGCCCTGGACAACCTCGTGCTGAGATCCGAGGGCAGGGTGACGATGATCGACGGGATTCTCGCCGTCGCGGTGCTGGCGGGCCTGGCGCTGAACGCCGGGCTTGGCTGGTGGCAGCCAGCGATCCCGAGCGCGACCACGCCGTCGACCCACCAGGCGCCCAGCAGCGTGTTGGCGGCCAGCCCGGCGAACACCACGATCGCGAGGTAGGCGCAGAGCAGATTCTGGGTTCCCTCCCGGCGGTGGCAGGTACCGCGACGAGGCGCGACCGACATAGCCGTTCAGCACGGTGGCCACCGTGCGCTCGTACTCGCCGAGCCGCGGAGATACCTCCGACGAGCGGGACACGAACACCCCCGGGGATGGCCCGGGCCAGGGCCTGTTCGTGCGCCGGGTTCGCGAACGACCACAACAGCGCGATGGCGACCGAATCAAGCTCGTACTCCGCGATCATCCGGGTGATCTGCTCGACGGCCGCGTCGGCGTCAAGCTCCACCACCACCGTGCCGCTGGCGTCCACTCGCTCCTGGACCTCGACAACGGCACCCGGCACGATCAGCGGAGCCGGCAACCTGCTGCCGTGCACCGATAAGACAGCTTCGATCGACCGTCCGGCGACCCGGCCGGAACCCCGCATCATCGCGAGCGCTTCACCGCGCCCAGCGGTGGCCACCAGTCCTACCCACGCGCCACGCCGTCTCCTTCTTTCCGCTCACGATCTCGTGGCGGGATGTCTCCGTCTCCCCCGCGAGCGGCCATTGCGGCTACCGGCTAGCCGGTAACGGGGATGGCCGCTCGCGGGGGAGACCGTGCCGGTTCCGCATGTGATCGTGGCAGCATGACTTCCGTGCTTGAATCGCCGGAGCAGTTCGGCTCCGGTAACGCCAGTACCGGGCGCGTCTACAACGCCTACGCTGGCGGTGAGGACAACTTCGAGGCTGACCGGACGCTGGCCGGCCAGGTGGTGGCGATCGCGCCGGATGCCGCCGACCGCGCGGCCGACCTGGCCGGGTTCGCGCTAGCGGCGGCCGCAGCCATCGCGGCCGATGTCGGGCAGCTCGTCGACATCGGAGCGGGCGCTCCGGCTGGTGATTCGGTGTACCGGGTGGCGCGTCGCGTCAACCCGGGTATCCGGCTCGTGTCGGTCGACCATGATCCGGTGGTGCTGGCGCAGCTGCGTGCCGAGGCTGGTGACCGCACCGTATTCGAGCGGGATGTACGCGATGTGGCCGCGCTGCTCCACGAGCTGGACACGGTGGTCGACTGGTCGCGGCCGCTTGGCGTGCTGCTGTGCGCGGTGCTGCACTTCGTCGCGGACTACAAAAAGGCGCACGTTATCGCAGAGGCGATCATCTCCCGGCTGGTTCCGGGCAGCCTGGTGGCGATCTCCCACGCCTGCTCGACGGGCGCCGACCCGGACGTGATCACCAAGATCAGCGCGGCATACGCCCGGGGCGGCCTACGGCTGGTGTGGCGTGACGAGGAAGACATCAAAGCCCTGTTCACCAACCGGGTGGCGCTCCAGCCGCCGCCGGGCGCCACCGTTGGCGGGCTGGGCGATCCGCGGCTGTGGCGGCATTCTCCGCGCCAGCTAGGTCAGGGCCTTCTGGTGGACTCACCGGTGTCGCTGCGGGCCGGCATCGGGATCGTGACGCAATGACAGGCACCGAGGAGGGCCGAGGCGTGAAATTATGGCCGACGCGGATCGGGTACACGCTGCTCGTTCCGCTCGTGGCGGTCGTGCTGGCGGGGGCGACCGCCATGGCGGGGGCGGCGCCGTCCGGGATATCCAGCGGCGGCTGGCTGACAGGCGGCCATGACATCGCGGACACCCGGAACGCCGCTGGAGAGCACGATATCGGTCCGGGCAACGTGTCGAGGCTGGCACCGGCGTGGCAGCTCACCACCACGGGCCATGTGACTGTCACGCCTGCCGTAGCCGACGGCACCGTCTACTTCCCCGACTCCGGCGGCACGCTGTGGGCCGTGGCGGCGGACAGCGGTCAGGTGCACTGGTCGCACCGTGTCTCGGCCTACACCGGGATCACTGGCGATGTTTCCCGGACCAGTCCCGCCGTGTACGGTGACGAGCTCGTGGTGGGCGACACCAGCCCGGCGGGGACCGGGGCCTCCGTGATCGCGGTGGACCGGCGCACCGGTCACCTGCGGTGGCGCACCCTGGTCGATCCGCACGTGGCGGCGATCATTACCGGCGCGGCGGTGATCTACCGGGGAGTCGTGTACGAGGGTGTGTCTTCCGACGAGGAGGTGCTGGCCACGAAACCGGGCTATCGGTGCTGTACCTTCCGTGGCAGTGTGGTAGCGCTGGACGCGGCGACCGGGCGGCTGCTGTGGAAGACCTACACGATCCCGGCCGGCTACAGCGGCGGCCCGGTATGGGGCAGCACCCCGGCGATCGATCCGGCGTACAACCTGGTCTACGTGGGCACCGGCGACAACTACACGGTGCCGCCGGGCGTGTGCACCGATCCGGACGAGACGGGCTGCGCGCCGCCCGCCGCCGATGACCACGCCGACTCCATCATGGCGCTGGACGCGGCGACCGGCGCCGTCCGCTGGTTCAAAAGCACGCTGACCAGCGATGTCTTCACGCTGGTGTGCGGCGAGCACCCGAGCGGCACCTGCGGCCCTGACTTCGATTTCGGGACCGGCCCCAACCTGATCCGGCTGCCGTCCGGCCGGCAGATCCTGGGCATCGGGCAGAAGAGCGGCATGTACTGGGCGCTCGACCCGCGAACCGGAGCGCCGGTCTGGCAGACCATGGTCGGACCCGGGAGCTCGCTGGGCGGCATCGAATGGGGCACCGCGACCGACGGGCGGCGGGTGTACGCGGCGATATCGAACTACTACAGCCAGCCCTACCAGATCACCGCGGCGGACGGGAAGACATCCACCACCAGCGGTGGCTTCTGGGCCGCCCTGGACGCGGCGACCGGGAAGATCCTGTGGCAGGTCGCCGACCCGCAGGGAGCGATGGACATGGGGTATGTCAGCACCGCCAACGGCGTGGTGTATGCCGGATCCACCGCACCCGCCGGCCCCAACATGTACGCGCTCGACGCCGCCACCGGCCGCATCCTGTGGCGGTTCAGCAGTGGCGGCTCGGTGGCGGCCGGCGCCGCGATCGCCGGAGGCAGGGTTTACTGGGGATCCGGTTATGTGCTGCCCGTTCCCTGCCCCGGCACCGTGACGCCGAGATACTGCCCGGTCGGCAACGACAAGTTCTACGCGTTCGCCCGGTAAGCATCCTGACGCTAGCGGCCGCAGGAGGGTCATCGATGACGACCGGTGGAACCCGGGTGGCAGCTGTCGGTGCCGGGTGATACGAAGTTGGGATGCCCGAGACACCTGCCTTTGAGGACCTGCTGGCCCTGGTCGAGGAACGCTCCGCTGCCCTGCGCGAAAGCGTCGCGGGCTCCCCTGACCCGGATGTCCGCGTCCCCAGCTGCCCCGACTGGTCGCTCCGCGACCTCGTCGAGCACCTTACCGAGGTGCACAGGTTCTGGGCGGCGGCGGTTGCGGCCGGCCCGAGCGAGCGCCCCCCGACCTTCGCACCGGCCGATGACACACTGTCCGCCGATCTACTGAACCGATCGGCCACAGCCACCCAGGAGTTGATTGCCGCCCTGCGAGCCGCAGGTCCCGCGATGGGCTGCTGGACCTGGTGGGGCGACTCCGACGTGCCGATGACGAGCGGTGCCGTTGCGCGCCATCAAGTCCAGGAGGCCGCTGTCCACGCCTTCGACGCCCAACTGACCGCCGGAACTCCCCAGCCCGTCCCGGCGATTGTCGCACTCGACGGCATCGCCGAGTTCATCGGCATCAGCTACGGCACCGCCGGCCCCTGGCCGTACGAGCCGGCCCGGATCGGCCTCCACGCCGCCGAGGGCGAGTCGTGGCTGCTCGACCTGAAGGCGCCGGGATCACACGTTCTCGACGGCCAGCCCGAGACGGTCGCAGACCTGCACGGATCGGCGAGCAACCTGCTGCTCACCCTGCATGGCCGACTCACCCTGGACTGCCTGCAAAGCCAGGGTGACCGCGCCACCCTGGAGAACCTCCTAAGCTGGCCCGACCTGGGCTGACCTCCCAGCCCGAGGAACTGGGCTTGATCCGCTTTGACGGACATCCGAGATCAGGGGTTCGCCCCCGGGAGGATGTCCATCATGGAGAGCCTGGGGAAGAAGAAGCCACGCCCTCGCAGCTCGTTCACGCCGGAGTTCAAGATTGACATCGTGGAGCTGTGCCGGCGCGGTGACCGCTCGGTAGGTCAGATCGCCAAGGACTTCGACCTGACCGAGCCGACTACGTCCGCCGCACCGGCTCCCCCGGTCTCCGCGCGGTCCGCGACGCCGAGTTGACCGAGCAGATCACCACCGTCCACACCAGGTCGTGTGGAATCTACGGTGCCCACGCGTCCATGCCGTTCTCCAGCGTGACGGCGCCGCATGCGGACGCCGCCGTGTCGCACGGCTGATGCGCGCGGCCGACCTGACCGGTCGACACCGCGGACGACGGCACCTGACCACCGTCCCCGATCCGCGGGCCGCCACCCCGTCCCGGTCTATCGTCTGCAGCTTCCAGCCCGACCCGGCGAACTGAAACGCCCGCTGGTGCGCGACATGAGGTTACAACTTCGGCTCGGCAGGGGGTTTGAATGCTTACCTTGACGGGGCCCGTCCACAACTGCGACGGCATTGGGCGAACCCTGAACGGGTCGTCGCGCTCCCGAGTGGGCGACCCGCCTTCCATATAGCGAACCCGTAAAACCGCAGGTCGGGCTACCTGACGTCAAGCCCGGTGAGCGCCCGCCCGATGATCATCCGCTGGATCTCGCTGGTGCCTTCGAAGATCGTGAAGATCGTGGACTACGGGGCAGTTTCCGCAGGTCAACGCTCTGTGGATCCCCCTGGTATCAGCACGGATTCAGCACGGGCTGTCCGGAGGAAATAGCCGTTTCCACGCGGCTCGCACATTTTGTCGGTCGTAGCTCGGACGCGCGCTGAGAAGGCGCCGTGGACCCAGGAGCTACTATCCCTCCGCGCTACTCTGCCGCAGGTTCAACGAAGGTATATTTTCGCGCTGACCTGCCGGTATCCCATCGATCACGATGT
>JAWWPY010000575.1:0-7031 GCA_033854735.1 Streptosporangiaceae bacterium | reverse complement strand
GTGCCGGGCGCGCGCCCCGCGCACCAATGCCCCACCCACGGAGGACAGCAATGCGCACGATGCGCCGCTTCCTGGTAGCGACGGTGCTGCTCGCGGCGGGGTCCGCCGCGGGCTGCGGCAGCAGCAGCAATCAGCCCCAGCCGGCCATGCCCGCGGTCAAGGGCACGTTCGGCACGGATCCGGTGATTACCATGCCGAACGGCAGCCCTCCTGGGCAGCTGGTCGTCCGGACTCTCATCCAGGGACACGGCCCTGTCGTCCAGCCGCACGACTACGTGCTCTTCAACGTCCAGGGAAAGGTGTGGGCCGGGAACCGCGAAGTCGTTGACAGTTACAGCAGCCACGCGCCGCAGGGCCTGCCGCTGCGGTCCGCCATCCCCGCCTGGCGCAGCCTGGCGGGCGAGCGGACTGGCAGCCGGGTGCTGATGGTGGTACCGCCCAAGGACGCCTTCGGGCCGAAGGGCGATCCTCAGGCGAACATCATGGGCAGCGACACGCTGGTCTTCGTCTTCGACGTGCTGAGCAGCCTGCAGGAGAAGGCCCGCGCCGCGGGCACCGTGGTCCCGTACCACGCAGGCCCGGGCATGCCCAGCGTGGCCTGGAACGCCCACGGCCCGAAGATCACCATACCGGCCCAGGCCACGCCGCCCACGAAGCTGGTCAGGCAGATACTGATCCATGGCCACGGGCGGCCGCTCCAGGCGGGCCAGACCGTAGTCACTCAGGAGACCGGCGTGGTCTGGCATACCGGCAAGGTGTTCGACTCGACCTGGACCCGCGGATTCCCTGAATCGTTCGTGCTCGGGGCCGGCCAGGTCCTGCCCGGGTGGGACAACGGCCTCGGCGGCCTGCCCGTGGGCAGCCGTGTGCTGCTCGTCATCCCGCCCGCGCTCGGTTATGGCCAGGCCGGCCATGCTCCCTATATCGGCAGCAACGACACCCTGGTCTTCGTCATCGACATCGTGGCCGCCACCTGAGCCCTGGTCCCCCCGCCTGGCTGAGCTCGGCCGGCCCGCCCGGCTGAACCAGGCCGGGCGCACGGCCGTCTTCTATGGGCACGCCTGGCCGAGTGCGGCCGGAGCCCGGCCCGTCTTCCCTGATTCCGCACTGCCGGGCCCGCCCGCGCGGCGGACTCCCTGGTAGCGGGCCTATGAAACTTTCATCGCTGACCGGCCGTACAGGGACTCGGAGTCGCTGTGGCCTCCAGCGCCAAGATTGGCTTGCCAAAGAGCCTTGACAGGGCGGCAGATTCCGCACGAATATTCATCAGGGTGTTTCTGTAAAGTAACACTCCGGACACAATTCATCGTTTGGCGGTGCAGGCATCATGCCCGCCCCGAATGGCTAGTGGGCCGATATCTACCGCCGAAGGACAGGCTGGCTAGGAGGCTGGGGTGTCGGGCACGCAGACAGAGCCGAGACCCAGGCTGGCGGACGTCGCCCGTCAGGCGGGAGTGTCTCCGGCCACCGCATCACGGGTGCTGACCGGTTCAGCCCGGGTCCGCCCGGAAACACGGCAGGACGTCGAGGACGCGATCGCGCAGCTTGGTTACGTCCGCAACCGGGCCGCCAGGTCGTCGGGATCGCGGCGGGTCGGCTCGATCGCGTTCGTGGTGTGCGAGGACAACGCCCGGGTGTTCTCGGAGCCGTTCTTCCCGCTCATGCTCAGGAGCGTCAGCCGGGAACTCGCATCCTGCGACATCCAGCTCGTGCTGCTCACCGTGCACTCGCCGCGCGACTACCAGACTGCCTCCAGGTACCTGCGCAGCGGTCACGTGGATGGAGCGCTGCTGGCCAGCATGCACGGCGGCCGGCCGTTTGACCTGCACAGCCTCGGAATCCCGGTCGTCCTGGCCGGGCGCCCGTTCGGCGACGACGACGGCGACGAGTTCTCCTACGTCGACGCGGATAACGTCGGCGGCGCCAGAATGGCCGTCCAGTATTTGCTGAAGAACGGCCGCTCGACCGTGGCCACCGTCGCCGGGCCGCCCGACATGGCACCAGGGGTTGACAGGCTGCGCGGCTACCGTACGGCGATGGCCGACGCCGGGCTCGCCGACCCGGGCCTGATCGTCTTCGGCGATTTCGGCCGGGTCTCGGCGGAACACGGGCTGTACCGGCTGCTCGACCGCCGTCCCAAGATCGACGCTGTTTTCGTTGCGTCGGATCTGATGGCCGCGGGTGCTCTGCGCGCGCTGCGCCGGACCGGGCGGCGGGTGCCGGAGGATGTGGCCGTCATCGGCTTCGAAGACTCGCCGCTGGCGCAGCACACCGACCCGAAGCTGACCACCGTGCGGCAGCCGGTGGAGGCGATGGGCTCCCGGCTGGCCACCGAACTGCTGGGCCTGATCGCCCGGTCCGGGCAGGAGCCCACGCACATCATCCTGGAAACCGAACTGGTCGTCCGCGAATCCGCCTGACCGTCGCCCGCCCCGCTTGGTTACATTTCACACCGTCCTGGCCGGCCACCGCCCTGATACCGCTGGCCCTAGCCGTGAACTGCGCGTTCTATGCCGGGCTGCCGATCGGCCCTGGGGCCGTCCCCGGACCGCGCTAGACAGCCGATCACGGTTCCCGTACGCACGGATCGAAGCGCTTCGACGCACACCCCCGCAACGGGGCGGGCCCGCAGCGACTACCCGTGCGGAAGGGAGATCAGCATGCTCCACCGACCATCAGGCATGCCCGCCAGAAGGTCACTCACAATCCGGGCCCGGCGCGGTGCCGCGCTGCTCGGCGCGGCCGCGCTGGCCGGGGCCATGGCGGCCGCCGCGGGCGCCACGCCAGCCGCCGGGGCGACCCTGACGGCCAGCGTCACGGTCAACGCCACCGCCGGGCTCGGCACCATCCCGTCCGACGCGATCGGCCTGGGCGCGGCGGTCTACGACGGCAACATGAACGACGCGGCGATCCCCGGGCTGCTCAAGAGCGCCGGCATCGACGCGCTCCGCTATCCGGGCGGGTCCTACTCCGACATCTACAACTGGCAGACCGGCACCGCCGCGGCCGGCGCCTACGTCGCCCCGAATACCGGCTTCGCCAGCTTCATGACCACGGCCAAGGCGGCCGGGGCGGAGCCCGTCATCACCGTCAACTACGGCACCGGGACCACCGCACTGGCCGCCGCCTGGGCGCAGAACGCGGCCACCAACAGCGACGGGGTGAAGTACTGGGAGATCGGCAACGAGGTCTACGGCAATGGCACCTACGGCGCCAACTGGGAGGCGGACGCGCACTGCAACACCTCGCTGAACGGCAGCCCGGTGACGGTCGGCAGCGAGCCGTCGCAGACCTACAACTGCGGCCCGAGCACCTACGCGGCCAACGTGCTCCAGGACACCTCGGCCATTCACGCCGTGAACCCCAACGCCCGGATCTGCACCGTGCTCACCACGCCCGGCGGCTGGCCGGACGGGGTCACGAACTCGGAGTACCCGCAGTCGTGGAACCAGACGGTGCTGACCGCCCTGGGCGCGCAGACCCAGTGCGTGATCGTGCACTACTACCCGGGCGGCGGCTCGGTCGCCGCCAACCTGGCCCAGCCGGGCGGCATCCCCGCCATCACCTCGACGCTGCGCTCGGAGATCAGCCAGTACGCCCACATCAGCAACCCGGCCAGCGTGCAGATCATCGTGAGCGAGACCAACGCCCAGAACGGTGACGACGTGCAGCCCGGCGCCCTGTTCGCGGCGGACGAGTTCATGACCTGGATGGAGAACGGGGTCTCCAACATCGACTGGTGGAACGAGCACAACGGAGAAGGCACGGTGACCACGGTCAACGGCGCCACCGACTACGGTGACCAGGGAATCTTCTCCAACGCGACCAACTACGGCGGGACCGCGGAACCGCCGGTCGACACGCCGTTCGGGCCGTACTACGGCATCGAGATGCTGACCAAGCTGGGGGCGCCGGGCGATCAGATGGTCACCTCCTCGTCGAGCAACTCGCTGCTGCGGGTACACGCGGTGCGCCGCGCGGGCGGCAGCCTGGACCTGATGATCGACAACGAGGACCCGGGCAACTCCTACACCGTCAGCCTCGGCTACAACGGCTTCACGCCGTCGGGCACGCCCACCGTGTCCACGCTGGGGAACAACGCCACGTCGATCACGTCCACGACGCAGAGTTCCACGTCGTCGGTGACGGTGGCGCCCTACACCCTCACCGTCGTGCAGATCCCCGGCAGCGGCGGAACCGGCGTCACGGCACCGGGAGCGCCCGGCCAGCCCACCGTGTCCAACCTGGCCTCCAGCACGGCCAGCAACACCTCCGGCACCGGGACCCTGTCCTGGCCGGCGGCCACCGCTGGCACCTACCCCGTCGCCAGCTACCAGGTCTACTCCAAAGGCAGCGGTGGCAGCAGCACCCTGGTGGCCACGACGGCAACGACATCGCTGGCCCTCAGCGGGCTGACCATCGGAACGACCTACATCTACAACGTGGTGGCCACCGACAGCCACGGCAACCCGTCCCTGCCCTCCGCGCCGGTCACCTTCACGGTGCCACCACCGTCAAACAGTTCCTGCGCCGTGCACTACGCGGTCAGCAGCAGCTGGCCTGGTGGCTTCGGCGGATCTATCACCCTGACCAACAAGGGCACCAGCGCCATCAGCCCGTGGACACTCACCTTCACCTTCCCGGCGGGTGAGTCCGTGCAGAGTGGCTGGAACGGCACCTGGTCACAGAGCGGCCAGGCGGTCAGCGTTGCCGCCGCCAGCTGGGACTCCACCATCGCCGCGAACGGAGGGACCGTCAGCGTCGGATTCAACGGCACCGACACCGGGCAGACCACGCCACCGACCGCTTTTTACATCAACGGAACAGTCTGCGCCAATATCTGAGCCCTGACACCGGGGTACCAGGCGAGGCCATCCGGCGCCCGAGCGGCCCGGGTGGCCTCGCTAACGGTGCCTCGCGAGGGGGTTCGGTCGCTGCGCTGCTCGCCGGCTTTCCTAGTGGCTCGCGCTGGCCAGCAGCTCGTCCAGTTCACTGCTCATCACCCGACCGATGGCCGGGCTGACCGCGCCTTCGCTTTCCCGTTGCTTAAGTTTGGCCCGAAGGGTGGTGACTAGCTGCGGCACGTCAGCGGGTCGCCCCGCGACCAGGTCGGCCTCCACGGGCCGGATGAAGTTCTCGAAGTCCACGCCAGCGTCCGGCCTGATCTGGCCGGTCGCCTGACCGTGCAGGACGGTCGCCGACAGCGCGCCGATCGCCTCGGTCGCCGTCATCCCCGACGCAGATGCCGACGCCGACACCGAGGTCGAGGTCGAGGTCGAGGTCGGCGACGCGGATCCCAGGACCGGCGAGGTGCGCACGGGCGTGGCGGTCCGCACCGAGGTGGACACGGATTCCGACGGCCGGGGCGAGACGTCCTGCGCGACGGTCGTCGAGTCCGCGGCCGGCCCGGTGAGCCTGCTGACCGACGACGACGGGAGCTGCGTCAGCGCGACCACCCCCGCGGCCAGCGCGGCCACTGCGCCGCCGACCAGAACGGCGCGCCCGCGGCGCCACCGGGGCGTGCGGCCCCGGCCAGGTCCCAGCGCTGGCCGCGGGGCGGTCCGCGGTGCCGCGCTGTCCGTGGCGGCCGCGGCGCCGACCGCCACCCCGGAGCCAGCCGCCACCCCGGAGGCGGCTGCCACTCCGGAGGCGGCTGCCAGTGCGGACTCGGCATCCGCCTCGGCGTCGGCCACCTCATGCGCGCGGCCAGCGGGGATCTGCCGGGACATCACGGCGACGTGGGCCGCGCTCGGCCGGTCCTGCGGGTTCGCTCCCAGGCAGGCGGCCCACAACGCGCCCAGGCTGGCGGGCACCGGGTCGGTGGCGCCGGAGCCGGACGTTCCGGCGCCCGGCGCGCGACCGGCGATCCCGGTCAGGCACGCGACGAACACCACGCCGAGCGAGTACATGTCGGCCGCCGCGGACGCCGGGCCGCCGTTGGCCAGCTCGGGTGCAGGATAGGCGAGCGGGCCGGCGCCGGGTGCGCCCGGCACCGGCTCCCGCAGCGCCGCGAGACCAAAGTCGGTGACCTTCACGCCGGCCGGGCCGAGCACAATGTTCGCGGGCTCGATGTTGCCGTGCACCGCGCCCGCCCGGTGCGCCACCGCCAGGGCGTCGGCCACGGTTCCCAGGATGCGCAGGGCCTCGGCGGCCGACAGCGGGCCTTGGCCGAGGCGCTGCTGCAGAGTCTGGCCGGGGACCAGTTCCCTGACGACGTAGGGGACCATGATGCCCGCGCCGAGGTCGCGTTCGCCGTACTCGTAGACCTGGGCGATCGCCGGGTGCGACAGCTGCATCACCGCCCTGGCCACCAGCCGGAACCTGGCCTGGGCCACGGCGTCGCCGGCCGGGTACGCCGGCAGCGTTTTGACCGCCACCTCGCGGCCGGACTCTTCATCAACAGCTCGCCATACGGCGCCTGGGACGCCGACGGCTATCGGCTCGACGAGCCGCAGCCGACCGTCGAGAACCGATCCCACCCCCAAATGATTCACGCACCCGAGTCTGCCCGAATGAAATACCCGATGCGACCATTGTGACAATCCTCAATAATGGCCACGCGGGCGGGCCGCCGATGATCCGCACGGGCGGGCCGCTGGCGAGCCGCGCGGGCCGGGCCGCCGGCGAGCCGCCCGGGCCGGCTCCGACCAGGGCCAGCCGCGCGCCAGCCCGGAATGTTGCGCGGTCAACTATCGTTAGGCTGGAGGTAGGTAGAGCCTTTTAGTGGAGGAGATACCATGCCCGCCGTGACCGCAGAAGACATCCTCGTCCTGCCCCGGGTGCCGGATCCGGATCCTGCCGCCACGGTCAGCCGGCCGGTTGTCTCGGTGACCACCGCACCGTCAGGCTTCGAAGGCGAGGGCTTCCCGGTACGCCGGGCGTTCGCCGGAGTGGATCTGGCCCGGCTCGACCCGTTCGTGCACATGGACCAGATGGGCGAGGTTGACTACGCGCCGGGTGAGCCGAAGGGCACCGCGTGGCATCCGCACCGCGGCTTCGAGACCGTGACCTACATCATTGACGGCGTATTC
>JAWWPY010000574.1:0-10942 GCA_033854735.1 Streptosporangiaceae bacterium | reverse complement strand
CATGGCCGGGGAGGCGGGCTGGGCCAGGGCCGCCGGGAGCGGGGACAGCCCCCAGGCACCGGGCCCCCGGGTCTGTGACATGGCGGATCCGCGGGGCCCAGTGGACCCGGCCGTGGCCCGCGCCAGGGCATCCGGCTCCGCCGGTCCGGCCAGCGATGCCGCCCGGGCGGCGCGCCGGATGGCCCCGGCGGCGCGCACCTTCCGGATGAGAGCGGCGATATGGCGGCACAGGCTGACGAAGCCCCAGATAGCGAAGTTGGCGCCAAAGATCAGGATGGCCAGCACCCACCAGGGCATCATTTCGACGCCTCCGAGGTGGTGCGGGCGGACGGCGCCGATGCCGACCGGACATCGCGCAGCGCGCTCCAGGTCCGGATGTCCTCGCCGCCGTACATCCACAGGTACACGCCAGCGACGCCGGCCCCCCGGGCCAGGGCGAACTTTGCCCTGGAGCTCTCCGCGTTCTCGAACCACACGGCATGCGGGGTGCCCGAGCCATCGGCGTAGCGGAACCACGGCGCCTGGGCCTCGGCGTCGTAGTGCACCGTGGCGTGGTAGCGCGTGGCCAGCCGGGTCGCCTGCAGCCAGCTCAGCGCGGTCCCATGGCCGTCGGACCAGTCGTATCCGTAGAGCGGCACGCCGAGGACGACCTTGGCCGCGGGTATCTGGGTCTGGGCGTAATCGAGCACGGCGCTGACCCAGCTGACGGGGGCGACCGGGCCGGGTGCCGAGGTGGGCCTGTGGCAGTCATGGGCCATCAGGCGCACCTGGTCGGCGACGCGGCCGATCGCCGCGTAATCCTGCGCGACGTCGCGGGGGGCGGACCCGGCGTCCGTGGTCTTGGCGAACAGCGCCACTGACAGAACCTTGCCCCTGGCCTGCAGCGCCGTGGCCAGACGGGTCACGAATAGGGTGAACGCCTGCCGGTCGGCCGCGAGCAGGTCCTCGTAGTGGACATCGATTCCCGTGTAGTCGCGGGAGACCACGAGCGCGACGATGGCCGCCACCAGCTCGGCCATCAGCGCCGGGCTGTGCAGCATGCGGGCCACGGGCCGGTAGGACCAGGCGCCGTCGGTGACGTTCGCGATGGTGGGCACGATGCGCAGGCCCTTCGCGCGCAACCGGCTCAGGTCCTGGGTCATGGCGGCGGACTGCCCCCGGTCGTACTGGGTGTTGATCTGGCCGTCGTGGCCCAGCCCGTACATCCACGGCGACGCTTCGCCGAAGTCGCTCCGGTTCGCCAGCACCACGGGGGTGCTGTAGCCGATGTTCCAGAGCGGGACGTCACGCCGCCAGTTCATGACGATGCGGACACCACAGCGACCGGGCGCTGTGGTGCCTGGTCGCGGATGACGTCACCGATGATGGTGTCGAGGGTGCGGACGGGCCGGAAGCCGGTCAGTGAGCGGGCGAAGGTGCAGTCCGGGACGCGGCGCTGCATGTCTTCGTAGCCGGAGCCGTACGCGTCCAGGTAGGAGCTGCGGGTAATACGGGACGGTGAACCGGTCGCAGCGATGACCTTCTGGGCGAGGGTCTCGATATCGACTTGCTCGGTCGAGCCGAGATTGACGGCCAGGCCGTAGGCCGCGGGGGTCTGGGCGAGCTTGGTGAGCGCCGGGATGACGTCGTGGACGTGGCAGAAGCAGCGGATCTGCTTCCCGGTGCCGTACACGGTCAGGGGTTCGCCGCTGAGTGCCTGGCGGGTGAACCGGGGGATGACCATGCCGTAGTGGCCGGTCTGGCGCGGGCCGACGGTGTTGAACAGGCGGACGATGACGGCCCGGAGGCCTTTTTCGCGCGCCGTCGCCTCGATGAGGCTCTCATCGATGGCCTTCGCCTCGGCGTAGCTCCACCGTGACTTGAGGGGCGAGCCGAGGATGCGGTCGTCGTCCTCGCGCAGCCCGATTTTGGTGTTCTTGCCGTATATCTCGCTGGTGGACGCGGCGACCAGGACAGCGTCACGGTCGAGGGCAGCCTGCACGACGTTCTCGGTGCCGTGGATGTTGGTCCGCAGGCTGTCCAGCGTGCTGTCGCGGATCACGAACGCGCCGACCGCGGCGGCCAGGTGGAACACCACGTCGGCACCGGCCGTCAGCTCACTGACCAGGCCGGCGTCCAGGATGTTGCCCTCGGTGAACCGGAAAGAGGGGTGGTCGATGACGGCGGCGAGGTTGCTGCGGCGGCCCGTGGACAGGTCATCCAGGCCGGTGACCTGATGACCGTCGGCCAGCAGCGCTTCCACCAGGTGGCCGCCGATGAATCCGGCCGCGCCGGTGACGAAATACCTCATCGCTGTGCTCCCGTCAGGCCCGCGGGCTGCCCCGCGATCGTCGGTGCTGCCGCAGCGTCGAGCCTGGCGGTGCGGCGGCGGGCCAGGCGGGTCGCGCGGCGGCGCGGGCCGCGGGCGGCCGCGAGCTGCTCGTACATGGTGTCGATGCGGTCGGTGACCGCGACGATGCCGTACTCCCGCTCCACCGCTGGCTCAGGGACCCGCGGCTGGGCGCCCACCGCCACCTCCGCTTCCAGGGCGGCGCGGATCCCGGCCACATCGGAGGGAACCTGGGTGGCCCGGGCCACCTGCAGCCCTTCCAGCGCCGGGCACGTCGTGTAGGCCACCGGCAGACCGTTGGCCAGGGCCTCAAGCACCGACAGCCCGAACGTCTCCTGGGCCGAGGACGCCACGAACAAGTCGAACGCGGACAGCACTCCCGCCACGTCATGACGTTCCCCGGCGAACACCACCTGGTCCGTCACCCCATGCTCGGCGGCGGCCTGCTTCAGGCGCTCCCCTTCGGCGCCCTTGCCCACGATCACCAGCCGCACCCCGCCGGCCTTCAGCAGCGGCGCCGCCGCGGCGATCACCAGAGCGAACTGCTTGTTGGGATCCAGGCGGCCGAGGACCCCGATGACGTACTCGCCCGGGCTGACGCCGAACTCGGCCCGCACCCGCTCACGCGCCGCACCGTCGAAGGCCACCCGGTTCAGGTCCACCCCGTTCGGGATCACCGTCACCTTGGCCGCGGGCACGCCCCAGCCGGTCATCCGCTGCCGGACCGTCTCCGAGACCGCCACGGTCATCTGCGAGAACCAGCCCGTAGCGAGGTACAGCGCCCGGACCCCGGCCGTCATGGGCCGTCGTTCCAGGTGCGTCTCCCCGATCGAGTGCTCGGTGGACACCACCACCGGCGTCCCCGCCAGCCATGCCGCCGGCCGCCCATAGATCTGCGACCGGTACAGGTGCGCATGCACCACGTCGTAGCCACCGGCACGGATCAGTCCCCGCAGCCGCCATAGCACCGCGAGCTGCGTGTTGCGCGACATCCCGACGTCGCGGACCAGGACCCCGTCCGAGCCGATCATCTCGGCCACCGGCCCCGGGTTGTAGAGCGTCACCACGTCGGCTTCGTGCCGGGAATGCTGCAGCACCGACCGCAGCTGCAACTCAGCCCCGCCAACACCCAGGCCCGTGATCAGATGCAGAACCTTCATCGTGAACCTCCGTGGGACGTGCGAGAGAAAACGGGCTCCGGGTCAGCGGGCGCCGGGTCAGTGGCGGCGAGTCCCGGGCGGGACGAGCCGGTCAGTGCGCCCGCGGCGGTGGCCACGGTGCTGGTCACGGTGCGGGCCAGGATCGTCAGGTCAAGCCAGAAGGACCAGTTCTCGATGTAGTGGTTGTCGAGCCGGACCCGGTCGTGGATCGAGGTGTCCCCGTTCAGCCCGTGGACCTGGGCCCACCCGGTCAGTCCGGCGGGCATCCGGTTCCGGTCGTGGTATCCGGGCACTTCCAGCCCGAACTGCCGGGCGAAGTAGGGCCGCTCGGGGCGGGGGCCCACCAGCGACATTTCCCCGCGCAGCACGTTGACGAGCTGCGGCAGCTCATCCAGGTGCGTGCTGCGCAGGAATCGGCCCAGCGAGGTGCAGTGCTGGTCCGGCGCGGCCCAGCTGGTGTCCGGGTCCCAGATCGCGTCCTGGTCGCGGCGCGGTGCCAGGGTACGCAGCTTGGTGATCTCGGCGAGCCTGCCGGAGCCGACCACGCGGACCTGGCGGAACAGCGCCGGGCGGCGCAGCTGCAGCCGGGTCGCCGCCGCCAGCACCAGCAGCAGCGGTGCGGCCAGGATGAGCAGCACAGCGGCGCCCGCGATGTCGAATGCCCGCTTGGCCAGCGCGCCGGTGGTGCTCATCGGGACGCCGCCACGGACACGGTGGTCCGCCGCCGCCCGGCGGTGGCCGCCAGCCGCCGTCCGACGGTTCCGGCCGCGTGATCCGTGCCGTAGACGAACCGCATGACCGGCCCGAAGGTCGGCGCCACGGCCGGGCCGACGACGTAGAGCCCGGGAACCGAGGACTCGTAGTCCCGGCCCACCGCTGGGGTGTTGGCCACGGTCCGCAGCTGGGATGCCAGCTGCGGGTCGAGGAAGGCCATCCGGCGGATGTCGGCCCGGTAGCCGGTAGCGGCGAGGATGTGATCAGCGGCCAGGTCGCTATGCGTCCCGGCGCTGGTGACCAGGCCCAGCCTGGGGCCGTCCGGCCCGGCGATGGCCCGGTCGATGGCCTGGTCGGTCAGTACCGGGAACTGCCCTTCGACCCGCTCGCGCAGCCAGCTGGCCCCGGCCGGGCCGAGCGCGGTCCGCGCCCGGAAAACCCGGGTGGACTCGGGCAGGTGCCGGAACAGGTTGGGCTTGCGCGAGTAGAACCAGGTGCTCCAGCCAGAACCAAGGCCGGCCTCTGGCTCCTTCAGCCGCTGCAGCAGCGGGCGGTCCGGCGCGAGCGGGGCCCCGTTCCAGTTCACCCTCGGCTTCCTGGTGACGAGCTGGACGCTCGCCCCGCTCTCGTGCAGCAAGGCGGCCGACTCCAGGGCTGACTGCCCAGCGCCGACCACGACGACCTGCTGGCCGCGGAACACGGACAGGTCGGTGTGGGCGCTGCTGTGCGTGCAGACCGACTCCGGCAGCCAGCTGAGCTGGTCGGGTATGTGGGCGAAGTGCTCGACGCCAATGGCCAGAACCACCTGGCGCGCGCTGGCGACGTCGCCGTTGGCCAGGCTGAGCTCGAACTGGCCGTCCTGCGCGGAAACCCGGGTGACCAGCGTTTCCTCAAGACCTGGGGCGCATTGGGCCTGGAACCACTGGCCGTAGGCGACGAACGTGTCCAGCGACACGGGCAGCCCGTAATAGGCGTAGGGCCGTCCGGTGGCCCGGCAGAACGCCTCCAGGGTGTGCGTGCCATCCGGGTCGGACAGGTTCGAGGCGAAGCCCTGCGACTTCAGGAACATGCCGCGTGGCATGTTCTCCCGCCACAGCTTCATCGGCAGGCCGAACTGGCGGAAGCGCACCCCGGCGCCACGCAGGTGGGCCGCGACCGACAGACCGTACGGGCCTGCGCCCACGATCGCCACGTCAACGGTGCTGCTCATATCTTTTCCCCCATTGTGTGAAGTTCTGCCTGGGTCGGCGGGGCCGCCAAGCTGGCTGTGATCGACTGCGTGTTCCCCGGGCTCACGCCACGGCGGGCCGCCCGGCCGGCCCGGTAACGAGGCGGCTGGTCCGGCCCGGCGCGGGCGCCGCCGCGGTGCAGCGGCCGGCTGACCATCCGCCAGCTCATCCGCAGGCACATCAGCCCGAAGGGCCGCAAATCGTCCCGGGCGAACCAGGCGGCTTCGTCGACTCCGCGCAGCGAAGTCAGCCAGGACTTCAGCCCGAGTTCCCCGCTGCGCCAGTAGCCGAGCGCCCCGATCGGGTCGTAGTTCTCGACCAGGAAGCGGCGGCCGTCCACCATCTCGCTGGTGGCGACGGCCTGCCCGGTCAGGTCGAGATAGGCGGCGCGGATCACGTCCACCCCGGCGGAATCGGTGAAGAGCCGGAACTGCGCGCCGAGCCGCGGGTTGAAGTCCAGCAGCTTGTACTGGCCGTCCCGCCGGTCAAGACGAAGGTCAAGGTCGGTGATACCGCGGTAGGACAGCTCGGTGAGCAGGCTGGTGACCTGGTCACGGAGCGGGATGTTGCGCGCCGAGTGCCCCAGGCTGGTCAGTCCGGCGTGGGCCGGGTAGGACCGGTCCTTGACCCCGGTGAACGCGGGCCGGCAGGCTGAATCGCCGTCGCAGTAACCGTGGAAGAACCAGTCCTGGCCGGGGCCGCCGGGGATGTACTCCTGCAGCATCAGGCCGGCGTTCTCGCGCTCGAAGGCCCGGTACGCCTCGTCCAGATCAGCCGCGCTGCGGATAATCGAAGTGCTGCGCAGCGTGTCCCCACCCTGCCAGGGCGTCGTGAGCTTCGCTATCACCGGGAAACCGGCCAGGTGGGCGAAGTCGCGTGCCTCATCCAGTGATGCCGGCACCGTGGCCTGCGGACTGGGCACGTCGAGCTCACGGCAGAGCTGGTGCATCGAGTACTTGCCCGCCAGCCGCCGCGGGAGATCGGCCTGCGGAGCCGGGAACAGGAACGATTCCCGGAGGCTGTCGCCGTGCTCGGCCAGGAAGATCGCACCAGCGTCATCGGTGGTGATCAGCACGGACGGGCGCCCGATCCGCTGGGCGAGCTGCATCAGCCCGCTCTGGATACGTTGCGAATATTCGGGGGCGGGCTTCCAGAACATCCGGCCCTGGAGATACCGGGAGTTCGCGGCGGGGGCCCACAGGCCCTCATGCACCCCGAACACCGGTACGCCGAGCCGTCCCAGGCTGCGGATCGCGCCGAGGCCACCGTGGTGCATCACGTTCGGGTCGAACTTGAGCACCACCGCTGGGGTGGTCACGTCGATGCCGCCGGAGTTGCTGAGCATGTCAGACCACCGAGCGGTGGGCGCCGCCATCGAACCTGTAGGTGGCGTCCAGCACCTGCGGGCAGTCCTGCACCCAGGAGTAGCCGGCGTCTGGGTGCACGGTGTGGATCACGGCGAGGTCGTAGTCCGCGCCGGCCGGCGCGGGCGTGCTGCTGATCAGCCGGCCGTCAGGAAGCCGGACACTGGGGATCAGCGGGTCGTAGTACTCCACCTGCGCGCCTTCGCGGATCAGGCCGGCGATGAGCGGGATCGCAGGGGATTGCCGCAGGTCGCGGACCCCTGGCTTGTAGCTGACTCCGACGACCATGACCCGGGCGCCAGCTAGCGTGCGGTGGCCGGCGGCGAGGACTTCACCGGCGCGCTCGATGACCCGCTCAGGCCGCAGATCGATCGACTTCATCGCCTGCGCGATCAGCGGGGAGGCGTGGCCCTGCTTGCCCAGCTGCCACAGCAGGTAGTGCGGGTCGGCCGGAATGCAGTGGCCACCCACGCCTGGGCCGGGAAAGACGCCCAGGAAGCCGTAGGGCTTGGTGCCGGCGGCGAGGGTGATCTCCATCGGGTCCAGGTCGAGGGCCCCGCAAGCGTCGGCGAACTCGTTGGCCAGGGCCAGCGACACCGCGCGGAAGATGTTCTCGTACAGCTTGGTGGCCTCCGCGGCGGCCGGCGAGCTCACCAGGTACACGGAGTCGGTCAGCTGGCCGATCACCCGGGCCGCGTGGTAGGCGCATTCCGGGGTCACGCCGCCGACTACCCGCGGGGTCTCCCGCTGAAGGTGATCGGCGTTACCCGGATCGATCCGTTCCGGGCTGAACGCCACGAACACGTCGGTGCCGACGTGCAGCCCGCGCTCCTGAAGAGGCTCGGCGAGCATCTCCTGGGTGGTGCCGGCGTAGGTGGTCGAGGTCAGGATGATCGTCTGGCCGGGCCGGGCGTGAGCCACCACGGTGGCGCACGCGCTGCTGAGCGCGCTCAGGTCGGGAGAGTTGTTGCCGTCCACCGGGGTCGGCACGCAGATGATGACGGCGTCTGCCTCAGTCATGGCGGCGAGCTTGCTGGTCAGCTCGAGACTGCCATCGGCCAGCGCAGCGTCGAGCCGCTCGCGGTCTGGGCCGCTGAGGTCGGCGCCGCGGGCCGAGATCTCGTCCAGCCGTTCCTGGCTGACGTCGATCCCGATGATCCGGGGGCACCGGCCGTGCAGCGCCAGCGCGGTCGGCAGGCCCACGTACCCCAGGCCCACGATCGCCACGGACCGAAGGCCGATCGAATTGCCATGGCCATTGCCGTCGGCCGGCCGCGGATCTGGCATGGTGAACGCGACGAGCTTGCTTTGCAGCTGACGCTCACGGCCATTGACCGCGAGCGAGAGTCTGTTGTTTCCCACGTCGGCGTTCCCCCTTGGCCTCGAGTCGAGGCGCGAAATTCACGGCCTGGTCTTTGGTCTGTCACTCAGCCAAAAATTCATTTACTAACTAAGTACGACAGTGCCAGCCAGATACCTCAGGGGCGTAGGCCAACAGGGGTAGGCCACCTACGCAGAGTGATGTATATCGGGAAGCGGTTCCGGTGGCTCAGCGGCGATGCCGCCCGCGGGGGCTGGAAGCCCCCGCGCAGCGCGGCGATCCCGGCGCGTCGGCCAGGCCCGGGTACCCCAAAGTGCAGCCCTACACGTGCAGTGAAGCGAGCGACCGGCTGGGTGCGCCCGGCCCGCGGTATCCCCAGGTCAGCCAGTGGCGTAGTCCCTTGGCCCACAGGCGCGGGGCGGTGTCGGACTGGCCGGCGAAGATGCGCGGAAGCGCGTGGCGCCCGGTGTGCTCGGAAACCCAGATCGCACAGCCGTAGTCGTAGCCGGCGGCTCGCACACCCTCGACGACCGCACCGTCGATGTCCCCGTAGGGGTAGCAGAACCCGGGCACATCCTGGCCGCTGACGTCCTGCAGCACCCGGCGGCTCCCGGCGATCTCGTCACCCAGTGCGCTGCCGGGCGCCTTGGGCAGCCTCACGTGGCGCAGTCCGTGCGAGCCGATCTCTATTCCGGCATCAGCCACCTGCCGGACCTGTTCCGCGGTCATCAGGGGTTTGCGGGGCCCTTCTGGGTCCCACTCGTTGTCCCCCCCCAGACGGCCGGCGATCACATACGCTGTCGCACTGAACCCATAACGCTTGAGGACGGGCAGGACGCATGAGGCGAAATCCGCGTAACCGTCGTCAAAAGTGAGGCCGACAAGGCCTTTCCCGCGGCCGCTGGCGTGGGCATCGAGGACTTCCCGCACCGACGCGCCCCGCAGCCCGCGCCGGCGCAGCCAGCGCATCTGCTGCTCGAACCGCTCCGGAGTCACGGTGATCTGGTAGGGATCCTGCTCATACGGGGTAACCGAGTGATACATCAAGATCGCTGGCATGCCGCCGTCGCTCGTCGCGGCGCTACGTGCGGGATCGCCGTGCATCGGTCCGGCCATGCTTCCTGCCCCCATCGTCCCTTCGCCAGGTGAGATACATGCAGAAGGTTACGTCCGGGTAGTACCTGGAGGCTCCTTTTTTGGGGTGGCTTCCGCTACCCCATTCGGCTGGCATTAACACGGCATTCCACCGCGTGTTAGCCCGTGCGGGCCCTGACCACACTCCTGGCCGCGCGCCTACCCTGAGATGGGAGCGCAGCGATGTGGTCAGAACGGAGGAACGCGCCCATGGCGGTGCAGGCCGTGGTCTTCGATATCGGCGGAGTACTGGAAGTCACGCCTCCCACGGGCATGACCGGCAAGTGGGAGCACGCGCTCGGGCTCGGCCCTGGGGAGCTTGCGGAGCGGCTGACCGAGGTCACCGAGGCAGGCGCCATCGGGGCCATCTCCGAAGAGCAGGTGCACGTGCGCATCGGGGAGATCCTCGGTCTGGACCAGGGGCGGGTGAGCGGCTTCATGGCTGATGTGTGGACCGAGTACCTCGGCACGCTGAATACCGAACTGGCCGCCTATTTCACCGGCCTGCGGCCGCGCTACCAGACCGCGATCATCAGCAACAGCTTCGTCGGCGCGCGGCACCGGGAGCAGGCGCGATACGGCTTCGAAGACATCACCGACCTCATCATCTACTCCCATGAAGTCGGCATGTCCAAGCCCGACCCGCGGATCTACGAGCTGACCTGCGAGCGCCTCGGCGTGCGGCCCGAGGAGATGATCTTTCTGGACGATGTGCCGCTCTTCACCGAGGCGGCGCAGCGGGCCGGCCTGCAAGCCATCCTGTTCACAGACAACGCGCAAGCCATCGCGGACATCGATGCCCGCCTGCGCCCGTGAGGGTGGGACCGGGATTACTGCCGGTACCCCCTCCATGGCCCGCCGCGCCTGTCATCCCGAGGGACTCTCCGCTCGCCAGGCGCGAACGACGTCATCTGGGCCCCACACGAGATCCACGTGGCCCAGGTCCAGGCCCGCAACGAGCCCCGACCGGGTGACGATCACCAGGCCCGACCGGCCGACGGTGAAGCCGGGCACTTCCGCTACGCCCGCAGCCATCGCCGAGAGGTCGTGATCATCGAACGGGGTACCGAGCCACTTGATGGACCCAGCAAACAGGCGGTAGAGGGCAGGTTTGCCCGGCCGGGTCGAGAGGGGTTCGTCAAAGGCCAACACCCGTTTCTCCGCCACAAGCCTTCGGAGCAGCGGCGACAGGGACCCGGATGGCATCGGCCCCTGCCTGCCGCCAGCCGACGCCGCGATGTTCGCCTGGGTTCGATCACCACTGCCGACCGCTTCCAGGACGCGCCTGGCCTGATCTGGCAACGGGAACTCGGCCATCAAGGCAGCCTCGGGCACCCTGAACAGGGCCGCGGCGGGATCAGCACACTCCCGCTCGATGAACCTGAGCGCGGGAGTTCCGCGCGGCCACGTGCGCAGGACTCCTGGCAGGCCACCGCTGGCCAGGTGGGCGTCGATGGCGTCCGTGCCGGTAAGGCCAGCCGCGTCGGCCGTCTCGGCCAGGTTCAACGGCCCGAGGACCAGATTGTCAGCCCGCCCGAAGAAAGGATGGTCGTAGGCCGTGAGACGTTCCATCACGTGGATGTCGCTATATGGCTATCCCGCGATCAGGCGGGTGGGCCGTAGCCACCGCCGCCCGGGGTTTCCAGGATGAACACGTCGCCCGCATCCACTGGCACCGAGTCGCATCCCTG
>JAWWPY010000573.1:0-29698 GCA_033854735.1 Streptosporangiaceae bacterium | reverse complement strand
TCTAAGTCAGGAACCGTCGCAGCCACCAGGGGTCATCGGGCGCGGCGAGCGGTTTGGGGTAGGTCTTCAACAAGTACGCCTCATCGAGCGGGGTGACCATCCTTCGCAGTTCGCGGGCGGCCCGGCGAGGGAGCGCGTGCATGGCGCGTTCCAGCAGGGCGCGGCCGTCGAAGATTTCGAGATGATCTTTCCAGGGGCAAAGCGGGTCCCGCCACGGGTAGCCAGCGCGAACCACACGCTCCCAGCTCCGGAACGCGTCGGAGACCGCACCGTCCCACAGCCGTTCATGTTCCAGGCGATTAACGGCCCCAGCCAGGGCGTTAGACCCGGCAGGCAGGCCCGGAACGCGCCGGTGAACATCCGGCCTGCGCGTCCGGCGGCCAGCGGAGAGTATGGAAGATGGCCGCCTACGCGGCACGGTCCTTTCGGGTTTCGGGCACCCACCAAGCATGCCAGGTCCGTGCCAGACGGCAGGCGCCCAGTCTCCAGGCGTTTCTCCACTTGCCCTGCTAGTCAGACGCCTTCCAGCCGAGTTCGAAGAACACCGACCTACCGCGCATGTCCCCGAAGTGGCCCCACTGGTCCGCGATCAGGTCCACCAGGCCGAGGCCGCGCCCATCCTCCGCTACGGCGTCAGGTGAGCCTGGGACAGGCATCTGATCGGAGCCGTCATCTCGCACCTCTACGCGCACCGAAGATCGGCCGGGAAGGACACGGACCTCAAACGTACCGCTGTCGCCAGATGCCGTATGCAGTAAGGCATTTGTGCAGAGCTCCGACACGAGGAGGACGACTTCATCCAGAACCGGCACCGGGCCGAGCGCGTCAGCGACGAACTGGCGTGCTTGGGACACCTGATCACGCCTGCCTGGAAACGTCTGCCTTGCTGATCGCGTAACAAGGCGGCCTTCCCGATCCTCGATGACCGCCGCAGCGGCGGCCAGCGGCGGTCGGTCAGGCGTCATGGGTATTCCTTGAGCTCCCACCGACTACCTCCAGCCCTGCCATCCCGCTCGCAGACGGGGGTCCTTCCCTGTCCTCCACTCCAACCTCCGCGCATTACCGGCTGGGGCCCGTCCTCACGCAGAGATAAGTGTAGAGCAGATCAGTACAGAGCAGAGCAGATATACCGCGTGATCAGCTCTGTTCTTGGGTGATCTAGCTTGATCATGTGACCGTTGATCACGGGGCACCGGAACCGGCCTACCAGCAGCTAGCCGCCATCCTCCGGGCGAGGATCGCCAAGGGCGAGTGGCGGAACGGCCCCCTGCCGTCCGTGAAGCAACTCCAGCAGGAACATGGCGTAGGCCGGGATACCGTTCTGCGCGCCGTGGAGATCCTCCGCGACGAGGGCCTCGTATTCACTGTCCCCCGGCGCGGCACCTACGTCAGCCCAGACGCGACGTAGCGGGCCGCAGAGCCCATCGTGGACTCCGGCAGCCCGCCACTAAGACAGATGGCCTCAGCCGTCGGCGCGGATGACACCCACGGGACATGGCACGCCCGTGCCGTTGGCGGGGCAGTACCCGTGCGGGTTTTTATTGCTTGAAAATACTGCTGGTGCCAGCGCCATCTGTCGGACTTGATGCGACGCGCGGTCGCGGTCGCGTCCTGCCTTCGACTCCGCAATGACGCGGCCAGCGCAAGTCGCAGCGCTGCGCATCACCCACCGCCAGGAAATATCTACCCCGGGTTTAGGATTGTTATCTAGTGGGTCTAGACTATTGTCATGGTTAAGGCGATGCAGTACCGCGACGTGGTGCGGGCGCTGCTGGACAACGACTGCACTCCCAAGGAGGGAAAGGGTGACCACCAGAAGTGGTACTGCCCGTGCGGACAGCACATGGCCGTAGTAATGGAGGCCCGCGTTGTGTCGCCAGGTGTCGTGCGCGACACCATCAAGAAACTTGCCTGCCTGCCGAAGGGATGGCTCGAATGAGCACCTATACCGTGCGCGCCAAGCGCTGGAAGCACGGCTGGGAGCTGCACATCGACGGCATAGGCGTGACACAGTCCCGGAACCTCGACGGGGCCGAGCGGATGGTCCGCGACTATATCGAGACCCTTACCGACCACGACATAGCCGATGATGCCGTGGTCATCCATCCAGAGGTAGGCGGCGGACTCGACGAAGCGGCCGACGCCGCCAGAGAAGCAGTCTCTGAGGCTGAGAAGGCGCTCCGCGCTGCCGCCCTAAGGTCTCGGGAAGTTGCCCGGCAGCTCAAGCAAGAGGGATTCTCCGGCCGGGACATCGCGGTGATCCTTCACGTGTCGCCGCAGCGGGTATCGCAACTGCTGAAGAGCTTCCAGACTCCAGCGCGCTGATGATAGTTATCTCCTAGTTGTCGGAGCAGCACCCTGGTGCGGGTTCTCGGTGCAGTCCTTCTGCTCCGCAGTCAGTCCCTCCGGCGAGCCCTCAAGCGTCGCCATGCCCAGGTCCTGGGCGCGCGACACGCCCCACAGTGCCTGGCTGACATCCTGCTCCACAAGGAGCACGATGAGCCCTGCCGTCAGCAGTTCGCGGAGCAGATCGTAGATGCGACCCAGCCCAGCCTGACCCTGCGCTCCTGACCGGTGACAACAGTTGCATAACGGCCGTTGACTACCGCGGACAGGCATGGTGGCATGCTGTTCAGTTTTGCACGATCGTTCGCACAGCGAACGAGACACCCGTCCGTCGGCGCCGCTGCCGGACGGTCTCCGTACGGCAGCGCTCCGCAAAGCTTGCTCACCAAGCGAGCAGCAGTTCACCAAGCTAAGGCAATAAGAGCCCGTACACCAGGCGTTCCGCACCGAGGTCGGCGCCATCCGGCGTGGCCTCATAAGGAGATCGATTACGGATGAGTGACCAGACTGCACAATCCGACAGCAACAGCCCGGTCGGCAACATCAGCCGACGGAGCCTGCTGCGCGTGGCCGGTGCCGGCGCAGCCGTCATAGGGGGCGGTGGGCTGCTCCAGGCGTGCAGTTCCGGCATCAAGGGCGCCAGCTCGGGATCGGGCGGCACCAAGGCCATCACGATCGGCTGGATCCACCCGCTGACCGGTTCCCTGGCCGGGTTCGGTGCCCCGGACAACTGGGTGGTCTCCAAGATCAAGCAGACCACGCCCTACAAAAACGGGTTCAAGATCGGCGGCAAGACCTACTCTGTCACCATCAAGTCCTACGACACTCAGTCCAGCCCCACCCGGGCCGGGGACCTGGCCAAGACGGCAATCCTGAACGACGGCGTGAATCTGCTGCTGGCGTCGTCCACGCCGGAGACCGTCAACGCGGTGTCCAGCCAGGCCGAAACGCTCGGCACGCCACTGATCTGCGCGAACATCCCGTGGGAGGCCTGGTACGCCAACCTCGGGGGCAACCCGCTGAAGCCGACGGTTAAGCCCAAGTACGTGGTGATGTACTTCCTCGGTGCCGAACACCTGGTCAAGGCCTTCATCCCGATGTGGGACCGGATCCACGCCCAGCTCCACACCGACAAGGTGGTCGCCGCCGCGTTCCCCAACGACTCAGACGGCAACGCGTTCCGCGCGGTGTTCCCGCCGATCGCCAAGGGGGCGGGCTACACGTTCGACGTATCCTCGCCCTACCCCGACGGGACCACGAACTACTCCTCGATGATCTCCGCGTTCAAGTCGGCCAACGCCGACTTCTTCACCAACGTCCCGCTGCCGCCCGATTTCGCCACCATGTGGAAGCAGTCGGTGCAGCAGGGCTTCAAGCCGAAGCTGGCGACCGTGGCCAAGGTGCTGCTGTTCCCGCCCGACGCCTACGCGCTCGGAAGCCTGGTCGACAACGTGGCCACCGACGCCTGGTGGGTGCCGTCGCTGCCGTGGAAGTCCTCGTTCACCGGTGAGACCTGCCAGCAGATGGCCAACGAATTCGAGGCCGCTACCAACGGGCAGTGGAACTCCAATATCAGCAACTACAGCCTCTTCGAGGCCGCCCACGCGGCCCTCACCTCAGTGAGCGACCCGCACGACAAGGCCGAGGTCGCCGACGCCATCCACAAGGTGAACATCAGAGCGCTGGCTGGGCCGCTGAACTTCGCCTCGGGCGGCCCAGCGCCGGGCGTGGCGATCACCCCGCCGGTCGGCGTGCAGTGGCAGAAGGGAACCAAGTACCCGCTGGAGATGCAGGTCGTCGACAACACGCTGCAGCCGCAGGCGAAGATCACCGCCGACCTGAAGCCGACTAACCCGTGACCCCATGAGCGAGCCGCTGGTTTTCCGGCGAGCGAAGAGCGAGCGGGAGCGGCGCCTCAAAGCGCTCCGCAAGCGAGCGGGGAGAAAATGACGGGCCCGCTGCTCGAGCTCGCCCACGTGACGAAACGGTTCGGCCAGGTCGTCATCGCGGAGGACCTGTCGCTGGCCGTCGGCCCGGGGGACACGGTCGGGATCGTGGGGCCGAACGGCGCCGGCAAGACGAGCCTGTTCGGTCTCATCTCCGGGGATCTCGCCCCCGGCGCAGGTGAGGTCCGCTTCGCCGGACGCACGGTCACCAAGCTGGAAGCGGCCGCGCGGTGCAGGCTGGGCGTCGGCCGTACGTACCAGGTGCCGCGGCCGTTCGGGGACATGACCGTGTTCGAGAACCTGCTCGTCGCCGCCCAGCAGGGCGGCGGCCTGCGGAGGCGGGCCAGCTACGCGGCAGCGGTCGAGGCACTGGACCGGACTGGCATCTCCGGCCAGGCGAACGTCCCCGCCGAGCGGCTCGGCCTGCTCCAGCGCAAGCGGCTGGAACTGGCCCGCGCCCTCGCCACGCAGCCCACGCTGCTGCTGCTCGACGAGGTGGCAGGCGGCCTCACCGACCCCGAGGTCGCCCAGCTTGTCGAGATCGTCCGCGGCGTCAACGCCGAGGGCACGGCGGTGATCTGGATCGAGCACGTCGTGCGCGCGCTCACCCCGGTGGTGAGCCGGCTGATCTGCCTGGCCGGTGGCAAGTTCGTCGGCGACGGCGAGCCTGCCACGGTGCTGGCCAACCCCGCGGTCCGCGAGATCTTCCTCGGCACTGAGGTCACCGCGGCGCTCAGCGGTGGCACCCTGAGCGAGGACCTCAGCCCAGGAGACCCCCATGAGTGAGCCAAAGGGGCGCGGCGACGCTTGGACTGAGGAGCCGAGCGGGCAAGCACTGCTGGAGGTCCGCGACCTGGTCGTGCACCACGGGCAGCTCCGGGCCCTTAATGCAATCTCACTGCGGGTGTTCCCCGGCGAGGTCTACGCGATCATCGGCGCGAACGGCGCGGGCAAGTCGACGCTGCTCCGCACGATCGCCGGCCTGCACCATCCGACGACCGGCTCGGTTCTGTTCGACGGAAAGGACGTGACCAGGCTGCGGCCCGAGCGCCGGGCCACGCAGGGAATCGTCATGGTGCCGGAAGGCAGGCGGCTGTTCGGGTCGCTGTCAGTAGAGGAAAACCTGCAGGTCGGCGCGACGTACGCGCGGCCGGGCCCGTGGACCATCGAGAGCGTGTATGAGATGTTCGGCTGGATGCGAGAGCGCCGCAACCAGCTGACCGCCCAGCTTTCCGGCGGTGAGCAGCAGGCGCTCGCCATCGGCCGGGCACTCGTCGCCAACCCCCGCGCGCTGCTGCTTGATGAACTGTCGCTCGGCCTCGCGCCCGTGGTCGTCCAGCGCATCTACGGCATGCTGCCGCAGATCCTGGCGACCGGCCTCACCGTGCTGCTCGTCGAGCAGGACGTGAGCCAGGCCCTGCGGGTGGCATCACACATCCACTGCCTCCTGGAGGGCCGGTCCACCCTGGAAGGAAGGCCCGCCGACGTCACCGCGGACCAGGTCGAGGCAGCCTACTTCGGCCTGGCTGACACCGGCGAACGGAGTGAGCCGTAATGGCCTGGGTAAACGCCATCATCCAAGGGGTGCTGACCGGCGGGCTCTACGCGCTGTTCGCCTGCGGGCTGTCGCTGATGTTCGGGGTGATGAAGGTTGTGAACCTCGCGCACGGCGACCTCGCTGTGGTCGCGGGCTACGTCGCGATCGGGGTCATCGCCGGCACCCACATCCCCGTGCTCTGGTCCTTCCTCATCGTGGTACCGGTGATGGCGCTGCTCGGCTACGTGCTCCAGCGCACTATCATCCAGAGCGCGCTCGACCGCAGCGTGCTCACCACCCTGATAGTCACCTTCGGCCTGTCGGTGGTGATCGAGAACGGCCTGCTCCAGTTCTTCACCGCCAACAGCCGCGCGATCGGCACTGAGCTGGCACTGGTCAGCGGATCCTTCAGGCTCGGGTCGCATATCCAGATCGGCTACCTGCTCGTGGTCGTCTTCGCGGTCGCTGTGGTGGTGCTGCTCGGGCTGCAGTACTTCCTCTCCGCGTCCAAGTACGGCCGCCTGATCCGCGCCGTGGCTGACGACAGGGAGGCGGCGCAGCTGGCCGGGGCCGACTACCGGCACGTGTTCGGCATCGCGGCGGCGCTCGCGTTCGGCACCGTGGCGCTGGCCGGCATCGCCTACGGCATGTACTCCCAGCTCTCGCCGACCACGGGCACCGACACGATCCTGCTGTTCGCGTTCGCGGCGGTCGTGATCGGCGGGCTCGGCTCGCTGTGGGGCACCCTGGTCGGCGGCGTGGTGCTGGGCGTGGCCCAGCAGATCGGTGCCCAGATCAATATCTCCAACGAGGTCCTCGCCGGGTACATCGTGTTCCTCGCCGTGCTCGTCCTGCGCCCGCAAGGCCTTATCACCCGGAGGGCACAATCATGAGCCTGGCCGCGGAAACCACCGCTCGTTCGGCAGAAAAATTCCGGGTCACGAGGTCGCGCAGAAACGTCGCGTGGACCGGGGCGGGCGCGCTGATCGTCGTCGTGGTGCTCGCGCTGTTCCCCTACATCGTGCACTCGGGCACCACCAGCATCATGGTACAAGCGTTCACCGTGCTCACGATGGCGAGCATGTGGAACCTGCTGGCGGGATACGCGGGCCTGGTGTCGGTCGGGCAGCAGGCGTTCGTTGGGCTCGGCGCGTACTTCGTGCTGATCCTCGCCCTCCACGGCACTTCGCCGTTCGCCGCGCTGCCCGTCGCCGCGATCGGCTGCGGCGTTGTGGCGCTGCCGCTGTGGTGGCTGGTCTCCCGGCTGCGCAGCGGGTATTTCGCGATCGCCACCTGGGTGCTCGCCGCGACCATCATGCTCATCATCGAGAAGTTCTCCTCGATCGGCGGCGGGACCGGCATGCCGCTGCCCGGCCTGTCCGGGTTCAGCCCGGCGCTGCTCACCGCGTATACCTACTGGGCTGGGCTGGCCGTCACGGTGCTGGCCCTGGCCGCCATCTACCTGCTGCTGCGCGGCAGGCTCGGCCTGGTGCTCACCGCCATCCGTGACGACGAGGTGGCCGCACGCAGCTCCGGGGCGCGGGTCGGCCTGGCCAGGCTGCTGGTGTTCGTGGTGGCGGGCGCCGGCTGCGGCGCCGCGGGCGCGGTGCTGGCGATCAGCCAGCTCCAGGTGCAGCCGGGCGCGGTGTTCAGCGTGCAGTGGACCGCGGAGATGGCGTTCGCGACCATCATCGGCGGGCTGGGCACGATCGAGGGGCCCATCCTCGGCACTGTGGTGTACATGGTGCTGCAGCAGACGCTGGCCTCGTACAACGCGTGGTACCTGATCATCCTGGGCCTGGTCGCGATCCTCGTGGCCCTGTTCGCCCGCCGTGGCCTGTGGGGGCTGGTGGACGAGCACCTGAACGTCCGGCTGTTCCCCGTCGGGTTCTGGCTGCGGATCACGGGCACCCCGGGCCGGAGCGGCGCCATAAAGGGGGAGTGAGGGGACAATCTTCAGCCTGTGCGGTCCACAACATAGTCGCAGAGCGCCTCGAACGCGGCCCGCGCGGGAACGTCCGGCAGGCCCGAGATCTCGTCCCGCGCCGCCTTGACCCAGGACCGCAGATCAGCGCGTGCTGCCTCCATCGCGGGGTGGGCGCGCAGCAGCCGGAGCGCTTCGCCGTGCAGCGACTCGTCGGTCAGGTCGGCGCTGAGCAGCTCGCTGAGCCGTTCATCGCCCGGACCGGCCGCCCGGAGGGCGTGCAGCACGGGAAGGCTCCGGATTCCCTCGCGCAGGTCGGTGCCGGGCGTCTTGCCGGATTGCGCGGACTCGCTGGCCACATCCAGGATGTCGTCGGACAACTGCCAGGCGATGCCGATAGCGCCGCAGGCGGGCTCCAGCCGCGCGGCGATCTCGGCCGGAGCGCCGGAGAACATCGCGCCGAACCGGCCGGCCGTGGCGATCAGCGATCCCGTCTTTTCCGTCACCACCCGGAGGTAATGCGCGAGGGGGTCCTGACCGGGCGCGGGACCGATGGTCTCGGCGATCTGCCCGCTCACCAGCCGGCCGAAGGTTTCCGCCTGGATCCTGATCGCCTCGTCGCCGAGATCAGCGAGGATCAGCGAGGCCCGGGCGAACAGGAAGTCCCCGGTCAGGATGGCGATCGTATTGGTCCACCGGGAGTTCGCGCTCTCATGACCGCGCCGGATCGCCGCCTCGTCCATCACATCGTCGTGATACAGCGTGGCCAGGTGGGTCAGTTCAATCGCCACCGCCGCCGGGACGACCCGCTCGTCGCGGGGGTTGCCGAACTGGGCGGCGAGCAGCACGAGGGTGGCCCGGAACCGCTTCCCGCCCGCATCGATCAGATGCCGCGAGGCCTGGGCGAGCAGCGTCTCCTCGGCCTGAGCCGCTGCGGCGAGCGACTTCTCCACCAAGGCCAGCCCGTCACCGATCTCGGCCGCGAGGGCGGCGTCGGGCAGTTCCACGGGGACAGCAGTAATCACGCAGGCTCCCAGTCATCGGTAACCCCACATATGCCCCCCGCCGGGCGGCCGGACACCCCGGGCACGCCGGGAGCCGCGTCAGCGGACGAACAGATGGAGAGCTGCATGATTCGCGAGGCTAAGCAGGGGTTGCGGCACTATGCCGAAAACCAGGGTCGTGATCACGCCGAACGCCACGGCCACGCCGGTGAACAGGCCGGGCGCGACCACCGCAGGACCGCCGGGGGCTGGGTCGCTGAAGAACATCAGCACGATCACCCGCACGTAGAAGAACGCCGCGATGGCGCTGCTGAGCACCCCGACGATGACCAGCGGCAACGCCCCGCCCGCGATCGCGGCCTGGAACACCGCGAACTTCCCAGTGAAGCCGCTGGTCAGCGGGATCCCGGCGAACGCGAGGAGGAAGAAGGCGAAGATACCCGCCACCAGCGGTGAGCGCTTGCCCAGGCCGGCCCAGCTGGACAGGTGCGCCGCCTCGCCGGTCGGGTCACGCACCAGGGTCACCACCGCGAACGCGCCGATGGTCGTGAAGCCGTAGACGGCGAGGTAGAACAGGCTCCCGGACAGGCCCGACGCGGTCGCGGCGACCACCCCGGTCAGCACAAAGCCGGCGTGCGCGATCGAGGAGTAGGCGAGCAGGCGCTTCACGTCAGTCTGGGTGATGGCGATGATCGCACCGACCACCATGGTGAGAATGGCCACCACCCACATGAACGGCCGCCAGTCCCAGGTCAGCTGGCCGAACGCGACATAGAACACGCGCAGCAGCGCGCCGAACGCGGAGACCAGGGTGCACGACGCCATCAGCGCGGTCACCGGCGTGGGGGCACCCTGGTAGACGTCCGGCTTCCAGCTCTGGAACGGCACCGCGCCGATCTTGAACAGCAGCCCGAGGCCGAGCAGCGCGATCCCCGCGTAAAGCAGCGTCGCGCTGCCCGTGTTCGAGCTCGCTGCGGACGCGATGGCGGCCAGCGACACCGAGCCCGAGAACCCGTACAGCATGGCCACGCCGAACAGGAAGAACGCTGAGGAGAAGGCGCCGAGCAGGAAGTACTTCATCGCCGCCTCCTGCGAGAGCAGCCGGCGCCGCCGGGCCATGCCGCACAGCAGGTAGAGCGGGAGCGAGAGCACTTCCAGGGCGACGAACATGGTGAGCAGGTCGTTGGACGCCGGGAACAGCAGCATGCCGCCGACGGCGAACAGGGTCAGCGGGTAGACCTCGGTGTGCGTGATCCCGGCCAGCAGCCCCTCCCGCTCCTCAGCGCTGCCCGGGATGGTGGCGGCCTGGGCCGCGAACGGGCTCACATCGTGCGAGGACTCGGCGATGAGCAGGACGCTGACGAAGGCGAGCACGAGGATCGTGCCCCAGATGAACAGGGTCGGCCCGTCCACCGCCACCGCGCCCACCGCGTCGATCCGCCCGGGACTGCCCTGGGCGAAGAGCGACGACCCGGCGGCGGTCACGATAACCAGCACGAACGCCGCAGCTAGGCCGCCGAGTGTGAGCACCAGGTGTATGGGGCGCCGCTGCGGCCGAGGCGCGAAGGCCTCGACCAGAACCCCGGCGATAGCGAGGCCGAAGACCAGCAGCATCGGGGAGAGCTGGCTGTACTCGATGTGCGGCGGCGTGATCGTGCCCGCCGCGAGGGTGCCAGAGATCCCGGTCACGGGGTCGGTCCCTTCTTGCTTAGCGCGCCTTCGGCGCTACTCAGGCTTTGCCCGCCGGGCAGAACGTAGAAGGTCACCGGAACCGTGTGCGGAGCAACAGGGTCTTTGGCGTGCATCTGGACCAGCGTCTGATGCACCGCGGGATTGATGATGTCCAGCAGCGGCTTGGGGTAGACGCCGAACGCGATGATCAATGCGATCAGCGGCCCGACCGCCCAGAGTTCGCGGGCCTTCAGGTCGGGCATCTTCGCCACCTGCTCGCGCACCGGGCCGGTCATCGTGCGCTGGTACATCCACAGGATGTAGATCGCGGCCAGGATGATGCCCACCGTGGCGAACGACGCGGCCACCTTGTACCTGGTGAACGTGCCAACCAGGACGAGGAACTCACTGACGAACGTGGACAGGCCCGGCAGGGCCAGTCCGGCGAGCCCAGAGATCAGGAACAGCCCGGCCAGCACCGGTGCGACCTTCTGTACCCCGCCGTAGTCCGCGATCCGCGACGAGCGCCGGCGGACGATCATGAAGCCCGCGATGAGGAAGAGCGCCCCGGTGGCCAGCCCGTGATTCACCATGTACAGGGTCGCGCCCGACTGGCCCTGGCTGGTCAGCACGAAGATGCCGAGCACGATAAAGCCGAAGTGCGAGATGGACGTGTAGGCGATGAGCCGCTTCATGTCCGCCTGGCCGATGGCCACGATCGCCCCGTACAGGACCCCGATCACGGCCAGGGTGAGGATGAGCGGCGTGAAGTACCGGGCGGCCGACGGGAAGAGTTCCAGGCAGTACCGGATCATCCCGAACGTGCCCACCTTGTCGAGCACGCCCACTAGGAGCACCGCGGTACCGGGCTGCGCGGCCGTGGCCGCGTCAGGCAGCCAGGTGTGGAACGGCCACAGCGGCGCCTTGATCGCGAACGCGATGAAGAATCCGAGGAACAGCCATCTGGCTGCCCCCGGGCTGAGCGCGATGTGGGTGAGCTGGCTGAACAGGAAGGTGGCCGGGTGCCCGTCCTGAGCCGAGTAGACATACAGCGCGATGACGGCGACCAGCATGAGCAGCCCGCCGAACAGGCTGTACAGCAGGAACTTGACCGCGGCGTACTGGCGCTGCCCGACGCCGAAACTGCCGATCAGGAAGTACATCGGGATCAGCATGGCCTCGAAGAACACGTAGAAGAGGAACACGTCGGTGGCCGCGAACACGCCGATGATCATCGTCTCGAGCAGCAGCAGCAGCGCGAAGTAGGTCTTCACGCTGCGCCTCGGGCGCGCCTCGCCACTGGCCTGGCTGCCACTGGCCTGTTCGGCGCTGGGCTGCTCGCCGGGCGAGCCCGGGACGGGGCGCGGGCTGCCGTCGGCGTCGTTCCAGGACGCGAGGATGACCACCGGCATCAGCACCACGGTCAGGCCGATCAGCACCAGGGCGATCCCGTCCACCCCGACCGCGTAGTGCACGCCGAACTGCGGGATCCACTGATAGGTCTGGGTGAACTGGAAATCCGGGCCACCCGGCTTGAACCTGACCATCATCACGATCGTCAGCACCAGCGTGACCAGTGAGAACGCGAGCGCCAGCCGCTTGACCAGGAGACCGCGAGCCTCCCGGTCCGCCTCTGCGCCCGGGGCGGACGCGCCGGGGGTGATCGACACCGCCACCGCGCCGACCAGCGGGATCGCGCCGATAACCGTCAGCCAGGGAAACGTGCTCATGGGGTCTGCCGCCTCACCAGTAGGCCGTGTCTCGTGGATCTTGGCATGGCTTTAGATCCGCGCCAGGAGGAGCACGCCGACGAGCAGCGCCGCGCCGACGAACATGGACAGGGCATAGGAACGGACGAACCCGGTCTGCACCCGGCGCATCCTCCCCGAGGTGCCGCCCACGGTGGCGGCGAGGGTGTTCACCAGGCCGTCGACGCCCCGGTTGTCGAAGTACACGGACAGCCTCGTCAGCCACTGGCCCGGCCGCATCAGCACCGACTCGTTGAACGCGTCCCCGTACAGGTCCTTGCGCGCCGCCACGACCGGGAACGCCCCCGCGGGCGCGACGGCGGCCACGGGGCGGCGCCCGTACATAGCCCACCCGATGCCCGCGCCCACCACCACGAGAACCAGCGCCGCGATGCCGGCCGGGGTGAAGAACCCCCGGCTGGCCGGCGGGGTGCCGACCACGGGAGCCAGGAAGTTCACGAACCGGTTGCCCAGGAGCAGGAACCCGCCCCCGCACAGCGAGCCGATGGCGAGCACCACCATCGGTGAGGTCATCACCGGGGGTGCCTCATGCGGGTGCGCCGACTCGTCCCACCGGCGCTCGCCGGCGAAGGTCATGAACATGACGCGGGTCATGTAGAAGGCGGTGATCCCCGCCCCGAGCAGCGCCGCGCCGCCGAGGATGGCTCCCGATGTGCCGCCCTTCGCGAAGGCCGCTTCGATGATCGGGTCCTTGGTGAAGAAGCCGGAGAATGGCGGCACCCCGATGATGGCGAGATAGCCGAACGTGAACGTGACGAACGTGATGGGCATGACCGAACGCAGCCCGCCGAAGCGGCGCATGTCCACCTCGTCGTCCATCTCGTGCTTTATCGACCCCGCCCCGAGGAACAGCCCGGCCTTGAAGAAGCCGTGCGCGATCAGGTGCGCGATCGCGAACACGTACCCGGCGGTCCCGAGCCCCGCGGCCAGGGTCATGTAGCCGATCTGGCTCATCGTCGAGCCGGCCAGCGCCTTCTTGATGTCGTCCTTGGCACAACCGATGATCGCGCCGAACAACAGCGTCGCTGCGCCGACGACCGTCACCGCCAGGCGGGCGGTCGGTGACAGGTTGAAGATGGGGGCGGACCGGACGATCAGATAGACGCCGGCCGTCACCATCGTCGCGGCGTGGATCAGCGCCGACACGGGAGTGGGGCCTTCCATCGCGTCGAGCAGCCAGGATTGCAGCGGCAGCTGGGCGGACTTACCGCAGGCGCCGAGCAGCAGCAGCAGCCCTATCGCGCTGATCACGCCCCCGCCCGCGGATCCGGGATGGAAGAACACCCCGCTGAAGGACACCGTGCCGAACGTCGCGAACATGAGCATGATGGCCAGCGAAAGCCCGGCGTCACCGACCCGGTTCGCGATGAACGCCTTCTTGGCCGCGACCGCGGCGGGCGGCTTGAACTGCCAGAAGCCGATCAGCAGGTAGGAGGCCAGGCCCACGCCCTCCCAGCCCGCGTACAGCAGCAGGTAATTGTCGGCCAGGACGAGCAGCAGCATCGCGGCGAGGAACAGGTTCATGAAGCCGAAGAAGCGCCGCCGCTCCGGGTCGCTGGCCATGTAGCCGACCGCGAAGATATGGATGAGCGAGCCGACCCCGGTGATCAGCAACACGAAGCTGATCGAAAGCTGATCGAGCTGGAGCCCGACGTTCACCTTGAACGCGCCTACCGCGATCCAGGAGTACACGTGCAGGTCCCGGCCGCGCTGGCTCGCCGGGTAGCCGAGCATGGCGAAAAAGGCAATGACGCCGTAGACGAACGCGGCCGCCGGCATGGCCACGCCCAGCACGTGCCCCCAGCGGTTGGTGCGCCGGCCGCCGAGCAGGAGCACGACGGCACCGGCCAGCGGGAGCGCGATCAGCAGCCACGCTGCGCGCTGCACGCCGGCTGCGGCCACGGTCGTCGTGGCCGGGGCCGCGACCGCGTGCGCGGCCGCGGCTGACGCCGCAGCCGCAACTGAGCCTGTCACTGCGCTACCTCCTGTGCTGGCCCGGGGGGACAACCCCCCGCGGTGCTAGCCCGGGGGATGACCCCCCGGAACCCCCCGGCATGGCCCCGGTAAGAACCACACCGGGGGTCACCGCGGGTCAATACTTCAGCAAGTTCGGATCATCGACCGACGCCGACTGGCGGGTGCGGAAGATGGACATCAGGATGGCCAGTCCCACGACGACCTCAGCGGCGGCGACCACCATCACGAAAAACGCGATGACCTGGCCATCCAGCGCTCCGTGCATCCTCGCAAAAGCAACGAACGCGAGGTTGACCGCGTTCAGCATGAGCTCGACACACATGAACACGACCATCGCGTTGCGGCGCACCAGCACGCCGACCGCGCCGATCACGAAAAGAATCACGGCCAGCGCCACGAAGTGTCCTGGGCTCATGATCGCGCGTCCTCCCGCCCAGTAGTGGATGGCTGTTCACCCTCGGCCGGCTCCCGGTCACCCTGGGGCAGCCCAGCCCGCCTCGCGGCGATGACCGGGCTGACCGAGAGACCAGCCGGGCTGCCGTCCGGCAGGAGCGCCGGCATGTCCACCGCGTTGTGCCGCGCATACGTCCCAGGTCCCGGCAGCGGAGTCGGGCGGCTGCCGGCCATCCGGAGCTTGGACATGCCGCGCTGGGTGGGCTTGGGGGAGGTCCGCTCCCGGTGCGCGAGCACCATGGCGCCCAGCGCCGCGGTGATCAGCAAGGCGCTGGTCGCCTCGAACGGGAACACGTACCGGGTGAAGATCAGGGTGGCGAGCCCGTTCATGTTGGACGGCCCGTACGAGGCGCTGGCCGCCCCGCCCGAGGCCAGGGCCGCGTGCCCCACGACCAGGCTGAGCAGGACCAGCAGGCCGATACCCGCGAGGCCGGCGGCCATCCGCTGGCCCTTGATGGTCTCCACCAGGGAGTCAGCCGAGCTCACTCCGACGATCATCAGCACGAAGAGGAAGAGCATCAGCACCGCGCCGGTGTACACGATCACCTGGACGAAGGCCAGGAAGGGCGCGCCCTGCAAGGCGTAGAGGACGGCCAGCGAGAGCATCACGACGGCGAGCAGCACGGCACAGTGCACGGCCCGGCGGGCCAGGATCATGCCGAGGGCCGCGGCCACGGCCAGGACGGCCAGCACCCAGAAAGCCGTGGACTCGGCGGCGGACGCGGCACCGCTCGCCGCGGCCAGCACCTCGCCGTGCATCACCGCTCCGCCCCGGTCTGCTCGTCATAACCTGTCTCGCCCGGCGTGGCTGGCGTCTCGGTCCCGCCCGGGGTGGCCGCCGCGGATGGTGTGGCCGATTCGGCCAACGTGTCCGATGTGGCCGACGTTCCCGTCCCGCCCGGCTCGGCCTTCCTGGTCGCATCCGAGGTCCCGAGCAGGTAGTAGTCCCTCTCGGTCGGGCCGAGGCGCATCGGGTGCGGCGGCGCCTCCATCCCCGGCAGCAGCGGCGCGACCAGCTGCTCCTTCGTCCAGATGAGACTCTCCCGGTTGTCGTCGGCCAGCTCGTACTCGTTGGTCATGGTCAGCGCCCGGGTCGGGCAGGCCTCGACGCAGAGCCCGCACAGGATGCAGCGGAGGTAGTTGATCTGATAGACGCTCCCGTAGCGCTCGCCCGGGGAGTAACGGCCGTCCTCGGTGTTGTCGGCGCCCTCCACGTAGATGGCGTCGGCCGGGCAGGCCCAAGCGCACAGTTCACAGCCGATGCACTTCTCCAGCCCGTCGGGCCAGCGGTTGAGCTGGTGGCGGCCGTGGAAGCGGGGCGCGGTGGGCTCCATGACCTCGGGGTACTCGACGGTATCCACCTTCTTGAACATCGTGCGGAAGGTGACGCCGAATCCCTTGACCGGGTTGAGGAAGTCAAACACCCGAGACCTCCTTGGAGGTGCCGTTGGCGGTGGACCCAGGGTCGCTGGGGCCACCGGTGGTAGCCCGCGGCTCGTCCCCGGCGCCCACCGAGACGCCGATCCCGTGGTAGTGCGGAAGATCCATGGGCGGGACGGGGTAACTCCGCGGGGCCGGTGCGGCGGCCGTGCTCACCACGCCGCCCTCAGCGGCGCCGTCCGGCTCGTCCTGCGCCTCCGCCGCCAGCCGCCGCCGTTCTGCGGCCACGTCACCCAGGAAGAGCAGCAGGATGATGCACGCGATGATGAGCCCGGCCACGATATAGACGGGCGTGCTCCCGCCGTTCTGGCGGAACACCCGCATGGTGGCGATGATCATAATCCAGGCCAGCGAGATCGGGATGAGCACCTTCCAGCCGAACGTCATCAGCTGGTCGTAGCGGATCCGGGGCAGCGTACCGCGCAGCCAGACGAACCCGAACAGCAGGATCAGCACCTTGGCCAGGAACCAGAGCACCGGCCACCAGCCGCTGTTCGCCCCCGACCACACCGACAGCGGCCAGGGCGCCCGCCAGCCGCCGAGGAACAGCGTCGTGGCCAGCCCGGCGACCGTCGTCATGTTGATGTACTCACCGAGGTAGAACAGCGCGAACTTGAGCGACGAGTACTCGGTGTGGAAGCCGCCCACTAGTTCGCCCTCGCCCTCGGGCAGGTCGAACGGGAGCCGGTTCGTCTCGCCGACCATCGTGATCAGGTAGATCACGAACGATGGGAACAGCACCACCCCGTACCAGGACGGGGCGTGCAGGACGGCCCCGAACAGGTGGAATGACGTGCCGTGCGCCTGGCTGGAGACGATCGCCGTGGTGGACAGCGAGCCCGCGTAGAGGAACACCGCGACGAACGACAGCCCCATCGCGATCTCGTAACTGATCACCTGGGCCGACGAGCGGAGCGCGCCGAGCAGCGGGTACGGCGACCCGGACGCCCAGCCGGCCAGCACGATCCCGTAGACGCCCATCGAGCTCATCGCGAGGACCAGCAGCACCGCTACCGGCAGGTCGGCGACCTGAAGCGCCGTGTGATGGTGAAAAATCGAGACCTCGGGCCCGAACGGGATGATGGCAAAACTCACGAAGGCCGGGATGACGGAGATCGCGGGGGCGATCACGAAAAGCAGTTTGTCCACGTGCCGGGGGACGATGTCTTCCTTCAGCGGCAGCTTGAGGCCATCCATCAGCGACTGGAGCAGCCCGAACGGGCCGGCCCGGTTCGGGCCCGGCCGTTGCTGCATGCGCCCGATGATGCGGCGCTCAGCCCAGATCGCGAACAGGGTCGTGATCATCAGGAAGAGGAAGACGACCAGCACCTTGATGATCACCAGCCACCATGGCTGCTGGTAAAAGCTGTTCAGCGTCGGATCCGCCGCGCTGGCCAGGCCGGGATGGCTGCCCGCCGCGCTGACCAGGCCGATCTGGCTGCCCGCCGCGCTCATCGCGCGCCACCGGACGCGTGGCCCAGGGCTGTCATTCCACGCTCCTCAATGTCACCAGGGTGCCGTGACCGGCGCCCAGTCCGCTCCGCACCTCGCACCCGAGGGAATGGGTCGGCAGCCACACCACCCGGTCCGGCATTGCCGTGGTCTGCACTGCGGCAGTCACCGAGCCGTGATCCGTGGCCACAGTGACCCTACCGCCGTCGATCGCGCCCACTTCCGCCGCGGTCGCGGGTGACATCCGGGCCACCACGGCGCGGGCTGTTCCGGCCAGGAACGGCTCGCCGTCCTGCATTCGCCCGGTATCGAGAAGCTGGTGCCAGGTGGCGAGGACCGCCTCACCCGGGCCAAGATCCCACTGCGCGTGCTCGCGGTGCCCGCGCCCGCCGGGCCCGGGCTCGGCTGGGCCGGGGGCACGGGTGCCCGTCCAGGGACCCAGTGCGGCGAGTTCCCTACGGGCCGCCGCGGCGTCGGGCAGCCCGAGGTGAACGTCCATCTCGTCGGCGATCCTGCCGAGGATGTGCAGGTCAGATTGGATGCCGGGGACATCGAGGGCGACGCCGAACGAGCCCGGCCTGCCCTCCCAGTTCACGAAGGTGCCCGCCTTCTCGGCGACCGCGGCCACCGGCAGCACCACGTCAGCCCGGTCGGTAACCGCGCTGGGCCGCAGTTCCAGGCTGACCACGAACGGCGTCGCCTCCAGCGCGGCCAGGGCCGCCTGCGGGTCGGCCAGGTCCCCAGGATCCAGGCCGGCCACCACCAGGGCGTCGATGTCGGTCGATGTCGCGGCGAGGATCTGCGTGGTGTCCCGGCCAGGAACTTCAGGCAGGGCGGCCACCCCCCAGGCCCTGGCCACCTCGGCCCGCGCTTGGGCGTCGGCGACGGGACGGCCGCCGGGCAGCAGGGACGGCAGCGCGCCCGCCTCGATCGCGCCGCGCTCACCGGCCCGGCGTGGCACCCAGGCGAGCCGCGCGCCGGTGGCCCGGGCCAGCCCGGCCGCCACGGTGAGCCCGCGCGGCACCTCGGCCAGCCGCTCACCGACCAGGATGATGGCACCTTCCTGAGTCAGGGCCTGGGCCGCGGCGCGGCCCGCCTCGTCCAGGCCGGACCCGGTGATCAGGCTGCCGAGCGCCTCGGCCGCGGCGCCGGGAACGGTGGGCAGCAGCACCCCGGACAGGTTGGCCAGCCCATGGCTGGCCAGCGGGGCGACGGAGTAGACGGTCAGGGTCCCCGCGCGGACGGCCTTGCGCAGCCGCAGGAACACGATCGGTGATTCGTCGTCCGGCTCGAATCCGGCCAGCAGCACGGCGGGTGCGCGTTCCAGATCCGCGTAACTCACGTCGATGCCCCGGCCCGCCACACTGGCGGCGAGGAACTCCGTCTCCTCGGCCGAGTGCGGGCGCGCCCTCATATCGATGTCGTTGCTGGCCAGAGCCAGGCGGGCGAACTTGGCGTAGCCGTAGGCGTCCTCCAGGGTGAGCCGCCCGCCGGTGAGCACCGCCGCCCGTCCTTTCGCGGCCTGCAGCCCGCGGGCCGCGGTGTCGAACGCGTCCGGCCAGGATGCCGGGACGAGCACCCCGTCGGAGTTCCGGACCAGCGGCCCGGCCAGCCGGTCCGGCTGGGTGGCGTAGGTGAACGCCCACCGGCCCTTGTCGCAGTTCCATTCCTCGTTGACCGCTGGGACGTTGCCCGCCAGCCGGCGGGTGACCACGCCCCGCCGGTGGTCGGTGCGCTGCCTGCAGCCTGACGCGCAGTGCTCGCAGACGCTGGGCTCCGATACCAGGTCGAACGGCCGGGCCCGGAACCGGTAGGCGGCGCCGGTGAGCGCGCCCACCGGGCAGATCTGCACGGTGTTGCCCGAGAAGTACGAGTCGAACGGGACGCCCTCGGCGATTCCCACTTGCTCGTGCGGGCCGCGGTCGAGCAGTTCGATCAGCGGGTCGCCGGCCACCTGGTCGGCGAACCTGGTGCACCGGGCGCACTGGATACAGCGTTCCCGGTCGAGCAGCACCTCGGTGGACAGCGCGATCGGCTTCGGGAACGTCCGCTTGACCCCGTAAAACCTGGTCTCACCCTGGCCAGTGGACATGGCCTGGTTCTGCAGCGGGCACTCGCCGCCCTTGTCGCACATCGGGCAGTCCAGCGGATGATTGACGAGCAGCTGTTCCATCACGCCGCGCTGGGCTTTCTCGGCCACCGGCGAGGTCATCTGGGTGCGCACGACCATGCCGTCGGTGCAGGTGGTGGTGCATGAGGCCGGCGGCTTGGGCTGGCCCTCAATGTGGACCAGGCACTGCCGGCAAGCGCCGACCGGGTCGAGCAGCGGATGATCACAGAACCTGGGTATCTGGATTCCGAGCTGCTCTGCGGCACGGATCACCAGTGTTCCCTTGGGCACGGTGATCTCGAATCCGTCGATAGTGACGGTTACGCCGTCCGGCGGCCGGACCGGGCTGGCCGGGGCGGGGCCGGCCGGTTCGAGCGGGCCCGCGGGCGGGTTGGTCTGCACGGTCATCGGGCGGACTCCATCGCACTGTTGCTGTCCCGGGGGGACGACCCCCCGGACCCCCCGAAAAGGGCCGACGCGGCCGGGTCGAACGGGCAGCCACCGAGCCGCTGATGCTCGAGGTACTCATCCTTGAAGTAGCGGATAGACGACTTGACCGGCGCCTCGATCGAGTCACCCAGGGCGCAGAACGCCCGGCCGGTGATGTTCTGGCAGATGTCGAGCAGCTTGTCCAGATCAGCCTCGCTGCCCTGGCCGCGTTCCAGGTCGTCGAGCAGCTGGACGACCCAGTAGCTGCCCTCCCGGCACGGCGTGCACTTGCCGCATGACTCGTGCTCGTAGAACTGGATCCACCGCAGCACGACGCGCACCACACAGGTGGTGTCGTCGAAGAGCTGGACCGACCGGGTGCCCAGCATCGAGCCGGCGGCGGCCACCGACTCATAGTCCAGCGGCACGTCCAGGTGCTCGTCAGTGAACAACGGCGTGGACGAGCCGCCCGGCGTCCAGAACTTCAGCCGGTGCCCGGCGCGGATGCCGCCCGCCAGGTCCAGCAGCTCGCGCAGGGTCGTGCCGAGGGGCGCCTCGTACTGGCCGGGCGTGGTGACGTGGCCAGACAGTGAGAAGATCCCGAATCCCTTGGACTTCGCCGTGCCCAGCGCCGCGAAGTCCGCCGCACCATGGCTGATGATGTACGGCACGCTGGAGATCGACTCGACGTTGTTGACCACCGTGGGCGAGGCATACAGGCCTGCTATCGCCGGGAACGGCGGCTTGAGCCGCGGCTGGCCCCGGTAGCCCTCAAGCGAGTCGAGCAGGGCGGTCTCCTCGCCGCAGATGTAGGCGCCGGCCCCGGCGTGCACGACAATCTCCAGGCTGAAACCCGAACCCAGGATGTCATCGCCCAGGAAGCCGGCTTCGTAGGCTTCGGCCACGGCGTGGTGCAGCCGCCTGATCACGTGCAGCACCTCGCCGCGCACGTAGATGAAGGCACGGTCGGCGTGGATCGCGTACGCGGCGATCACCATGCCCTCGATGAGCGCATGCGGGCTGGCCAGCATGGTCGGCATGTCTTTGCAGGCACCCGGCTCCGACTCGTCTGCGTTGACCACCAGGTAGTGCGGCTTGCCATCGCCCTGCGGGATGAAGCCCCACTTCACGCCGGTGGGGAAGCCGGCCCCGCCGCGGCCGCGTAGCGCCGAGTCCTTGAGCGTCTGGATTACCTGGTTCTGCGGCATGGCCAGGGCCTTAGCCAGCGCGCGGTACCCGCCGTTGCGCTGGTAGGCGGCCAGAGTGAAAGAGTCGGGCTCATCCCAGTGCGAGGTGAGTTCAGGTGTCAGCACCGTACTAGCCCGGGGGGCGACCCCCGGACCCCCAGACCGGGGGGCAGGGCCCCCCGGAGCCCCCCCGCCGTCTGCTCGGGCCGGCGAGCCGGCCGTCGCATCCGGCATGTCCGCGGTCATCGCTGCACCCCACTTCTCACGTCGCCCGGACCATCAGATTCTGGCGTCCAGCCGTGTTCCTTGGCGATCCGCAGGCCGGCCAGGGTGGCATGGCCCGCGGTTTGGCCTGCCGTGGCCTGGTCGTCCGGAAATCCGGCCAGGATTCGCGACGCCTGCTTCCAGGTGCACAACCGCGGCGCGCCACGGGTCGGCGCGACGTGGGCACCTGACCGTAGCCCATCGACCAGGTCCCTGGCCGACTGCGGGGTCATGTCGTCGAAGAACTCCCAGTTGACCATTATCACCGGTGCATAGTCGCAGGCCGCGTTGCATTCCAGGTGCTCCAGGCTGACCTTGCCGTCACCGGTGGTCTCGTCGTTGCCGATGCCCAGATGCTCCTGCAGGCCGGCGAAAATGGCGTCGCCGCCCATCACCGCGCACAGCGAGTTGGTGCACACGCCAACGTGAAAGTCGCCGACCGGCCCGCGCTTGTACATGGAGTAGAAGGAGACCACCGCGGTGACCTCAGCCTCGGTGATCCCGAGCTGCGCGGCGCAGAATTCGATGCCGTCAGCGGAGACGTAGCCTTCCTCGGCCTGCACCAGATGCAGCAGCGGCAGCAGCGCCGACCGCGACTTCGGGTAGCGCCCGATGATCCGCGCGGCATCCGGCTCCAGCCGCGCGCGAGCCTCCTGCGTCAGCGACATGGCCGGTCCACGCCTCCCATCAGAAGCGGGGTGTCGATTCGGACGGAAAGATGACCGCTCACCGGTCCACGCCTCCCATGACAGGGTCGATGCTGGCTACTGAGGCGATGACGTCGGCGATCATTCCGCCCTCGGCCATGGCCGGCAGGGACTGCAGGTTGGTGAACGACGGGTCGCGGAAATGGGCCCGGTAGGGCCGCGTGCCGCCGTCGCTGACGGCATGGCAGCCAAGCTCGCCCCGCGGCGACTCCACCGTCGCGTACACCTGCCCCGGCGGCACCCGGAAACCCTCCGTCACCAGCTTGAAGTGGTGGATGAGCGCTTCCATGGACTGCCCCATGATGTGGGCGATGTGGTCCGGCGAGTTACCCAGCCCGTCCGGGCCCAGCGCCAGCTGGGCCGGCCAGCCGATCTTGGCATCGGCGATCATGACCCGGTCATCGGCCGGCCGGGGTCCGGCCAGCCGGTCCGCGCACTGCTCGATGATCCTGAGAGACTCGTCCATCTCGTCCATCCGGACGAGGTACCTGCCGTACGCGTCGCAGCTGTTCTGGGTGGGCACGCTGAACTCGTAGCTCTCGTACCCGCAGTAGGGCTGGCTCTTGCGCAGGTCCCATGGCAGCCCGGTCGCGCGGAGCACGGGGCCGGTGACACCGAGGGTCATGCATCCGGTCAGGTCCAGGTAGGCGACGTCCCTGGTCCGGGCCAGGTACAGCGGGTTGGCGTCGAGCAGCGCGCGCAGTTCGCCGATCAGCGGGGGCATCACGCGGAGGAACTCGCGGATCTTCTCCAGCGCCCCGTGCGGCAGGTCCTGCGACACCCCGCCCGGGCGGATGTAGGCATGATTCATCCGCAGCCCGGTGACCAGCTCGAATATGTCAAGCACCTTCTCGCGCTCGCGCAAGCCGTACAGCAGGACAGTGGTGGCGCCGAGTTCCAGGCCGAAGGTGCCGATCGCCATCATGTGCGAGGAGATCCGGTTGAGCTCCATCATCAGTACCCGCAGGATGCTCGCCCGCTCCGGGATCTTTTCCTCGATACCCAGCAGCCGCTCGACCGCCAGGCAGTATGCGGTCTCGTTGAAGATCGGCGCCAGGTAGTCCATCCGGGTGCAGAACGTGACGCCCTGCGTCCAGGTGCGGAACTCCATGTTCTTCTCGATGCCGGTGTGCAGGTACCCGATGACCGGCCGCAGCTCGGTCACCGTCTCCCCCTCGAGCGTCAGGATCAGCCTGAGCACGCCGTGCGTGGAGGGATGCTGGGGTCCCATGTTGACCACCAGGCGCTCGGCGCTCGCGGCGTCACCCGCCTCGTCAGCGGCGGCGACCACCTCGTCCCAGTCCTGGCCGCCGACGGTGTAGACCCGGCCTTCGGCCTCGGCCGTATCCGCCGCATCCGGGCCCGCAGAGTCCGTGGTCACTCGTACGACCTCCGCTCGTCAGGTGGCGGCACGGTGGCGCCGCGGTACTCGACCGGGATCCCGCCGAGCGGATAGTCCTTCCGCTGCGGGTGCCCCTTCCAGTCGTCGGGCATCTCGATCCTGGTCAGCGCCGGATGCCCGTCGAACACGATCCCGAAGAAATCCCAGGTCTCCCGCTCGTGCCAGTCGCAGGTCGGGTAGACGCTGACCAGCGACGGCAGGTGCGGGTCGGCGTCGGGAATGCTGACCTCGACCCGGAGGCGCCGGTTGTGCGTGATCGACAGCAGTTGGTAGACGGCGTGCAGTTCGCGCCCGGCATCAGCGGGATAGTGCACGCCGGAGACCCCGCCGCACAGCTCGAAGCCGAGCGTGGCCTCGTCCCGCAGCAGCCGCATCACCTCGAGCAGATGCTCTCTCGGCACGTGCAGGGTGAGCTCGTCACGGTCCACGATCACCCGCTCGACCGCGGCGTCGAAGCCCGTGTCGGTCCCCTTCAGGGCATCGGCCAGGCCGTCGGCGATGTCATCGAAATAGGAGCCGTAGGGGCGCTGGGCGGACGGCACCAGCGCCCGCCGGACCTGGAGCCCGCCGTAGCCGGAGGTGTCGCCGGTGCCGCCAGCGCCGAACATCCCGGTCCGCTCGACCTGCTCGTGCAGGCGCTCCTGGCCGGCCCGTGCGGCCGGATCAATCCGTGCGGCCGGGTCAATCCGTGCGGCCGGGTCAACCTGCGCGGCGGGATCGGGAGGATTCTTCTCAGTCACTGGGGCGCCCCCGCACTAGGTGCGTGGCTATGCCGCCCATGGCCCTGGCCCTGGAGGTCCGCGGCCAGCGGCAGCCGCCGCAGCCTGGCCCGCTCCAGTTCCGCCACCTCCCGCTCGCGGTTGACCCCGAGTTTCATGTTCTGGATCTTGTCGTGCAGCTTCACGATCGAGTCCAGCAGCATCTCCGGGCGCGGCGGGCAGCCCGGCAGGTAGATGTCGACCGGCACGATGTGATCGACGCCCTGGACAATCGCGTAGTTGTTGAACATCCCGCCACTGGACGCGCAGACCCCCATCGAGATCACCCATTTGGGCGCGGCCATCTGGTCGTAGATCTGCCGGAGCACGGGGGCCATCTTCTGGCTGACCCGGCCCGCCACGATCATCAGGTCGGCCTGGCGGGGCGTGTTGGAAGCCCGCTCCATGCCGAACCTGGCCAGGTCATGCCGGGGGCCCCCGGTGGAGATCAGTTCCATCGCGCAGCAGGCCAGCCCGAATGTGGCAGGCCAGACCGAACTCTTGCGCGCGTATCCGGCCACCTTCTCGACCGTGGTGAGCAGGATCCCGCTCGGCAGCTTCTCTTCCAGGCCCATGCCTAGTCCCACTCCAGACCGCCGCGCCGCCACACGTAGGCGTACACGACCAGCAGCGTGGCAATGAAGGTCACCATCTCGACCAGCCCGAAGGCCCCGAGCCGGTCCAAGGCGACCGCCCACGGATACAAGAAAACGATCTCGATGTCGAAGAGGATGAACAGCATCGCCGTCAGGTAGTACTTCACCGGGAACCGGCCGCCGCCCCGCGCCTGCGGGGTGGGCTCGATGCCGCACTCGTAGGCCTCGAGCTTGGCCCGGTTCCACCGTTTGGGGCCCGCCAGCGAGCCCATCACCAGCGAGAAGACCGCGAAGACGGCGGCCAGGCCGCCGAGTATCAGGATCGGCACATAAAGGCTCAGCATCGCGCGCCTCCCTTCCTTATCTCCCCCGGCATCTGTCCCAGGGACTGCCTAGGCCGCCGGCGTTATCCTAGACAGTGCGTTCATCACCCGGTCGGTCGCATGGCTACCACCCGGCTCGGTGAGGTTGGCCAGGACTTTCATGACGATCCGCATCAGGGCCGGGTGCGGCATGCCGTGCTTGGTCGCGAACTGCATCACCCGCGGGTTCCCGATGGCCTCAACGAACTTGCGCCCGAGAGTGTAGTAGCCCCCGTAGGTGTCCTTCAGCACCTGCGGGTAGCCCGCCAGCACGGTCTCCGCGCCGCGCCGGCCGGGCTGCGCCAGAGCCTGGGTGATCACCCGGGCCGCGATCTCCCCCGATTCCATGGCGTAGGCGATGCCCTCGCCGTTGAACGGGTTGACCATGCCGCCGGCGTCACCGGCCAGAAACAGGCCCCGCGTGTAGTGCGGAGTCCGGTTGAAGCCCATGGGCAGCGCCGCGCCGCGCACGGGCTGCGTCTGGTTCTCCTCGGTGAAGCCCCACTCCGCGGGCATCCCGGCGAGCCAGCGGCGGAGCAGGCCCCGGTAGTCGATGTTCTGAAACGCCGCGCTGGTGTTCAGCAGGCCGAGGCCCACGTTGCTGGTGCCGTCGCCCATGCCGAAGATCCAGCCGTAGCCCGGCAGCAGCCGGTCACCGTCCCAGAGTTCCAGCCACGACTCCAGGTAATCATCGTCGTGCCTGGGGCTGGTGTAGTAGGTGCGCACGGCCACGCCCAGCGGCCGGTCGTCCCTCTTCCGCAACCCCATCGCCAGTGACAGGCGTGACGAGTTGCCGTCAGCCGCGACTACGAGACGGGCCCGGTAGGTCCGTTGCGTATCTGTTTCGGTTTTCGCCGCGGCCGCGGCGCCGGTGACCGGCTGCCGCCGGGCGGTGACCCCGACGATGCGGCCCTCGTCGTCGAGCACGGGGCCGGTCACGTTGACGCCTTCGAGCAACCGCACGCCCGCCTTCTCAGCCGTGCGGGCCAGGGTCTCGTCGAAGCCGAGCCTCGTGCGCACCAAGCCGTACCCCGGGTAGTTGGACAGCTCGGGCCAGCGCAGTTCGAGGCGGACGCCGCCGCCGATGATGCGCAGGCCCTTGTTCTCTCTCCAGCCGTCCTTCGGGTCGGGCGTCACCCCCATGCCGAGCAGCGCCCTTACCCCGCGCGGAGTGAGGCCGTCGCCGCAGACCTTCTCCCTGGGGAACGTGGCCTTCTCCAGCAGGAGCACGTCCAGGCCGGCCTGGGCCAGGTAGTACGCCGTGGCCGAGCCGGCCGGGCCGGCTCCCACGACGATGACGTCGGCGGCGGCAGCTTCGGGGGGAACTTCCTGGGTCACGGACCTTGTCCTGACTGTCTTGTGAACCGCTTCACAAGTGCTTAGTTCGGAGTCTAGACCGTATCCCGGGGCCCGGACGACCCGCCCCTTTGCGGTCATCGCCGGGGGCCCCGGCCAGGTCGCGGTCAGGCCGGACGGCGCGCGACATGAACGGTGACGACACCCATGGTCAGATTTCGCCAGCGTACTGCCGACCAGCCCGCGGCGGCCATCCGCCGCGCGACCCCAGCCTGGGCCGGCCAGTCCTTGATGGATTCGGCGAGGTAGCTGTAGGCGTCGGGGTGGCGCGACAGCCGCCGCGCCACCGCGGGCAGCGCGGTAGTCAGGTAGCGCTCGTAGAGCGTGTTCATCTGGCGCCCGGGGAGGTGCCCGAACTCGCAGATCACCAGCCGTCCGCCCGGCTTGGTGACCCGCAGCATCTCGCTCAGTGCGGCGCCGGTGTCGGCGACATTGCGCAGGCCGAACGAGATCGTCACCGCGTCGAAGGCCTGGTCGGCGAAGGGCAGCCGGAGTGCGTCCCCGGCGACGAAGCTCACCGTGCCCGCGTGTGCGCGCGCTCCCACCTGGAGCATGCCCAGCGAGAAGTCGCAGGCCACGCAGTCCGCGCCCGCCGCGGTAAATGTGACCGACGAGCTTCCGGTGCCCGCTGCGAGGTCAAGGACCCGTTCGCCGGCCCGAGCCCCGACGACCCGGGCCACCACCCGGCGCCACCACCGGTCCTGGCCGAGTGAGAGCACGTCGTTCAGCAAGTCGTAGCGCTCCGCAACCCGGTCGAACATGGCGGAGACCTCACCGGGCCGCTTGTCCAGGTTCGCGCGTGTCATGCCTCCAGCCTTCCACAGCCCCGCTGCTGTCCATCACACCGAACCCGCCCCCGCCAGCACCTACAACGACAGCAATGCCCGCTCCGGTGCCGTGGGCGGGCGGCACATGCGACACGGCGAGGGTCATAGGGCCCTCGCCGTGTCGGATGGTCGGGATGTAGTTGTCGTCGGGCGGCCCGGTCGGGCTGGGGCTGCGCCAGCCCGCCCCGAGTGGGCGCCGGAGTCAGGCGGCCACACGGGCCGGCTGCGGGGCGCGGTCCGCGTGGCTGGGGGCCGTCGCATACGCGGGGACGGCGCGAAGGCCTGCCTTGGCGCCGAGGTAGGTGCGTGCCTCGGCGTAGTCCGGGGCCGTCTCAGGGCGCTTGAAGGTCATCCACAGCGGGATGCCGACTATCGCCAGTATTACCAGGATGGCCATCGGGAAATTGGCCAGGACCAGGGCGTTCACAGTTGCCTCCTCCGAGTCCGCCGGCGGCGGCTCCGCCGGTCGTTGTCGATACAGGAAGCATGCCGCGCGGGACTCTCAGAGCTCTCGGCACAACTTCTGAGCCTCCTCTGAACCCAGGGCCGGGCCAACTCCATGATCGCGGTGAATCGGGGGTCGTCCGCAGCCCCCGATCCACCGCGATCATGGAAATCCGCGCGCAGGGGGCCGGCGTGGGCGGCGCGGGAGCGCGCGGGAGCGCGCCGGAATGCGCGGGAGTGCGGAGGATCGTCACAGGAGGGTGGGGCGGCGCCACGGCTCCCCGAGGACGTGCTGGGCCAGGAACGCCAGTACGGTCTCGTACCAGATGACGGCGTTACCCGGGGTGAGCACCCAGTGGTTCTCGTCCGGGAAGTACAGGAACTTCGCCCCGGCCAGGCCACCACGTACGCCCGCCAGGTCGGTCCACAGCCGCAACGCCTCGCCGATCGGCACCCGGTAGTCCTTGCCGCCGTGGATCACCAGCATCGGGGTGACGATGTTCGCGGCGTGCAGGTGCGGCGAGTTGGCCTGGTAACGCTGCGGCTGGGTCAGTGGGCTGCCGAGCTGCCGGCGCCACTCGGCGGGCGCGTCGGTCGTCCCGAACATCTGGTCCAGCGCCCAGACGCTCGCGTGGCTGACGATGGCCCGGAACCGGCTGGTATGGCCCGCGATCCAGTTGGCCAGGTAGCCGCCGAACGAACCCCCCATCATGGCGGTGCGCGTCTCGTCAATGTCCGGCCGCGCCTCCGCGGCGTCGGTGATGGCCATTACGTCGGTATACGGCCGGCCGCCCCACTCGCCGTGACCGCGGGCGATGAAGTCGCGGCCGTACCCAGTGGACAGCGCCGGGTCGGGCAGCAGCACCGCGTAGCCGCGCGCCACCATCAGCCACGGGTTCCACCGCCACGACCATGAATTCCAGCTGGACAGCGGGCCGCCGTGGGCCCACAGCAGGAGGGGTGCGGGCGCGCTGGCCGACGCGCCAGCAGGCAGCGCGAGCCAGCCACGGATCGTTGCGCCGTCGGCCACCGTCTCGATCTCGGTCAGCCGGCCGGGGAGTTCCGGCGGCCCGGCCGGACCCGCCAGCCGCTGCGGCCGCGCGCCGGGGGTGGCGAGGTCGATGCGGACCGCCGCGGGCGGGCTGTCCACCGCCGCCCGCAGCGCGTAGAGGAACCGCCCGTCCGGTGACGGGATCAGGCTGGAATAGGCGGCGTCGTCAGTGGTGATCCTCGTGATCGCGCCGGTGCCACGGTCGGCGCGGAAGACCGGGCAGCGGCCCCGGTCATCGGCCGTGAAATATACGCAACGATTCTCAGCGGCCCATGCCGCGGAGACGGGCCAGCGGTCGAGCCCCGCGAGCAGGACCTCCAGCCCGGCGCGGCCGGCCGCGGCCGCGCCGTCACTCCCCGCAGTTCCCGCCGGGTCCGCCCCACCGGCTGGCCCGCTGCCCGCCAGCGGCACGATAAGGAGGGTGACATCCCCTGGGGCGTCGTATGTCTCGTGCGTCTCCCGGGTGCACAGCACCGACGTGCCATCCGGCGAAATGCGCGGATCGCGGAAGTCGAAGCCGGGGGCCGACAGGAGGGTGCGGCGCTCGCCGGTCGTGCCATCGACGGCGACCAGGTCGACCCGCCTGTTCCCGGCGTCGTCCCAGACGGCCCAGCCCGTGACGGCGAGATGGCCGTCCGGGGTCAGCTCGAAATGCTGCTCGTCCAGCGCGCGGCCGGGTTCGGGCG
>JAWWPY010000572.1:0-28651 GCA_033854735.1 Streptosporangiaceae bacterium | reverse complement strand
AGTAGGCCAGTGTCCAGCTGGTGATGGGCGTGCCGGTGTTGGTGATGGTGACCGCGGCGGTAAACCCGGTGCTCCACTGATTCACCGTGTAGCCCACCTGGCAGACAACTGCCGCGCTGGCCTGGGTGGCGGCCACCGCGGCGAGCCCGGCGCAGCCCAGCGCGGCGGCGGCCGCCGCAGCCACGCCGCGCCGTAGGCGCGACCGCCCCGCCCGTGCGGGGAGTTTGAATCTCATGCAGGGTCCTCCTCAAGCAGTCCTGGCCCGGTGAAGCTCACAGGCAGGCCGCACCGGGCGCTCTGCGGCGAAGATAGGCAGATTCCACGGGCCTGTACATGGCGGCCGGCCCGGGCCCGCGCCCGGCGGCTGCGCGGGCGGCGTCGCGCGCGGCGGCCGGCCGGCCCCGCGCATCGCGGCCACGGCCGGCGGCACTGGCCCGGACCAGCCAGATTCCCGCCGGGCGCGGATCTGCCGGCGCGGCGGAACGCCGGTCAGGCGCGGACTGCGGCGTCCCGGACGGCCAGCGACCGGTACCGCGTTCCGGGAAAGTTTCACGGATGTTACGCCGGTGGCGGTGCCGTGGCGGCCGCTGGCCCGGCCCCGCGGGACCATGACTGGCTAGCGGGCCGGCGAGCGCGGGCCGGCGAGCGCGGGCCGGCGACCGCGCCGCCGCCTGGCGCCGTCCGCTCAGCAGGCGCTCGCAGGAGACCACTAGAATCCCGCTGTAACGGCGGAAAACAGGGCGCCGCGGCGCCAGCGTCGGCGGGAAGGATGAGCTTATGCGGCCGAGTTTTGACACCACGAGGCCGCACCCGGCCCGGATGTACGACTACTTCCTGGGCGGCAAGGACAATTTCGCCGCCGACCGGGAGACAGCTGAGCAGGTCATGCGGAGCTGGAGTTCGGTGCGGACCGCGGCCAGGGAGAACCGCGCGTTCCTGGGCCGGGCCGTGCGGTACCTGGTCCGCGAGGCCGGGATCCGGCAGTTCCTGGACGTCGGGACGGGCCTGCCTGCCGCGAACAACGTGCACGAGGTGGCGCAGGCGGTGGCGCCGGAATGCCGCGTGGCCTATGCCGACAATGATCCGATCGTGCTGGCGCACGCCCGCGCGCTGCTGGCCAGCTCCCCGGAGGGACGCACCACCTACATCGACGCTGACCTGCGGGAGCCGGAGAAGATCCTGGCCAGCGTGGCGGTCACGAAGACCCTTGATTTCAGCCAGCCGACGGCGCTGATGCTGGTAGCGGTCCTGCACTTCGTGCCCGATGAGGACGATCCGGCGCACAGTGTGTCCACGCTGCTGGACGCGCTTCCTTCCGGCAGTTACCTGGTCGCCTCGCATGCCACGCTGGAATACGACCCGGAGGGGGTCACCAGTGCCGGGCGGGCATTCCAGGACCGGGGGCTGGCCGGCCAGCTCCGGACCGGTGATGAGCTGTCCGAGCTGGTCTTCAGCGGCCTGGAGATGGTCGATCCGGGCGTGGTGCCGGTCTCGGAATGGCGGCCGGACGGCGATAGGCCGCGTCCAGGGCCGGCGGAAGTGAACGTGAATGGTGGCGTGGCGCGCAAGCGGTAGGCCGCTGGCGGTGGCGTCTCGGATGGCAAGCGCATGATCTTGGGAGGCGCCGATGCGGCCCGCGATTGACACGAGCAAGCCGCACTCGGCCCGGATGTACGACTATTACCTGGGCGGCAAGGACAATTTCGCCGCCGACCGGCAGACCGCGCGGCGGGCCATGCAGAGCTGGCCGGCGGTGCGCACCGCGGTGCGGGAGAACCGCGCGTTCCTGGGCCGGGCCGTGCGGTACCTGGTCCACGAGGCCGGGATCCGGCAGTTCCTGGACATCGGCACGGGCCTGCCCAGCGCGAACAACGTGCACGAGGTGGCCCAGGCCCTCGCGCCGGAATGCCACGTCGTTTATGTCGACAACGACCCGATCGTCCTGATGCACGCCCGCTCGCTGCTCTCCAGTTCCTCGGCGGGCCGCATCGCCTATATCGACGCGGACCTGCGGGAGCCGGCCGCGATCCTGGCCAGTCCCGAGGTCCGGGCCACCCTCGATCTGAGCCAGCCGGTCGCGCTCATGCTGGTCGCCATCCTGCACTTCGTGACCGACGTGGACGCGCCGGCGGCGCTCGTGGCCAGCCTGCTCGACGCGCTGCCACCGGGCAGTTACCTGGTCGCTTCGCACGTCACGCCCGAGCATGACCCCGAAGGGGTGGCTGGGCTTGAGCGGGCCTACCGGCAGGGCGGGGTGCCCGCGCAGGCCCGCACCTCGGACGAGTTCGCCGAGCTAGCTTTCCGTGGCCTGGAGATGATCGATCCGGGCCTGGTGCTCGTGTCGGAGTGGCGGCCGGAGGAGACCGGCCCGCGGCCCCTTCCGTCCGAAGTCAGCTGGTATGGCGGGATCGCACGGAAGCCGGAACCCCGGCCGCGCGCCCGGTCCTGACCCCGGGGTCCTGTGCCCCCCGGGGGGCTCCCTGGGCGGTGCCCCGGGGCCGCGCGGTGCTACAGCGGCAGTCCTGCCTCCAGGTGGGCCAGGGCGGCGTCGATAGCTGCGAACATGTCCGCGGGCGCGGCCCTGAACGGCAGCGTCGCCGCCATGATCACGCCGGTAATCGCGCCCGCGAGGTTCCGGGCAGCGAAGTCATCAGGCGGCAGGCCGGCCCGCCGCGCCACCGCCTCGGCCATTATCTGGATCGTGCGGACGAACTCGTCTATCGCGCGGGCCCGCACCTCGGGGATGGCCAGGGTCAGGTCCGTGGTCTCCTGGAATCGCTCAAGCTCACCGGGCGTCAGCGAGGCACGCATCTGGGCCACAGCGGCGCGCATAGCCGCGAGGGTGCTGAGGTGGGCTGGCTGGGCCTCGAACACGTCCATCGCGAGCACGTCGAAGTCGTCCTGGAGGACCACGTCTTCCTTGGTGGGGAAGTAGCGGTAGAACGTGGCCGGGGAGACCTCGGCCGCCTCAGCGATCTGCTCCACGGTGGTGGCGCCGTACCCGTGCTCGCGGAACAGCCGCAACGCGTGCTCCCGGATGGCAGCACGCGTCCTGGCCTTCTTGCGCTCGCGCAGCCCGATGGGCCGCTCAGCGTCGAACGGGTCGTTCATCTTCCCGATTCTCCTCGCCGGGACCTGCGGCCGCGACCGGCAGGCTGGCTTCGGCCGGATCCGCCGGGCCCGGGCCGGCCTTCCGGGGCAGGAAGGCCAGAGCGAGCAGCGCGCTGGTGAGCGCGATCCCGCCGCAGGCCCACAGCATGACGTCCATCCCGTGCACGTAGGCGGTGCGCACCGAGTCGAGCAGCGGGACCGAGTCAAGCTTGCGCGCCACCTCGACGCCGGCCGCCGCGCTACCGCGCACGGCCTGGCTGACGGCCGTCGGCACGCCGGTCAGGCCGAGCCGGCTGCGGTAAGCGGACAGCAGCACGGTACCGAGCACTGCCACCCCGATGGTGGCCCCGACCTGGCGCATCGCGGAGATGAGAGCAGAGCCCGCGCCGCTGCGCTGCGCCGAGAGCGCACCGAGAGCGGCGTTCATGGCCGCCGGCATCGCGAACCCAAGCCCGAGCCCCGCCGCGGCGAACCAGGCCGCGGCGAAGACCGTTCCGCTGTGGGTGCTCGTGGTCGCGCCGACCGCCAGCGCGACGGCCATCACGGCGAAGCCGGCCGTCACCAGGGCCCGGGCGCCGGCCCGGGGGCCGGCTGACGGTGCGCCCGCCGGGCTCCTGGGCGCGGTCTGCAGCCGGGTGCTGACGAGCATGCCGATCACCATCCCGCCGATCATGGGAAGGAGCCTGAGCCCGCTGCCGAATGCGTTGACCCCTCTGACCTCCTGGAAGTACTGCGGCATGGCGAAGAGGATGCCGAATAGCGCGAAGGAGACCATGGTGGTCAGGATCGTTCCCCAGGTGAAGGAGGCCGAGCGGAACAGCGACAGCTCGATCAGCGGCTGCCGCCGGGCACCGGCGGCGCTGCGCTGGGTGACGTAACGCTCCCAGGCCACGAACACGATGATCGCGGCGGCGCCGCCGAAGATGCTCGTCAGCGTGACGGCGTCGCTCCAGCCGCTCTGCCCGGCCTTGATGAAGCCGTAGGTCATCCCGGCCAGGCCCAGGCTGGAGAGCCCGATTCCGATGACGTCGATCGGACGGCCTCGCTCACCGTGCGACTCGGGCATCAGCAGGGCGACTGCGATCAGGGCCAGCACCACGACCGGCACGTTGATGAGGAAGACCGAGCCCCACCAGAAGTTGTCCAGCAGCCAGCCGCCCAGCAGCGGGCCGACCGGATAGCCGATGAAGGTCGCGCCCATCACGATCGCGATCGCCCGCGGCCGCTCCTCCGCCGTGAAGAGCACCGGCATGATGGCGATCGACATCGGCAGGACGACCGCGGCGCCGAGCCCGAGTACCGCGCGGGCCACGATCAGCCCGCCAGCGGACGTGGCGAAGGCACAGGCGGCCGAACTGGCCCCGAACACCACCAGCGCGATCAGCAGCAGCCTTTTGCGCCCGAACCGGTCACCGAGCAGGCCGGCCGGCAGCAGCGCTGCGGCCAGCACCAGGCTGTACGCGGCGGAGAACCACTGCAGGTCGCTCGTGGAGGCGTGCAGCTGGGCCGAGAGGGTGGGCAGCGCCAGGTTGAGCACGGTCAGGTCGAGGCCGACGACCAGCACGCTCGCCGCGATGGCGACCAGCGCCAGCCACCGGCGGCTGTCCGATACGTTCATGACGTTCACCCTCTTTCTAGAGACTCTCTTAAGAGAAAGTTACTCTCATAAAGATGCCGCTGTCAAAATATTTGTGAGATCAGCCGGCCGGCATCCTGGCGCATCTGCGCGGTGGGAAGTGCGCGCCTGGGGTGCACAATTCACCGCGCTGACGGCGCAGGGCAGACAGCTCGCAGGGCAGGCAGCTCGCGGGGCCGTGCCGGCGCGGGGTAAGGGTGAATCGGCCAGCTGGCCGCATGGATCGTGTCAGGCCGTTTGGCTACCCGGCGCCGGGGAGGTTAGCTGGACGGTGACAACTACTCCGCGTCCTCAAGGAGCCACTGTGTCCGGCGCATGTCGGATCATCGTCGGGGCGAGCGGATCGCCCGGCAGCCTGCAAGCGCTGCGTTTCGCGGCGGAGATGGCCCGCGATGACGATGCCCCGTTGATTCCTGTACTTGCCTGGCTGCCCCCGGGCGGCGAGCTCGCCGACCGCCGTCAGCCGTCCGCCCACCTGCGCGCGGTCTGGAAAGAGGCCGCTTGGCAGCGGCTCTGGGAGGCCCTCGAGCTGGCCTGGGGAGGCCTGCCCGCAGATCTCCGGGCCACACCCACGGTGCTGCGCGGCGAGGCCGGCCGGGTGCTCGTCGATACGGCCTGCCGCCCCAGGGACCTGCTCGTCGTGGGCGCAGGCCGCCGCGGTGCGCTGCGCCGCCTGGCCGGCTGCCGGGCGAGCCGCTACTGCCTGGCGCACGCCCGCTGCCCGGTGGTCGCCGTCCCGCCCACCGACCTGGCCCAGCAGGCCGGGCACCGGCTGGGCCGCCTCCTGTTCTCCCGCCGGGCGCTGACGCCGGGCTGAGGGGCGTGCCGCCAGCGGGCTGGCCGGTGCTCCGCACGATGGGCCGCCTTCTGGTCACCCCGGCGGGCTGGTCACCCCGGCGGGCTGGGTCACCCCGGCGGGCTGGGTCACCCCGGCGGGCCGCCTCCGGGTCAGCCCCGCGGGCCGGAGGCTGACCTCAGCTGGCGCAGGAACGGGTCGGCCGATCCGTGGCTGGTGACCCGGATGCGCGCGTCCACCGCGGTGATGCCGTCCGGGCGCGCGATCAGCGGGTTCAGGTCGAGCTCGGCGACCTGAGGCAGGTCGGCGGCGAGCCGGGAGACACGCAGCAGTGTGTCACGCAGCCCGCCGATGTCGGCGGCGGGCTGGCCACGATAGCCGAGCAGCAGCGGCGTGGCCCGGACCGAGTGGATCAGATCGTCGGCGTCGGCCCCGGTGAGCGGGGCGAGCCGGGCCGCGTGGTCGCCGAGGACCTCGGTGGCCACGCCGCCGAGACCGAACACCACCACCGGGCCGAACACTGGCTCCTGCACCACCCCGATGATGAGCTCGATGCCCCCGGTGATCATCGGCTGGACGATCACCCCGGAGAGCCGTCCCGGGAACCGCTGCTCCAGCCGGTGCATCGCGCTGCGGACGTCGCGGGCACCGCGCAGGTCAAGTTCGACGGCGCCCGCATCGCTCTTGTGCACCAGGCCGGGTACGTCAGCCTTGATCACCACGTGGCGGCCCAGCGCGGAGGCCGCGGCCACCGCCGCGTCCGCGCCGTGCGCCGTGACCGTCTCGACCAGCGGCACGCCGTAGCAGCGGAGCAGTTGCTGCGTCTCGGCGACCGGCAGCCAGCCGCCGCCGGGCACCTGGGCCAGGAAGGAATCGATCAGGGACCGGGCCTCCGGCACCCGCAGGCCGTCGATCTCCGGGATCGTCCCGGCCGGCCTGGTCCGCCACGCACCGTACCGGGCCGCCCGGCCCAGCGCCCGGGCCGCGCCCTCCGGGTAGGCATAGGCGGGCACGTCCGCCGCGCCGCCGTGGCCGGTGAGCACCCGGACCGCGTCGGCCTGATCGAGGATGACCGCGGCGACCGGCACATCCAGCCGGCCGGCCGTGAGCGTGGGGACCAGGTCGGCGGCGGCGGTCGGGACCACCAGCACGATCATGGCGTCCGCCTCGCCGTTACCGGCCAGCTCAGCCAAGCAGTCCCGGAACGCCTCCGCGCTGACCGCGGCGGTGGTGTCCACCGGCCCGCTGACCACGGCGCCGGACGGCAGGATGCCGCGCAGCCGGCCCTGGCTGGCCGGGCTCGTGGTGACCACGGTCAGGCCCGCCTCGGTGCAGGCGTCGGCGGCGAGCACGCCCGCGCCCCCGGCGTTGGACACCACGCACACCCGGCTGCCCGCCGGGACCGGCTGGCAGGCCAGCAGGACCGTCGCATCGAGCAGTTCCCCGAGGCTGGTGGTCGCGATGATCCCGGCCTGCTCGAACAGGGCCTGGCGGGTGATGAGGGGGGCGGCCGCGGCCGCCGTGTGCGAGGCGGCGGCCCGCTGCCCGGGGGCGGACCGCCCCGCGTGCACGGTCAGCACCGGCATGGTGGCGCTGACCCGCCGTGCGGTCCGGGCGAATTTGCGCGGGCTGCCGAACGACTCCAGGTACAGCACGGCGAGCTTGGTGGTGCCGTCCTTCTCCCACCACATCAGCATGTCGTTCCCGGACACGTCCAGTTTGTCGCCGACCGACGCGAACGAGGAGATGCCGATGCCGAGCCGGGACAGGTGCTCGAGCAGCGCGATACCCACCCCGCCGGACTGCACGGCCAGGCCGGCCGTCCCCGCGGCCGGGTGGTGAACGGCGAACGTGGCGTCCAGCCCGGCCCCCGGGACGGCGACGCCGAAGCAGTTCGGGCCCACCAGGCGCATCCCGGAGTGCCTGCACGCGTCGAGCAGGGCCGCCTGCTGCGTGGCATCGAGCCCGGAAGTGATCACGACCAGCGCCTTGACCTGCCGCTTGCCGCACTCCTGCGCCACGTCGAGGACGCCAGCCGCGGGAACCGCCACGATCGCGAGGTCCGGCGGTCCGGGCAGCGCGGAGACCGAGCCGGCGCACGGGATGCCCTCGATCTCGGCCAGGTGCGGGTTCACCGCGTACAGCGCGCCGGTGAACCCGGCATCGCGGATGTTGAGCAGGATGGCCCGGCCGATTGACCCGGGCCGGTGACCCGCGCCGATCACCGCGACCGACCGTGGGGCCAGCAGGGGCACCAGGCTGGCCACGTCGGCCCGCTGTTCCCGGTCGGCCACCGCGTCCAGGTACGGGCTGGCCTCGCTGAGCGCCACGCCGCGGGGGACGAGCATGGTCAGTTCGACCACCCCGTCGGCCATCCGGCGCTGCACGCTCAGCCCGGCGTCAGCGAACACACGGAGCATGGCGGTGTTCTCCGGCAGCGTCTGGGCGGTGAAGCGCGCCACGCCGTGGGCTCGGGCGAACGAGACCAGGTGCTCCAGGAGCAGGGTGGCGACACCCCGCCCGTGCATCTGGCCGGCGACCGCGAAAGCGACCTCGGCGGCGCCCTCGCGAGCGGTGGGCTCGTAACTGGCCACCCCCACCACCTCGTCGTTCAGCCAGGCCAGCAGCGCGGCGTGGTCGGGCCCGGGCGGCCGGCACACGCGCTGTGCCTCCTGCTCGGCCGCCCGCTTGCTCAGGCTGAAGAAACGCAGGTACAGGTGGTCGGGTGACATCTCCTGGTGAAACGTCAGGACACGGTCGGAGTCGGACCCGGCCGCCGGCCTGATTTCGATGATGGCGCCGTCGGCGAGCAGCGCGTACGACCGCATATCCGCCGTCAATTCGGTCATCTGCTCGCCCTTCACGTGCGCGGTGCCCTCGTTCAGCTTCGGCTACCGCCCATAGTCCTGCTGGAATGCACCAGCCTGGTGTACGGCCCGGGAAACATGAGCGCGATGTGCCCATCGGCCAGCCACCGCACCACGTACGGGGGCGATCCGTCCGCATGGTGCAGGCCGATGATGAGGCATACGCGAGGGCTGTCCGATCCCTCCGTAATCAGCTGGTCACCCACATGCGCCTTCATGTTCCCATGTTCGCGGCCCGGGCGCCGCGGGGTCAGCGGCCGAGGTCCCGCAGGTCGGGGCCGTTCGGCCCCATCAGCGGATGAGCCGGAATCCATCCACGATGTCGGCCGTGATGACGATGACCTCGTCCATGTCCCCGGACACCCTGTGATTGACCGGCCGGAGGGCCGGGAGCTTGACCGGCCGGATGGCCGGGAGCGCGAAATGGGTGAATACGACGCGGCCCAGGGACGTGCTGCCGAGCAGCCGGAGGGATTCCTCCCGCGTCAGCGCCTCCAGATGCCTGACGTCCGTGACCATCAGCCCCCCGGGTCAGCCAGCCGCACGGGCGCGGACCACGACGACCGGGCACTCGGCCGCGGCCACGCAGTGCTGGGTCACCGAGCCGACCAGCATGCCGACGAACGCCCCGTGCCCGCTCTTGCCGACGACGAGCAGGTCGGCGTGCCGTGACTCCTCGATCAGCACCTGGGCCGGATGCCCGTACCGGATCTCGCTTTCGATGGGCTCGGCCGGCCCGTCCAGGGCCGCCTTGGCGACCGCCTCCGCGAGGGCCGCGGCCTCACGCTCCTCGACCTCGCGGGTCACCGAAGGCGGGGCGTGGCCCACCGGCGGCACCGACGCCGCCGTCGGGTAGTGCCAGGCCAGAATGGCCCGGACCGACGCTCCCGTGGCGGCCGCGTAGCGAACGGCCCAGCGCAGCGCCGCCACCGACTCCTCAGAACCATCCACACCGACGGCCACCAGCGGCCGCGCGTCCTCATCACCCGTCATGGCATCTGCCTCCTCAATAGGTATCTTCTCCCACTGGCCGACTGATGGGGATCATCAGGATGAGCCAGGCGGTAACTGGGACTTGCTGGTTCCCGTGGTTCCCGTGGTTCCCGTGGTGGCGGCCGTGGTGGCGGCCGTGGTGGCGGCCGCGGTGGCGGTCGGCCCGGACTTCCCGGCCGGGGGCTCATCCCCGGCGCCCCGCTGATCCGGGTTCCCCCAGTCGCGCCAGATCAGGCGGTGTACCGGGATCAGCCGCGGAATGTCACGCAGTCCTGGGATGAACGGGACGGCGAGCAGCAGCAATGTGGCCAGGCCGGTCATGTAGATCGCGATCATGTCTATGTTGCCCGAGTTACTCCAGCCCGGGACCTGGTACCACAGCGTGTAGAGCCACAGCCATGGCTGACCGGGGTAGCTGCCGGTCTCGTTCATGACACCCCACTGCTCCCCGGTCAGGTTCATGCCCTCGGCCTTGGCGGAGAAGTAGGCGCCGTCCTCCATGAACAGCAGCGGCTCGGTGAAGTTGGTGCCGTAGAAGGGCTCCTTGCCGAGCATGCTCGCGTCCAGTGCTCCGCTGCGGGCCATGGTCAGCTCGTTGGCCAGCATGACCGGGACAGGCCCGTCAGCCGCCTTCGGGACCACCGGGTTCCCGTTGGGGAACTTGACGTGGGTAACCGCGTCCGCGTAGGCGTTGGCCCAGCTCAGCTGCGTCGCCGCCGGGGCGGCCTGGTAGGTGGCGAGGGCGGCCGCAACCGCCGTGTTGGTCGGTGCGATCGTGGACAGCGGCCGGAGCACGAAGTCCGGCGCGGGCTCGATGGGCTGCCTGACCCCGGCGAGCTGGGCCGGCGAGAACAGCAGCTTCTGGACGCTGCCGGTGGCGTGGTTGTAAGGCGGTCCGTAGGTCGCGGTCTCGCTGGTGCCGTTGAGCTCGGTGGCCGCCGTGGCCAGGAAGTCGGCCGGTGCCACCTTGGCCCAGGACTGGATGGTGATCGACGGCACGTTGGGGGAGGAGAGCAGGGCGGCCAGCGCCAGCGTGAGGACCAGCACGATACAGCCGGCGATCGTGCCCTCCTTCAGGATGTCGTAGCGGCGGGTCGGGCCGCGCCAGGGCGCGGCGTCGGCCGCGGCCCGGGCGCGGCGCCCCTCACGTCCGGCCCCCCGGCCCGCGGCGGCCTGGGCCGGGAGCGGGTGGGACACGCCGCGGACGCGGACCAGCAGCACGTGCGCCCCGACGATGGCGATAAGCACGATCGGGATGAGCACCACATGCCACAGCAGCATCTGGCCGAAGTTCATGATGTTGAAGAACGCGCCGATCCCGACCGGGTTGAAGGCGTCCTTACCGCTCGCGGAAATCCATTGCGAATCGAAGTTCTGCTGGGACAGGTAGCCGCTGAAGCATTCGACGACCGAGGCTACGAAGGCGACCACCCCGGTGATCCAGGTCCAGGCCCGCTTGCCGCGCCAGGCGGCCATCCAGAACTTGGCCCACAGGTGGATGACCAGCAAGGCCATGAACAGCTCGACGCTCCACAGGTGCAGGCTGTTGAAGAAATGGCCGACCAGGTTGTAACGCCACCAGTCGGGGCCGCCGAGCGCGATGGCGAATCCAGACACGATCGCCACACCCAGCGCGGCCAGGCTGGCCACGCCGAACACGTAGGCCCAGGAGGCGACGTAGCCAGGCTGGCGGTCGGGCAGCAGTTTGCCCGGCGGCAGCAGGCGCAGCGCCAGGCGGCGGGCGCGGGACGTCCACATGTCGCTGTCCGCGTCCTCGCCGACATCAACCGCGCCACGGGCCGGGCCGGAGCCCGGCAATGACCCGCCCGCCGTTTCCTCGGCCGGGTAGCTGTGCCCCTTCGGGAATGGCAGCAGCAGGGCCAAGCCGAAGATGACGACCATCACGCCGATCAGCGCCAGGTTGGCCACGGAGATGGTGAAGATGGACCAATGCAGGTACTTTCCGGGCTGGTCCATGTTGATGGGTCCGGAGCCGCTTTCGGCCAGATAGTGAAGGTTCATTCCAGGCTCCCAGGGGAGGCCCACCTGGGCCTTAGAGGACAATCTGGTTACTGCTATAGAATCCGCCCGGCGCTCGGCCGCCTGATAGGTATGTCGGTCACCGGCCGGAAGGACTTTGGTCCTGTACTCAGGGGAATTCCAGAAACGGGGATGGCCAGACAGCCGGCCTGCCCAGGCTTTCGCCTGGGCAGGATGCCGGGCCCGGATGCTGGGACCTGCGTCCCAGGGGTTAGGACGTGGTGACCGGGGTCCGCGTGGGCGTCTTGCCGTTCGGGGCGACCACCTTGGCGAAGATCTCAGCCTCGACGGGGACCCGCCGCAGGTGTGCGAGGCCCAGTCCGCTGAGGATCAGGAGCACTCCCGCACCGGCGAAGGCCACGATCGCGGCGATTCCGGCGAGCATGCCCATCTCTCCGAACGCGTAGGCGTTCAGCAACAGCCCGCGCAGGGTCTCGCCCTTGAACATCGTCGCGACCTGTCCCGCAAGGGCCACGTTCTTGGGCTGGAGCTGCGCCTTGGCGGAGAGCTGCGCGTAAGTCTGGCCGCCGCCGATCGCCTTCAGGTGGTTGGCGATGAAGTGGTCGGCGTAGACCTCGGCCTGTGCGCCGGTGGTCATTTGCTGGCCGGCGTACTGGTGCATTGCGGCGAATTCTGGTGCCTTGATGGCCGGGCTGTTGTTCGCTGGGAAGAAGATCTTCTGGGCGGCCAATTGGTTGTGCACCTGGGTGTTCACGAAGGTGTGGCCCCACATCAGCAGTCCTCCGGCGATCAGCAGGACCACTGCGAGAGCGAGCCCTACCGCCGTGGCCAGCGCATCGAATGTCTTGCGGCGCATGTCAGTGTCTCCTTGAATAGGCGCCGGGCCTGGCCGGTCCGGCAAGTGCTTCTCATCACCTGGAGCCTCTCGTGCGGCCAATGGTGCTGGTCAGTGCCGCGTGTCCCGGTTTGAGAGGACTTCTGTCACCAGTCAGGCGGCCCTTGGCCAGTGACAACTGCTTGTGACGCGCCCGGGAGAGGTCCCGGCCGGTTGTTCCTTCTCGGCCTGGACCTTCGGCTTCCCAGCAGGTCACTCGCGGTACGGTTGGCTGAGCACCGTCGCAAACCGGCCAGGGAGCCAGACGATGGAGTCTCAAGATCCCCGCCCTGTGCTGCCGCAACTACGGCTCGACGACCTGCTCGCCGAGCTGCAGAGCAGGCTCCAGGCGGTGCTGGCCACCCGGGACCGCGTGTACGTGCTGCTTGAGGCCGTGGTCGAGGTCGGCCGCAGTCTCGACCTGGAGACCGCTCTCAAGCAGATCGTCGAGGCCGCGGTCACCCTGGTCCGCGCCCGGTACGGTGCGCTGGGCGTGATCGGGGAGGGTGACCGGCTGGTCGAGTTCATCCCGGTCGGTCTGGACGACGCCGAGATCGCCGCGATTCATCACTGGCCGGAGGGCCGTGGCCTGCTCGGTGCGCTGATATCCGACCCGCGCCCGCTGCGGCTCGCTGAGATCTCCGCCAGTCCGCAGTCGTATGGCTTCCCGCCCGGGCATCCGCCGATGCGGTCCTTCCTCGGGGTGCCGGTGCGCATCCGCGACGAGGTGTACGGCAACCTCTACCTGACCGGCAAGGAGAACGACGCGCAGTTCGACGAGGAGGACGAGGCGCTGCTCGTGGCCCTGGCGGCGGCGGCGGGAGTGGCCGTCGACAATGCCCGGCTGTATGAGGAGGCCCGCAGGCAGCAGCGCTGGCTGCGGGCGAGCGGTGAGGTCACCCGCAGGCTGCTGTCCGGCGCAGCGACCGACGATGTGCTCGCCGAGGTGACCCGGCTGGCACTGGAAATATCCGGTGCGGACCTGGTGGCCCTCGCCGTGCCCACGCCGGACCGGCGCAATCTCGTCATCCAGCATGCCGCGGGGGAGGGTGCCTCCCAGGCGCTGGGGCTGGTCCTGCCCATCGCCACCTCGATGTCCGGCACCGTGCTGTCCACCGGTGAGCCGGTGATGCTGGACGATTTCGGTCATGACGAGCGGGTCGCCCCTGCGGCCAGGCAGCACATGCCGCTGGGGCCGGCCATGGTCCTGCCCCTCGGCGCGCCCGGTGATGTCCGCGGGGTGTTCACCGTGGGCCGTGGGTCCGGGGCCATGCCACTGGCCCCGGCGGCGATCGAGATGGTCAGCACGTTCGCGGCGCAGGCGGGCATCGCGCTGGAACTGGCCGAGCATCGCAGCGACGCGGAGCGCCTCGCGGTGCTGCAGGACCGGGACCGGATCGCCCGGGACCTGCACGATCTCGTCATCCAGCGGCTGTACGCCACCGGGATGTCGCTGCAGGGCGCCATGCCGCTGATCGCCCGGCCGGAGGCCATCGACCGGGTGAGCAGCGCCGTGGATGCCCTGGACGAGACGATCAGCGAGATCCGCTCGACGATCTTCTCGCTGCAGGCTCGCGGCGATGCCAAGCAGTACGGCCTGCGCGCGAAGATCCTCGACGTGGTGGGGGAGATGACGGCCGCGCTCGGGTTCTCACCGTCGCTGCGGCTGGTCGGGCCGCTCGATGACCAGGTGCCTGCGGACGTGGCTGAGCACCTGCTCGGCGCGCTACGCGAGGCGCTGTCGAACGCGGCCCGGCACGCGGCCGCGAGCCGGGCCGACGTCACCGTCGAGGTGGGCTCGGACCTGGTCCTGCGGGTGATCGACAACGGTATGGGGATCGGCCCGGGCACCCGCCGCAGCGGCCTGGCCAACCTCGCTGACCGGGCCGAGGGCCTCGGCGGAAGGCTGCAGGTCGGCGCGGCCGAGGGCGGCGGCACCGAGCTCGACTGGCGGGTCCCGAGCCGCTAGCCGGCCGGGTGCCGCTCGCCGGCCGGGCGGTGCTCGTCGAAGATCCGGGCGGCATAAGCCGCCGCCTGAGTCCGGCGCTCCATGCCAAGCTTGGCGAAGAGCGCCGATACGTAGTTCTTGACGGTTTTCTCGGCCAGGAACAGCCGCTCGCCGATCTGCCGGTTGGTGAGCCCTTCCCCGATCAGTTCGAGAATCCGCCGCTCCTGCTCGGTCAGCCCGGAGAGCGGATCGGAGCGCTCCGCCTGATCACGCATCCGGCGCATCACCCGGCTGGCCGCTTCCGGGTCCAGCAGCGACTGGCCGGAAGCGATTGTCCGCACCGCGCCCACCAGGTCGGTGCCACGGATCTGCTTCAGCACGTACCCACTCGCCCCGGCCATGATCGCGTCGAAGAGCGCTTCGTCATCACCGAACGAGGTCAGCATCAGGCAGGCCACCCCGGGCATCCGGGACCGGATCTCGCGGCACACGCTGACCCCGTCGCCATCCGGCAGCCGCACGTCGAGGATGGCCACATCGGGCTTGATGGCCGGGATCCGGGCCAGCGCCGCCGCCGCGGTCCCCGCCTCACCCACCACCGTGATGTCCGGCTCAGCTTCGAGCAGGTCACGCACCCCCCGCCGGACGATCTCGTGATCATCGAGCAGGAACACGCCGATCTGCCCGGCTGGCTTGGCTGAGTCGTCCATGTGCGCCACTCCTTCGCGGCCCGGGGCCGCCGCTGCGGCGCGCATGGTCCGTACGACCACAGTAACCGTGGCCGAAACGTTGGGGCGCGGTTGATCTTCGGATCTGGACCAAGGTCCCAGGAACAAGGGGCGTTAGTCCCGGACATACAGGAAGCGCTGCCCTGTCCCAGCCTCCAGCGCGAGCCTATAGTCGAAATTGGCACTGAAGAAGCCAGCCGACCGGGCCTGCTGGATCCACCGGGGCTGGGTTAGCCCTTGGGGCTGGGTTAGCCTGGGGGCTCGGAGGTAGAGCGATGCCACAGCCGCAGGGACAGGAACTTGAGAAGATCCGGGCACACCGGGCGGAACTGCGGGAGCGATACCTGCGGCCCCCCGGTCAGCGGCCGGCCAGCACAGTCCAGGGTGTCCACCATCTCGCACTGATCTGCCGCGACGTGGAGGAGACGATCCAGTTCTACCAGGAGTTCCTCGGGTTTCCCCTGGTGGAGTTGGTCGAGAACCGTGACTACGCGGGATCGAGCCACTTCTTCTTCGACATCGGCCACCACAACCTGCTCGGGTTCTTCGACTTCCCTGGACATGATCATCCCGCCTGGCAGGAGACCATCGGGGGCGTGCAGCACCTGGCGATCTCCATCGCACCGGAGCAGTACGACGCCGCCCAGAAGAAGTTTGACGAGACAGGCCTGGAGTACCTGGGCCCCGACCGTGGCGTGGAAGACAGTATGTATTTCCGCGACCCGAACGGTGTGGGCCTGGAGTTGTACCGCGAGGAACTCGGCGTCTTCGACGGCAGGCCGCTGCTCGACTGACGGGCTGCTCGACTGACGGGGCCCGCTAGCGAAGCTCGCGCCTGATCACCAGGCGCAGGCCCGACCAGGTCTCGTCGATCGCGCAGACCTTGTTGTCGACCAGGCCGGTAGGCAGGGCAACGTCGCGGACCACGTGCTCGGTCATGTCGGTGGGCACCTTGGCTGCCCGTTTCGGCCAGCAGACCCACAGCCCGCAGGCGGGCGTCATCCGCTGCCGCAACGGGCCGAGTTCCGCTTCCAGTTCAGCCTGCCAGGTCACAAAGAAGACGATCACATCGAAGGCCGGGGCGGCGTCCAGGCTCGCGGTGAGTTCGACACCGGGCAGCTCACCGAGGCTCGGTCCGAACCCGGCTGGGGCGTTGACCAGCGCGACCAGATGGCCGGGCTTGATGCCGAGCTTGCGGGGCAGCGGGGTGCCCGAGTACCCGGCGCTGCGCTGCGTCACCCGGCTCGGGCGCGCTCGCGCAGCGTCGCCAGGCCGTCCCCGGACAGGTCATCCAGCGCCGCGGCGCGCCCGGTCATGGCGAGCAGCAGGGCGAGCGCCGGGCCGGAGACCTCCGGGCCCGCGCCGGTGGACCACTCGGCGTCGGTGGCGCGCAGCCTCAGCCCGGCGATCCGCTTCCTGCTGCCGATCAGCAGGTTGGACCCCTTGAAGAAGTTCATCAGCCGGATGACAGCCTCCGGCGGGTAGTCCCGGGTGATGCCGAGCGGCCGCCGGATGTCCTCGCTGTGCACGACCGACTCGCCCAGCATGGCCTCCGCCGGGCCCGGCGGATGGCTCGTCGCCGTGAGCTGCCCGCGGAACGCGGTGAGTCCTTCGGAGGGGACGGCCGTGGCCTCCCCAGCGATTTTCTTCGCGGTCATCTCGTTGAAGCGGAACCCGGATCCGGCGAACGCGACGAAGAAGTCCATCTCCGTCATCTTGGCGGTCGCGGTCATATGTCCCAGAACGTCGCGGACGGTCCAGCCCGGACACAGCGACGCAGTGCCCCACTGCTCGTCGGTGAGCGAGGCCAGGTCGGCGGCCAGGGCTTCGCGTTCGCCGTGAATCAGCGGCCACGGACTTGCTGCCATGGTTTCCCCCCTTGGCGGTGATGCCAGGGTCATGCTAGCGCGGCGAGTGCCTCATCCGGCTGCGGTGCCGATGGCGAGGCCGGTATCGGCGTCGAAATAGTGCAGCCGTTCCACGTCGACCGCCAGGACCGTGCGCTCGCGGGGCTGGATCTCGGCCCGGGGATCGACCCGGGCCACTCCCTCCGTCACCGAGGCGGCGACGATCTCGCCCTGCTCCCCTTCCGTGGCGGCCTGGCCGCGCAATTCGGATTCCTCCCTGACCCGCCGCGCATCCATGGTGAAGTGCACGAGTTGCTCGCTGCCGAGCACTTCGACGTATTCGACCTCGACCGTCAGGCTTGATCCGGGCCCGGGCTCGATACCGGCGATGACCGGGTCGACCAGGTGCTCGGGGCGGATGCCGACGATCACGGTGCGCCCGTGGAAGGCCGCGAGCCCGCTGGTGCGCTTGACCGCCGTGGCAGGCAGGACGAGCTGCTGGCTGCCCAGGGTCAGGGTGGCGCTGTCGGTGCCGATGTCCAGGCCGGCTTCGTAGAGGTTCATCGACGGGGAGCCGATGAACGTGGCCACGAAGATGTTCGCCGGCCGGTCGTAGAGCTCCCTGGGCACCGTGGCCTGCTGCAGGATGCCGTCGCGGAGCACGGCGACCCGGTCTCCCATCGTCATGGCCTCGGTCTGGTCATGCGTGACATAGAGCGTGGCGGCGCCGATCCGCCGGTGCACGCGGAGCACTTCCGAGCGCATCTGAACCCGGAGCTTCGCGTCGAGGTTGGACAGCGGCTCGTCCATCAGGAACACCGAGGGCTCGCGCACGATCGCCCGGCCCATGGCGACCCGCTGCCGCTGCCCGCCTGAGAGCTGGCGGGGCCGGCGGGCGAGGACCTCGGTGAGGCCAAGCACCGAGGCGGCCGCGCGGACCTTCGCGTCCCGCTCCGCCCTGGGCACCTTCCGGTTCTCCAGCGAGAAACCGATGTTCTGGTACACGCTCAGGTGCGGGTACAGCGCGTAGTTCTGGAACACCATGGCCACGTCGCGCTCTCGGGGCGACACGTCGTTGACGACCCGGTCGCCGAACCGGAGCGTCCCGGCGCTGATCTCTTCCAGCCCCGCGACCATGCGCAGGGCAGTGGTCTTCCCGCACCCGGACGGCCCGACCAGCACGACGAATTCGCCGTCGTTTACCTCCAGGTCGAGCGCGTGCACAGCCTCGACGCCGCTGGGGTAGAACTTCGTCAGACCTTCGAGCGAGACGGTGGACACGAGACCTGCCTCCCTAGTTCGCGATGCTGCCGAGCAGCAGGCCGCTGCGCCAGTAACGCTGGAGGATGAGGAACAGCGCGATCAGCGGGACGATGGTCACCAGGCCGCCGATCACGACCAGCGGGAACAGCTCAGCGTTGCCGCTGTTCTGGGCCCGCTCAGACCACAAGCCCAGCCCAACGGTCAGCGGGTACAGGCGGTTCTGGCTGAAAATGAGCAGTGGCAGGAAGTAGTTGTTCCACACCCCGACCACGCTCAGCAGCAGCACGGTCATCAGCCCCGGAACCATGAGGGGCAGGGCCAGCCGGAAGAAGATGCGTATTTCGCTGGCGCCGTCGATCCGCGCCGCGTCAATAAGCTCGCGGGGGACCGAGACCTCGACGAACACCTTCATCAGGTAGACCCCGACCGGGCTCACCATGCTCGGCAGGATCATCCCCCAGATCGAGTTGATCAGGTGCACCTTGGCGTACGTCAGGTACAGCGGGAGGGTGATGGCGGTGATCGGGACCAGCAGGGCTGCGATCACCAGATAGAACAGCACCCTGGAGGTGCGGAAGTTGAACCGCGCGAAACCGTAGCCGGCCAGCGCGGCCAGGGCGGTGGCGCCGCCGCCGCCGAGCACCGCGTACAGCAGGGTGTTGCCGAACCACTGGAAGTAAACACCGTAGCCATCCACGTTCCGGAACAGCAGGGCGAAGTTGCGGCCCAGGACGAACGGCAAGGTAAACCAGAAGCCGAACGTCTCGAAGATGTTGGCCTGCGTCTTCGTCGAGTTGATGACCAGCCAGGCGATGGGGATCAGCGTGAAGACCGCGAACAACCCGCAGAGGATGGTGACGGCAGTGACCGTGCCGCGCCGCAGGCCGTAGTACTCGATCGGGATCTCGTTGTTCTCGTTGTGCTCCCGGTCGCGGCGGCGGCGCCGGCGACCGCGGCGGCCGGGCTCGGCCGGCGCGGGTGGCTCCGGCGGCCGGCCGTAGCTGATAACCGTGACTGCGTTCAACTGACTTCACTCCTCCGGCGGCGGAAGATCAGCGAGCTGACCGAGATGACGACGATGACCAGGCCGAGGATCACCGCGGCCGCGGCGGCCAGGTTGTACTGCCCGCCCGCGATGGCCGTGTTGAAGATGTACAGGGTCGGCGTGAAATTGATCGAGATCGCCTGATTCTGGAAGTACTCGAGGATCAGCGGCTCAGTGAAAAGCTGCAGCGCGCCGATGGTGTTGATGAACACCAGCAGGACGATGGCCGGGCGGACCATCGGGAGCTTCACCTTCAGGATGATCTTCCAGAGCGGGGTGTCGTCCAGGATGGCGGCCTCGATGACATCCCTGGGCACCGATCTCAGCGCGGTGTACAGGATCACCATGTTGTAGCCGGTCCACTCCCAGATCACGATGACGATGATCGACGGCAGGATGAGGTTCGTCGAGAAGAAGTCCGTGTTGTGCAGCCCGACCGCGTTGGCCAGGTGCGTGAACGGGCCGAACTGGGGCTCGAGCAGGAAGGCCCACATCACCGCGCCGACCACGGCAGGCACGGCGAACGGGATGAAGAAGACGGTGCGGAAGAACGTGCCGTACTTCGCGACCCCCAGATCGAAGATCGTCGCGAAGAAGAAGGCAATGGCCAGCATGACCGGGATCTGGATGGCAGCGAAAATGATCACCCGGATGACGCCGGACCAGAACTCGCCCGATTGGATGGTCTGGGTGTAGTTGGCCGCACCGGAGAAGACCGTGCCGCCGATGATCTTCGTGGTGTACAGGCTGGTGTAGATGGCGTACCCGAGCGGAGCGAGCATGAAGATCAGGAAGGCGGCGAGGAACGGGGCGACGAACCAGAAGCCCTTGCGGTCGCGCCGGTGGATCCACGCCGACTGCACCAGAAGACTCCGCAGGCCGCGCGGGCGCCTCGGTGACTGGGAGGCGGTGCCGTTCACCAACGCGTGCTCCTTCCACGTGGGGAATCAGGTCAGGGCCGGGGGCCGGCGGGCGTCCCAGGGATGGGCGCCCGCCGGCCTCGCAGGTTATCGGGCTACCGGGCTATCGGCCTGAGACCGTGAAGCCCTGCGCCTTCGCGTAGCTCACCAGGACGTTCTGGAAATTCTTGAACGCCTGCACGAGAGTCGTCTTGCCGTCAAGCACCCCCGCGAACACGGTGTTGGCCTGGGTGAGCGCCTCGGTCATGAACGGGGGCCACGGCACGCCCTGGATGCTGCTCGCCGCTGCGGTGAACGCCTCCCCGGGGTGCGAGGATCCCGAGATCGGCACCGTGATCTCCTTGTAAGCCGGATCGTTCAGCAGCGGCAGGTAGGTCGGGAATAGTGAGGACGGGGCCGTCTTGGTGATGTTCCATGACGCATCGGTCGCGTTCAGCCACTCGGAGAACTCGGCGGCCACGGCCGGATGTGCGCTCTGCTTGAAGACGGGGTAGGTCGAACCGCCCCAGTTCGCCGCCACGTTAGCGCCCGCTGTCCATTGCGGGAGGGGTGCGGCGCGCCAGGCGCCGACGGACTGCTTGGCGTCGGGCGCGAAGTACGACGGGCCCCACGCGGAGCTGAGCCAGCTCGCGTCGATGCTCTTGTCCAAGTCGGCGAAGGACGTGGCGGTCATGTCGGTGACGCCGTTGACCTCCTTGGCGTCAATCAGCTTCTGCCAGTAGTTCGCGAACGCAGTCTGGGCCGGGCCGGTCCAGTTGATGCCCACGGTGCTGCCGCCGGAGTAGCTGAAGGGCCAGGCGTTGGCCTGCGCCATGAGGCTCAGCACCCACTGGAGGTCCGTTGCGGCGAAGTCCGTCATGTACGCCGACGGGTCGGCCTTTTTGAGGGCGGCGGCCGCCGTGGCGAACTGCGCATAGGTGGTCGGCGGCGTGATGTGGTACTTGGCCAGAAGGGCGGAGTTGTAGTAGAACGCCATCGGCCCGGCGTCACCGGGCATGGCGTACACGGCCGACCCCTGGCTGACTTCCTGCCAGGCCCACGGGACGAACTTGCTCTTGTACTTGTTGGCGCCGTACGGCACGAGGTTCACGACGCTGTGTGTGACCTCGAACGAGGGAAGCTCGTCGAACTCAACCTCGGCCACGTCTGGGGCGCCGGTGCCGGCTTTGAGGGCGTTCGAGATCGCGGTGTACTGCGGGCTACCCGCGCCGACATCCTCGAGGGTGACGCAGATGGACGGATGGCTCGCGTTGAACGCGCTGACCGCCCGGGCGATGCCGGGCACCCACGCCCAGAACGTGATCTTCGTTGCGGTGGACGACTTGCAGGACACCAGTACCGAGGCGCTGGCGCTGGCACTGGCCTTAGCCGAGCTGGACGGGCCAGCGGCCGAACTGCCGCTGCTGCCGCCACAGCCGGCCAGGACCGAGACGGCGACCGCTGCGGCGAGCCCAGCTACGGTCCGCCCTGGCGTGAATCTGGGTCCCCGGAGGCGGGACCTTCGCGTGGTCACATACATATCCGCAGAACTCCTCGTGTCGAAATCAGTACTGGCTTGCCGTCGCCACCTCGATGACGGTGAACGACTGGGCGGGGAGGGTGAGGGTGAGCGTTGCGCCCTTCGGGGTCTCCGACCCCTCTTCCAGGCACGCACCTTCGATTTCAGGCAGAACGCGGACGTCGCGCCCGCGCTCGGCCGTGACTGTCCGGACCTCGGCGACGCTGTCGAAGACGAGGTCACGGAGCACGATCTCGGCGATCTCCGGCTCATCGGGACTTCTGTTCACGAGCGTGACGGCGAGCCTGCCGCGGTCGGCGGACGTGGTGGCCGCGACGTCCACGAGGGTGAATGGGCCCAGGTCGGCGACCCGATGCGGCCACCGGCTGTGGTGGCCGGTGCCGATCGGGCTGACGGTGCGGCCGGTCACGTGGACGTCCGCCGCGAGGTCGAGTGCCGCCTGGGAGTGCAGCAGCACCGGGTAGTAGATCGGCTGGGTAACTGCGGTGTCGGGGGTGGTGACAATGGGCGCGATGGCGTTGACCATCTGGGCCAGGTTCGCCATCCGGACCCAGCCGGAGTTGCGGATGAAGATGTTCAGGTAGGTGGCCACGGCGAGCGCGTCGGGGAAGTTGTAGCGCTCCTCCAGCGCGCCCACGGGCTCGCGGTACCAGACGTTCCACTCGTCGTAGGCGAGCCGTGGCGGCCGGGCGATCTTCTTGACGTACGCGGCGCGCTCGATCAGCGCACGCGCGCAGCTGATGGCGCGCTCCGCCTGGTGCGGCTGGAGCACATTGGTCCAGTAGTCGTCGGAGCCGGTGTAAATGTGCAGCGAGTGGTAGTCGACGAGGGACGCCATGCCGTCGATGACCACCCGGTCCCAGTCGTTCCAGCCGTTCATCCCGCAGCTGACCAGTTGTGCCTGCGGGTCGAGCATCTTGATGGCCCGGGCCCACCGGGTCGCGGACCGCACGTACTCCTCGGCGGACACCGCCCCGACCTGCCATTCCCCGTACATCTCGTTGCCCAGGCCCCAGTAGCGCACCCGGTACGGCGCCTCGTGGCCGTTGTCCCGGCGCCGCCGGGCCCAGGCGGTGTCGCCCGCGCCGTTGCAGTACTCGACCCAGGCGAGGGCCTCTTCCAGCGAGCCGGTGCCCATATTCAGGCAGATGTAGGGCTCAGTGCCGAGCTCGGCGCAGTACTCAAGAAATTCATCAGTGCCGAAACGATTGGATTCCTCACCTCCCCACGCCAGCTCGGGCCGCCGGGGCCGTGAGTCTTTTGGCCCGATGCCGTCGGCCCAGTGGTAGTTGCTGACGAAGTTGCCGCCCGGCCAGCGCAGCACGCCCATCCGCAGTTCGCGCAGCAGGCCGAGCACGTCGCCGCGGAAACCCCGGGTGTCGGCCAGCGGCGAGCCCTCCTCATAGAGCCCGCCGTAGATGCACCGGCCGAGATGCTCGACGAAGCCGCCGAACACATTGCGGTCCACGGAGCCGAGCGGCCGGCCAGGGTCCACCACGATCCGGGTCATGAGTCCTCCGATCCAGTGGGTTTGGCGGCGGCGCCGCGGTGCGGGGCCCGGGCGCCGCAGGAGTCCCGCACGATCAGCTCGACCGGGAGCAGCCGGACCGGCTGGTCCCCAACGCGCTCCCCGGCGATGCTGCGCAGCAGAAGCTCGACGGCCTGCTCGCCGGTCTCCGCGAACGGAACACGCAACGAGGAGAGCGAGGGGGTCAGGTACTCGGCAAAGGGCATGTCGTCGCAGCTGACCACCGCGACATCCGCGGGAACCCGGCGGTGGGCCGCGGCCAGTGCGCTGAGCACACCGATCGCCATGGCGTCGCTGTGCACGAAGATGGCGGTCATCGCCGGGTCCCGCTCCAGGAGCAGCCGGGTCGCGGCCGCCGCGGTGCCCGGTGTCCAGTCGGCCTCCACCGCCAGGTCTTCACCAGGCTCGATGCCTGCTTCGCGCAGCGCGTCCTCGTACCCGTGCAAGCGGCTGCGCACGACGTGGCGGCGGAACGGGCCGGTGACGGTGCCGATCGAGGTGTGGCCAAGCTGGATCAGGTGCTGGGTGGCGAGCCGGGCGCCTTCCCGGTGGTTGGACCCGACGAGCGGGACACCGCCGCCCGGCACGTGGTGCAGGCTCACCGCTGGCACGTAGCGGCGGAGTAGTTCCGCGACGACCGGGTCCTCCTCGAGCTGGGGCGCCGCGGCGATCACCCCGTCCACCCGCCGATCGAGCAGCATCTGCACCACCGCCGCGCCGTCCTCACCGCCATGGGCCAGGTTCCCGACCAGGACGGCGTGCCCGTGGCGGCGGGCCGTGCGCTCGGCGGCCACGGCGAACTGGGCGAGCGCGCCGTCGGTCATGTCCCCGGCGATGAGCCCGATGGTGGCCGTGGTCCGCTGCACGAGGCTCCTGGCGACCGTGTTCGGCCGGTAGCCCAGCTGCTCGGCGACCTCGATGATCCGCGCGGCCGTGTCGGCCGACACCCGCACGTTGCCGCCGTTGAGCACCTTGCTCGCGGTCTGGAAGCTGACCCCGGCGCGCGCCGCGACTTCCTTGATCGAGACGTACCGACGTGCCATGTGCGCCCTGTCGTGTCCTGGTTCGTGCTGATGAACGAACGTTCGCCTAGAAGGTAAGGTTCGGGGCGATCGGTGGTCAAGACACGTTTCGATCACGTGTCCCGTGTGTTATTTGCGCATGACGCGCGGTGATCAGCGGGCGTGGCGCGTCAGATCAGTCGCGCGCGCGGCGTCACGGCTTCCGGGCCACCCCGACCAGGTTCCCGAACTGGCTGGGATCGCTGGGCACGTCGCCGGGCGAGTCCGGCCGCCACCGGGAGACGTAGACCAGGCCGGGATCCACCAGGTCGAAGCCGTCGAAGAAACGCAGGATGTCCGCGCGCGGGCGCATCCGGATCTGGGTCGAGACGCTGCGGTTGTACACCTTCTCGAACGCTTGCGCCACCTGGGGCTTGTCCGCATTGGTGCCCTGGCCCACGACCAGGTAGCTGCCGGGGGCCAGCGCATCGTGCAGGGTGGTGACAATACGCCAGGGATCCTCGGCATCGGCGATGAAATGCAGGACAGCCACCAGCAGCAGGCCTAACGGCTGGCTGAAGTCGATCAGCCGGCCGATGGCGTCGTGAGCCAGGATCTTCTCCGGGTCGCGCAGGTCGGCCTGGATGGCCGCGGCGTTCTCGTTCCCGGCCAGGATGGCCTGGCTGTGCGCGATCGCGACCGGGTCGATGTCGGCATAGGCGACCCGGGCGGCCGGGTCGGCCTGCTGGGCCACCTCGTGCACGTTGCCCTGGGTGGGAATGCCGGAGCCGATGTCGAGGAACTGGCGGATGCCGGCCGCGGCCAGGAACCGCACCGCCCGGCCCAGGAAGGCGCGGTTGGCCCGGGCGCCGGCCCGGACGATGGGATCGACGGCGCATATCGCCCGGCCCAGGTCCTGGTCGGCCAGGAAGTTGTGGCTGCCGCCCAGCCAGTAGTCGTAGACCCGGGCGCTGTTCGCGTGCTGAGTGTCAACTCCCGGCGGCACCCAGTCCGGCTCGCCCGCCATTTTGCCTCCTGCACAGGCTTATCTCGGCGCTCATAATGCTATACATTTCGTGTTTGCACGATATCTGAGGGTACGGACAAAGGGCTTGCCGGTACCCGACCGCCGCGGGACGGCTGCCCCGCGGCTCTTGCCCGGATAGGCGGCTGCGAGCCGCGCGTACGCGTAGCCAGGATTGGTGCGGATACCGGTGGAGCCACAGATGGCCGGCGATGGCCAGCCCGGGCTGCCTCGGCGCCGCGATCCGGACCTGGCCAGCCTGGCCACGTTCGCCCTGGACGCCCAGGGGCGGGTGACCTCGTGGTCGGTGACCGCCACCCGGCTGTTCGGGCATCCCGCGAGCGCCGTTACCGGGCGTGACGTGTGTGACATCCTGATGACCGGGCCTGGCCAGCGCCAGCTGGTCCGCCATGCGCTGGCCGAGGTTGCGGCGGGGCGCCTCTGGACCGCGACCGTGGCCGGCGGTGACCTGGGCGACGGGCGGTTCGCCATCCGCTGGGAGCCGCTGGCCGGGCCGGACAGCGGCGCGCTGGTGATCGCCCAGCGGGCCTGGCCGCAGCCCAGCCCAAGCTGGCTGAGCGAGGCGTCGGCCCGGATCGGCAGCACGCTCGACCTGACCCAGACAGCGTCGGAGGTGGTTGACGCCGCGGTTCCCGGGTTCGCGGATGGTGCTGCCATTTACGGGACGGAACGCCTGCTCGCGGCCGATGAGTTCATCTCGCCCCGGGCCGGGCACGGGGTGGCGGTACGGCGGCTGGCGGCCCGCCTGGCCGGCCGTCCCGAAGCCGTGACCGACCGGCTGCTGCGTCCCGGGGAGGTCCTCGTCTACGGTCCGGACGCGCCGCACACGCGGGCCATGGCGACCGGCGGGCCGGTCCTGTTCGACCACCTGGACGGCGAGACCGCCGAACGGATCGGCCGTCATCCCGATGGCCAGGAGGTCACCTCCGGCTACACCTCGTTCCTGGCCACGCCCCTCATCGCCCGCGGGGCCGTCGTGGGCTGCGCGACCTTCGGGCGGGCGCCGGCCAGCCCGGCGTTCGGCCCTGGTGACATCGCACTGGCTGGCGAGCTCGCCTCACGCGCCGCGGTGTGCATCGACAATGCCCGGCTGTATCACCGGGAGCGGCGGACCGCGCTGGCCCTGCAGCGCGGCCTGCTCCCCGGGCGGCCGCGGGTCCCGGCGGGCCTGGAGGTCGCGCACCGCTACCTGCCGGTCGGCGCCAGCGTGGTGGGCGGTGACTGGCATGACATCGTGCCGCTGACCGGTGGCCGGGCCGCGCTGATCGTGGGTGATGCGATGGGCCATGGCCCGGAGGCGGCGGCGGTGATGGTGCAGCTCCGGACCGCGGCGCACACCCTGGCCGACCTTGAGCTGCCACCGGGAGAGGTGCTGCGCAGGCTGGACCGGATGGCGGCGGGAATGGCCGTCGCGCCGTTCGCGACCTGCATCGCCACGGTCATCGACCCGGCCGGCAGCTCATGCGTGGCCGCGCAGGCCGGTCACCTGCCGCCGGTGCTCGTGCTTCCCGGCGGCGCGACGCGGGTACTCGACCTGCCGCCCGGGCTGCCACTGGGTCTCGGCGCCGAATCCTTCGCGGCCAGCCAGATCTCCCTGCCGCCAGGTGCCACGCTCGCCCTGTACACCGACGGGCTGGTGGAAAGCCGGACCCGGCCGATTGACGACGGGCTGGCGGCGCTGCAGCACGCTCTCAGCTCCGTGCTGGCCCGGGCCGGCGGCACACTGGGCGGCGCCTGCGAGATGGTTATCCAGATGCTGCGCGAGCACGGCGAGGACGACATCACCCTCGTCCTGGCCCGGATCCGCCAGTAAGGGCCAGGCCCGCTCCGGGGCATGCGAACGTTCGCTCGGGTGCCCAATCCCGCCGTCAGCCGCGACGTGCCGGGCTGCCCGGCCAGCGAAGCGTGAGTACGAAGAGTATATATTCGATTACGTACAGTATCGGATAGTGCAACGGGGGGCGTGACGTACGACTGTCCTGAGCCTGTCCACGCCCATCTCGCCGGGCGCGGGCCAGCCACGGCCGGACTGAGCGGCCGCCCGGATAGGCCGCTGGATCGAAGAGCGGTCCTATCCGCGCGGCCGCTCAGGCACCCGGTTCCATGATCCGGGCGCGGTGGCGACGGCCCGCCCGGCAGCGGCCCAGCACGCCCGGCCGAAGGGCGGCCGGGATGAGGCGCCATCGCTCAATGCTGAGCCAGATGCTGATGGCGTTCTCGGCGTTCGCTGTCCTGGTCGGGGTGGCGGCCACGGTCGGCTACATGGCAGTCGCCCGCCAGCACCAGGCGGCCGACCGGCTCACTGGCCACTATCAGGTGCTGCAGGAGGCCGACGGCAAGATGGGTGAGGCCTTCACCACCGCGCAGTTCGCCGTTCTCAGCTACGCGATGACCCGCCAGAGCGGGGTCCTGCGGCCGCTGGGCGAGGCCCGGGCGGAGTACGACCGGCGGCTGGCCACGCTGCGCGGGCGGGCCGGCCGCGACCTGCGTGGCCTGGTCGCGGCTCAGGAGCGGGCCGGGGCGGCGTGGTTTGCGCTGGCGCCGAGGATCATGGCGGTGCCGCCGGGCTCCCCGGCGGCCCGGGCCGCGCTGGGCCAGTCGGCCGCCCTGACCGGGGCGTTCTTCCAGGCGGGTGTCGGGCTGCAGGTCCAGATGGCGGGACAGATCGCCATGCTGACCAGGTCCAGCGACCGGGCGCTGGTCGCTGGCCTGGCGTGGAGTGCGGCGGTGGTCGGGATGGCGCTGGTGCTGGTGCTGGCGGGGTCGCTGAGCACGCTGGGCACGGTGGCCCGGCCGTTGCGCGGGCTGGCCGCGACGGTGCGCAGGCTGACCTCGGGTGACTACGCGGCCCGCGCGGCGGTGACCGGGTCGGCTGAGGTCCGTGAGGTGGCCCAGGTGGTGAACGCGCAGGCCGATGAGAGCGACCGGCTGCGCGGGCAGGAAGCGCAGAGCAACCGGCTGCATGAGGTGGCCCGGGACGCGGGGCTGCGGATCCGTGAGCACCTGGCCGCCGGGGACGTCCTCCGCGAAGCGCAGTCCGTTCTGCGCGACAGCGTAGACGCCGACGTGATCTGGCTGATGCTGGTGAACGATGAGCGGATCGAGCCCGCGGCCGACCAGGCTGCTGGGCGGATGGAGCCCGCGGCGGGCGACTTTGACGCCGGGCGGATCGTGGGAAGCTTCACGGCCGCGCAGATGGCCGAATCCCTGACCGAGCTGCGGGAGCTGTTCCGCTGTCACGCCAACGAACTGGTCCAGGACATGGCCACGCAGGCCGGGCGGGTCCCGCCGTGGGTCGCGGCCGGGCTGCGCGCGGCGGGTGTCGGGTCCCATCTGCTGACCCCGTTCGGGGTGGGTGAGCAGATGCTCGGGTTCGTCACCATGAAACGGCTCGGCCCGGGGCGCCCGTGGAGCGCGGCCGAGATCGGTGCGGTGGAGTCGATCGCGGCCGATATCGGCCGGGGACTGCATCACGCCCGGCTCTACGAGGCGGAGAACCGCCTGGTCGAGGACCTGAAGGCGGTTGATC
>JAWWPY010000571.1:0-3275 GCA_033854735.1 Streptosporangiaceae bacterium | reverse complement strand
ACTCTGCGCCCTGCGCCGCTGCACGCTGGTATGACGCCATGTGTGCTTCGGCTGAGGCTTCCCAGGTGAATTCCTGGGACCGGGCGTGGCCGGCCTCGCCGAGGGATTCCAGCCGGGCCGGGTCGTCCAGCAGGCCGCGCAACGCCGCCTGGATGTCCTCGGCGTCGGGCTCGGTGTACGCGACCGCGTCGCCGCCGACCTCCGGCAGCGACGTCCGGTGCGTGGTCAGCACCGGCGCGCCGCAGGCCATGGCCTCCAGCACGGGCAGCCCGAAACCCTCGCCGCGGCTCGGGAACGAGACCACCAGCGCGCCACCGAGGAAGCCCGGCAGGTCGCTGAAACGCAGGTAGCCGGGCCGGACCAGGCGCAAGTGCGCCGGGACCGCGGCGACAGCCTCGTCCACCTCTTCGCTCCAGCCGCTCCCCCCGCCGAGCACCAGCGCGGGCGGGTCGGGCAGGTCAGCCACGGCGCCTGCCCAGCCGCTGATCAGCGCGGGGACGTTCTTGCGCGGCTCCAGCCCGCCCAGGTAAGCCACGTACGGCTTGCCGTGCAGGCCGAGCCGGTCGGATACCTGGCGCACCCGCTCCGGGCCGGGCCGGTGGAACAACGCGTGGTCTACGCCGTGATACGCCACGTCGATCCGGGTCGGGTCAGCCCCGAGCACGCGGACCAGCTCGTCCCGGGTGGCCTTGGACGGGACCAGCAGCCGGGTGGCCCGCCGGGCCGCGGTCCGGATCGCGGACTTGAAGAAGGTCGCCGTGACCGGGTTGTGCGCGTCCGGCTCGGTGAAGTACGTCAGATCGTGGATGGTCGAGACCACGGGCACGCCGGGCCGCAGCGGCATCGTGTAGTGCGGGGCGTGCAGGACGTCGGCGTTCACCTGCTGGGCGACGAGCGGCAGCCCGGTCTGTTCCCAGGCGAGCCGGGCCGGCCGGTGCGCGATCGCGGTCGGGCCGGCCACGACGGTCGCCTCAGGCACGAGCCTGCCGTACCGCTCTTCGTCAGCGCGCTGGCACGCCACCGCGAGGTCCGCTCCGGTTGCGCCCAGCGCGGCGATCAGGCCATCCACGTAACGGCCGAGCGCGCCGCGGTCCGCCGGCACGGCGGTCGCGTCAACCAGCACCCGAGGTGCCACGAGCAGTCTTTCTCCTTCCCCCCACGCGCGGGGGCCCGCTGCCAGTTCCGGGAAGCCAGATAGCTGGCCAATTCCGCATTGATGAATGTCTCGTCACGACCGAGGGTACGCCCTCCGCCGGCCTGCCGGTGAGCATCGGGACTCATGTCCCGCGCGGGCCAGGACCAGCCGGCGGCAGCGTCGCGGCCGATATGGTCTAGACCATCTTACGACCCTCTCCGCCGTACCAGAACGGCTCGGTTACCGGGATGCGGACGGCGACGGACTGGCCGTCGCCGACGGTGGCGCAGTGGCCTTCGCCGACGGCGACGTCTTAGCCTTGGCCGCCTGCTGCGCCTGGTCCAGCGCCTTCTTCATGGCGCTGATGTCCTTGGCGTAACCAGCGAGATCACCTTGCTTGAGGGCGGCCTGAGCCTGGGCGTAGTCGGACTCGGCCTGAGCCAGGTGCCCGCGCACAGTCGCGCTGGCCGACCCCGGCCCGGAGCCGGAACCCGAGCCGGAACCGGAGGAGGACCCGCCCGAACTCGGCGACAGGCCCGGGATGACCTGGCTGAGCGCGTCGGCCAGGGTCGGCCCGAAACCGACGTTCCCGTCGAATGAGGCCGCGACCCGCTTGAGCACAGGGTAGGAGCCGCTGCTGGTGCCGCCGGTGGTGCCGGCCGCCTGAATGTAGATCGGCTCCTCGTAGACCAGCGCGCCACCGACCGGGAGCGTGATCAGGTTGCCCTCGATCACCTTGGAACCGTTCTGCCGGTACAGCGACAGCTGCGAGGAGATGATCGGGTCCGACTCGAAGGTGCCCTGCACCTGCTGCGGGCCGAGGATGGCGGTGTCCTGCGGTAGCTGGAGGACCCGGATCGTCCCGTAGTCGGGCGACTGCGGGTTGCTGTCCACCGCCAGATACGCGGCCATGTTCTGCCGGCCCCGCTGGACCAGCGGCGAGGTCATCGAGAACTGGGCCACCGTGCCGGGCATCTGCATGGTCTGGTAATACGGCGGCTGGCTGACCGACTGCGTGCCGTTCGACTGGCTGGGCTCGTCCGGGACCGCCCAGAAGTTCTGCCCGCCGTAGAAGGACTGGGCGGACAGGATGTGGAACTGGGTGAGGATCTCGCGCTGCACCTCGAACAGGTCCGGCGGGTAGCGCAGGTGCGGCATCAGGGCCGCGGGGATGTCCTGCTTGGGCTTGATGACCCCGGGAAACGCCTTCATCCAGGTCCGCAGGATCGGGTCGCTGGCGTCCCAGTCGTACAGCGTCACGCTGCCGGTGTAGGCGTTCACGACCGCCTTGACCGAGTTGCGGATGTAGTTGATGTCACCGGTGGGCTGGCCGGCCACCGTGCCACCCGGGGCGTCGCTGGTCGACGTGGCCTGCCCCATGCCCACCCGCTGCGAGTACGGGTACAGGTTGCTGGTGGTGTAGCCGTCCACCACCCAGAGGATCTGCCCGTTGGCGACCACCGGGTAAGGGTTGCCGTCCAGGGTGAGGAACGGCGCGACCTTGGCCACCCGGGCCAGCGGCTGCCGGTCGTAGAGGATCTTCGAGTGGCTGTTAATGGCCCCGGACAGCAGGATGTTCAGCTCGCGGAACTTGATCGTGTACAGCAGCCGGTTCAGCGGCGAGCCCACGTCTACGCCGCCACCGCCCTGATACGTGTTGTTCTGCTGGCCGCCGGCCGCGGCGGACGGGTAGTCCAGTTCCTGTTTGCGGCCGCCGGGCGGACCCCCGACGATCGCGTACGCGTTCTGCCCCTCGCCGAAGTACACCCGGGGCTGGCTGAGGCCCAGGGCCCCGCGCGGCGGGATATCGCTTTCCACGAACGAGGGGTTGCCGTTGCTCTGCACCGTGTTGGCCGTGGCGGCGACCACCCCGAAGCCGTGCGTGTACACCAGATGGGTGTTGATCCAGTTGCCCTGGCCGGGCGGCGGCCCGCCCATCCCGCGCACCGCCACCACTGTGTCCTGCGGCAGCGTGTCGGTCGCGGACAGCGGGTAGCGGTCCATCGCCAGGTTGGACGGGAACTGGTAGTAGCTCTTGACCTGCTGCAACTGCTGGAAGGTCTGCGACACCACGTCGGGATCGAGCAGCCGCATCCCCTTGAGCGTGCTCACGTCGCCGTCCAGCGTGGACTGCGGCACG
>JAWWPY010000570.1:0-4774 GCA_033854735.1 Streptosporangiaceae bacterium | reverse complement strand
GTCAGGCCGTCGACTTCGATCATGACGTCTGTTCCTGGGCCGGCGTGACCCGCTTGCCCCGCAGGCGGCGGCCGAGGCGGGCCAGGTCCCTGGGGACCTGGTCGGCCAGGCCGGCCGGGGCCGTGGTCAGCACCTGCAGCACCCCGACGCCGAACAGGATGGTCAGCCAGTCGGCCGAGACGCCCCAGTTGTTCAGCAGGGACGGCAGGAACTGGTAGAGCAGCCCGGCCACCACCGCGCCCCACAGGCTGTAGGCCCCGCCCATCAGCACCACGGCCAGCAGCGTGATCGAATCCTGGGCCGGGAAGTCGATCGAGTACAGGTAGTGCACGGCCCCCGCCAGCACGCCGCCCGCGACGCCAGTGACGAAGGAGGCCAGGGCGAACGCCCACAGCTTGTAGAGCGTGGTGTTGATCCCGGCCGCCAGCGCCGCTGGCTCGCTCTGCCGGATCGCCGCCCACGCCCGGCCGGGTCGCGTCCGGATATGCGCGAACACCAGCAGGAACATCAGCGCGGCGACCACCACCGAGTAGCGGAAATACGCGGGGTCGCTCGCCGCGATGCTGGGACGGCGGATCGCCGGGATGTGTACCGCGGCGCCGTTGTAGCCGAGGAAGCCATGGCCGCCGTTGGGAAAGTTCGTCGTGGCCAGCACGACCGTGATCGCGCCCGCCAGCATCAGCGTGATCAGGGCCAGGTAGAGCCCGCGCAGCCGCAGGGCCGGGAGCCCGATCAGCGTGCCCGCCGCCATCGTGACCAGGCCAGCCTCCAGCAGTACCAGTGGATAAGGCTGCGCCGTGGCGAACAGCAGCCGGGCGGCCACCCAGGCGCCGATTGCGCGCACCGCGGCCTGGCCGAGCGAGACCCGGCCGACCCGGCCGACCAGCACCCCGAGCCCGAGCGCGACCACGCAGTACACGGCCACCTGCGTCATCGTGTCGATGTAGTACAGACTCAGCAGCTGCGGCAGGGCGAGCAGCGCAAAGAGCAGGAGCGCGGCGATCACGGCGGCGCGCACCAGGGTCCGGGGGCCGGGCTTGCGCAGCGGCGGGTGCTGCCGTGCGGCGGCGGCGCTGCTCGCCGTATCCAGCATCAGGGCGTGCCTCCCGGAACCGTTCCAGGCATGCCTAGCCCTCCTCGGGGGAAAGTGAGATCACCCGATGCCGGGAGAGCACCAGCAGGGCCACGGCCGCCAGCACGAACGGGGTCATGTCGCGGTAATTGCTGAGCGACTGGATGGGTGTCACCAGGTCGTGGACGAGGCCGATCGCGATCGCGGCGACGAACGTGAGCGTGACCGAGCGCAGGCGGGCGATCAGTGCCGCCGCGAGCGACGAGATGACCAGGAAGGTGAGCGTCGTTGCGTCCAGCGCCACCAGGTCAGCGAGCAGCAGCCCGGCCACGCCGGCGATCACGCCGCAGCCGAGCCAGGCCGCCGCCTCTACCCGCCGCACCGGCACCCCCAGCGTCGCGGTGATCTCACGGTCGTTGGCCATCGCCCGCATCGCCGTCCCGAGCTTCGTATAGCGCAGGAACGCGCCGGTCACCACCACGAGGGCAACACCGGCGCCCAGCCCGATCACCTGCGTCCAGGTCACCTGGACCTGGCCGACCGTGAAGCCGCCGTTGTCGGTCGGCAGCGTGATCGCCCGGGACTGGCCACCGTTAGCCGTCCACAGCAGATCCATCACCCCGAACAGGACCAGCGTCAGCCCGAGCGTGGCCACCGCCTTGACCAGCGGGCTCCGCCTGGCCAGCGGCGGCCCGAACAGCATCCCGTAGCCGAGCGTCACCACCCCGCCGAACGCCACGCACACCAGCCAGGCAACCCAGTCGGGCGCACCCGCGTTGGTCAGCGACCACGCGATCAGGGCGCCCATGGCGCCGACCGCACCGAACGCCAGGTACAGCACGCCGGTGGCCTGGTAGAGCACCACGGTCCCCACCCCGGAGAGGGCATACACCCCGCCCAGGGCGAGCCCGCTCACGATGAACGGCTGAAAGTCCGGCCAGCTCGGCATTACCGGCCTACCACGGGCGCTCTGCGGCTGCTCCGGTTGCCGCCACGCACCTCATGCCTCACCCCGCGACCTTGCGGTACGCCGCGATCTGCGGGTCGACGGAGGAGATCTGCGTGCAGCCCTGGGCCAGCACCATGTGGCCGTTGTCCGGCGTGGTGGTGTAGTCCTCGTTGTTGGGAATGTGCATCGGGTAGCTGCCATAGGTCCAGGGCTGGCACAGCATCCCGGTGTTGAAGTTCTTCACCGCCTTGATCGCGGCGTTGACGCTGGCCACCGTGTACGCGCCGGGCACCGTCTCCAGCGCGTGCACGAGGATCCGCGCCTCGACGAAGCCCATCTGGCTGAAGCTTCCTATGCCGCCGGAGACGGCCTTGCCGTACTGGGCCAGGACGGCCTGGTAGAGGTTCATCGTCGGCGAGCTGGTCAGAGCCGGGGTCAGCTCGGCGTTGACGAACAGCTTGTGGTTCCACTTCGGGCCGAGCGCCTTGGCGAGGAAGTCGGTGTTGCACGGCGTCGAGCAGCCCCACAGCTTGACCCGGTTCTCCAGGCCGAGTTTCTGCGCGGCCTGCAGGATCACCAGTGCCTCCGGCGGGGTGAAGTTGAGCACCACGGCGCCGTTCGGCCCCGCGTCGTCGACCTCCTTGATCGCCACCGAGTTAGCGTCGGTGATCGGCACGTTCTCGGTGAGCTGCACGATCGGCGTGTGCGCGGCGGCCGCGAGTGCTGCCGGGCCGGCCGCGATATACCCGGTGCCAGGCACGTTCGACTGGTCGAACACGACCTTGGAGACGTGCTGCGCGAGCGCGTACTGAACCGCCCCGTCGGAGCTGTAGCGCGGTCCCATGTTGACCGCGGCGCTGTTCGGGGTGGACCAGCACTCGGGCGCGATCCCGGAGTCCACGACGAAGAAGCCGAGTTTCTGCCAGTAACTGTGATCGATAGAGCATTCGATAATGCTGGTATTGCCGACAATCCCGACCACATGGTCTGTCTGGACGAGCTGTTTGGCCTCGGCTCCTATCTGGCCTGGATTAGTTTGCTCGCTCTCAATGTAATACTTTATTGGGTGGCCGTTGACACCGCCGTTGTCATTCACGCAGGTGAAGTAGGCGTTTGCCATGTTAGCGATGTCAGTGAACGAGGTTCCGGGCTGGTTGGTGACAATACCGCCCAGCGGGATAGGCGTGCCGGTCGCCTTCACTCCCGGCTTGCTGCCGCACTGCGATGTGCTTACCGCCGCAACACCGGTGCTCGCCGCGGCGGTGGGCGACGGCGATGTACCTGCGGAGGGAGTATTGCTGCCGCATCCGGCCAGCACGCCCAGTCCTATTGCAGCGGCGAGTGCGACGGTTGCCCGGGGCTCTGGTGCGCGTCTGTACAATCTCATCTGTCCCCACCTCCTGGTGGTGACCGCGTTAAACCCGCCCGGCCAGGCAGGGTGAGCCGATATTAGAGTTCAGCCGATACCGGCACAAGGCCCGTCCGCGCGCCCTGGACGGGAATTAACTGCCTTGTGGCTGCGCCCCAAGATTGCGGTGTTAGGAATTGTGCGGACGCACAAATACGCAGACGGCCGGCAACGGCTGCCCGGCAGTTCGGGGCCGGAAAGCGCCGTGGCGGGCAGTACTTTCCGCCAGCCAGGCCCGGCCGGGTCAGCCATGACCGTCCTCCTGCCCGGCCGGCGGGCTGCTCAGCGGGTAGTCCTGCTGGGTCCGGGCATAGCTGACGAAATCGTCCAGCGCGCCCGGGTTGGCCATCGCGTTGACGTTGGCGGCGGCGCCCGGCGGCATGCCGAGCAGGATCCGGCGCACCGGGACCTCCATCTTCTTGCCGGTCAGCGTGGCCGGGATCTGCCCGACCTGGATGATCCGGTCCGGCACGTGCCGTGGCGTGTACTCCTGGCGCAGCCGGCCGCGGATCGCATCCCGGAGTGCGTCGTCCAGCACCCGGCCGCCGGCCAGGGTAACGAACAGCGGCATGAAGAACCCTCCGCCGGGCAGGTCGAGGTTGACGATGAGGGCGTCGTCGATCTCCGGCACCGAGGCGAGCACCGCGTAGATTTCGGCGGTGCCGATCCGCACCCCGTGCCGGTTCAGCGTCGCGTCCGAGCGGCCGAGCACGAAGCAGCCGCCCCGCGCATTGACCCGGAAGAAATCACCCTGCCGCCAGACGCCGGGGAAGTCCGCGAAGTAGGAATCCCGGTAGCGGCTGCCGTCGTGGTCGCCCCAGAAGCCCACCGGCATCGACGGCATCGGCTGGGTGATGACCATCTCACCTACGTCATCCACCACCGGCTGGCCGTCCTCGTTGAAGGCGTAGGCGGCCACGCCGAGATGACGGCCCTGGATCTCGCCGGCGTAGACCGGCTGGGTGGCCACACCGCCCACGAAACCGGAGCAGATGTCCGTGCCGCCGCTGCCGCTGCACAGCCACAGGCCGGTGGACACGTTGCGGTAGAACCAGGCGCCGCAGGCCGCGGATACCGGCGACCCAGCGAGCATCACCGAGCGCAGACCGGATAGGTCGAACGTCTTGCCCGGCACGATGCCAGCCCGCTTCATCAGGTCCACGTAGGCCGGGCTGGCCCCGAAGAAGCTCACCCCGGCCGCCTGGGCGATCTGCCACAGCACGTCCGGCTGCGGATGGGCCGGGCTGCCGTCGAATAGCACGGGGCAGATTCCCAGCAGCAGGGAGCTGACCAGGAAGTTCCACATCATCCAGCCGGTGGTGGTGAAGAAGAACATGCGGTCACC
>JAWWPY010000569.1:0-26760 GCA_033854735.1 Streptosporangiaceae bacterium | reverse complement strand
CAGGCGCCAGGATCTTCAGCGCCACCAGCCGCCCCAGCCGCTCATCACGGGCCCGGAACACCACGGCCATCCCGCCCCGGCCGACCTGCTCCTCCAGCCGGTACCCGGCGATCTGCGAGCCCGCCCCGAAGCCGGTCACCACCTCCGATAGGAACCCGCCAGCATTCCCGGGCACCTCGTCGCTCACCACGGCCCCGTTTCCCCCTGAGGTTACGGCTGTCAGACGGCGATCATGAACATGTGCATGCCGTTCGGCGTCACCTGACCCACATCTGCCGCACCCCGGCACAGCCGGATCCTCCGCTAGTACGTGCAACGTTAGCGGAGGATCCCTGACGCTGCACCTGGGCTGGTCACGGGCGGCCCGGGAACGCGTATCCGGTCCACCATCGTGCGTCGTGGGGCTCAGCCGCCGTACTGGCCGAAGTGCCGCGGCATTCTCCGGCGGCTGAAGCCCATCCAGGCACCACGGCCCGGGCCCGGTGACAGTGCGCCGCCGACCGGCAGGTCGGCAGGGTCGACGCCCACCCCGAGCAGGGTGCGAGTCACCGCCTGCGCCGCGTCGAGCAGGTCGTCGAGCGCACGGGCCAGCTGAGCTCCGGTGACGGCGCTGAGGACCGGGTCTTCGTGCAGTGACTCCAGCACGCTGCGCCGGATCAGCTCCTTGAGGAAAGACGCCGTGGTGCCCTCGGTGCGCTCGACGGCGAGGTCCACATCCTCGTCTGTCAGCGCCATGGGCACGTTCTGGCCGTAGAGCGTCAGCAGACGTTCCCGGGCCGGGGCGTCCGGCAGGGCGATCTCGACTGCGACGTCAACCCGCCCCGGCCGCGCGGCCAGGGCGGGCTCCAGCAGGTCGGCGCGGTTGGTGGTCAGCAGGAACAGCAGGTCGGCGTCCGGGGCTGCCCCGTCCATGGCGTCGAGCAGGTCAAACAGGACCGGGCTTGACGCCGGGCCGAGCGAGCGCTCCTCGGCGACCAGGTCAACGTCCTCGAGCACGACGACGGCCGGCAGCAGGGCGCGAGCCAGATCGGTGACCGCGCCCACGGCGACCAGGGAGCGGCCGGTAAGGACCAGGCGCGTGTAGCCGCTCATCTGGCCCAGCAGGTAGCGCGTGGTGTGCGTTTTACCGGTTCCGGGCGGGCCGTACAGCAGCAGGCCGCGCTTGAGGTGCTGTCCGACGGCCAGCAGCGCCTCCCGGTGGTCGGCTACCCCGAGGGCATGCCGCTCGACCCGCGCCAGCACGGTCGCGGGCAGCACGACATCATCGCGCCCGATGCTGGGCGGGCCGGCGAAGGTGAGCCTGACACCCCCCATCGGATCCAGCGACACCTCGAGCAGGTGGCCGCGGTAGACGTTAAGTTCGCCGCGCAGCCGGTCCAGCTCGGCGAGCAGGCGCTGGGCCAGCTCGACCGGCAGTCCGGCCACCTCAACCTGCAGGCTTGGCTCATTCTCGTTCGGGGCCTGGATCATCACGACATAACGGCCGTCCTGATCAGTGACCAGCAGGAGGGCCAGGCGCAAGCACCCCAGGGTCGTCCCTGGCCCGTTTGGCAGGTCGGCCAGTGCCGGTGCCGTCAGCCGCAGCGGTGGCAGCGCCTCACCTCCGACCAGCTGCTGCAGCGTCAGGCCCCCGTAGTGCGGCGGCAGGGCGACGCCGCGAACCTCGACCGTGCGTCCTGCCCGCGCTGACCACGCGTCCACGGCAGTCTGCAGGTTGACGTGCTCGAACGGGGGCAGCTCACGCGTCACCACGGAATGGTCCGCGCCACCAGGCTCCAGGAAATCGCGCACCAGCGCCGAAACCTCATCGCCTTCACCGGCGCCGGCCGCAGCCGAATGGACCCAGTCCAGGAAACCGCGGAACGCCGCTGCGAACTCGCGGGCCTGCTGGTCTGGCGCCTGATCGGGCACGGACTGGACCTCCAGCTTCGGTGGCCGCTGCTGGCGGCCGGGACACGCAGCCCGAGCGTGCCGATGGGGCCGCCGCGTGACACCGAATCTTATATCGACAGAAGAAAGGCGCCGGAAGGGCCGGGGCGAGCCACCGCGTCAGCCGGCCGAACGCAAGCCCGGCGGGCGATAATGGGCGGCGTGGACACCAGCCACTACAGCCTTGTCATCGCGGCCGCCCAGGCTGCGGGGCCGTGTCCTCCTGGCGAGGAGGCGGCGTGGGGCCGCCGGGTGCACGGCCTGACCCTGGACCTGTACCTGACGGCCCAGCAGGCCAGGCAGGACATCGAGCGGCTGGAGTCAGCACGGACCTTCATCGCGTTCCTGGAGAAGGTCGAGATCGAGGAATCGAGCCGTCGCGGGCTGGTCACATTGCGCCTGCCGTCTGGCGAGAGCGAGCCGATCCGCACCGAGCACGCGGAGACCGACCGCGGACGGGCGCTGATCGAGCGGGCCCGTTCCCTGGAAGGACGGTGGGTGCTGGTCTACCGCTACAACGAGCAGAAGACGGGGCAGCGGAACCAGTCAGTCCGGATGCTGGCCCACCTGATGGACCTCGGCGTTGACGCAGCCGTACCCAACACCACGGCGAAGAAGATGGTGCTGCAAGAGGCGGGCGGCGACGTGGCGCGTGCGCAGGAGGCCTGGATAGCCGCAGGCCTGCCGGGAACCGGTCCGATCACCGCCGATCAGCTGGAGCAGGCGCGTGCGGCAGCGCGGGAAGCCGGGTAACGGCTGAAGGCATCCAGACGTCTCCTCCCGTCGTGTCGGGCAGGAAAGCTGATAACAGCAAGAAGCGCACAAGATCAATTTCAGCGCCCGGCTCGCTGCTGAGCAGAAGGTCCGGCTCGGACCGGCCAGGTCCGAAACGATCCGGACCGGTTCGACCCGGACCCTATGACGCAGTTGGGGCCCGGGGTGCTCTGGGTAGTGCGACGCATCTTGCTGTTATCACCACAGAGCAGATATTGTTCAGGCCTATGCCAGCTCCGGAGGCCCGCACGCCGGCCCGCGACGCCCTTGACGACTTCATCTGTCATCTGGCCGACCGGCAGTTCGCCGCCGCCACCCGGCGGATCCGCAGGCACTTCCTCGACGAGTACCTGCACCATGCTCAGCAGGCCGCCGGTGCTATCGAGATCACGGTGGCCGAGCTCTTGGACCCTGCGCGTGCCGAAGCATGGCTCTCCGATGCGGCCGTCGGCAAGACCCGCACCCGCAACACCCTCCGCGGCCGCGCTGCCGCCGCCTACCCCAACTCGATGCGGGTGCGCATCGACTCCTACAACTCCTTCGCCGAATTCCTCTGCCTGCCGGACCGCCGTGACAGCCAGCAGCCCACCCGCGGCTACCGCCTAACCCCCGCCGATACCGAGCGGCTTCTCCACGACCTGGCTGTACGTAGGCCCGTCCACGCCAACGCCGCGACATGCCTGCGCACCGCCGCCCTGGCCGCGCTCGTCGCCGACACCGACCGGTCTGTCCCCGAGCTCGCCCGCCTCAACGTCAGAGCCTTGCATCTGGAAGGCGAGGCACGCGTCGAACTCGCCGACGGCTCTTGCCCGCTCGGCGGCCCGACCGTGCAGATCCTCACGCGCTGGCTCGGTGCCCGGGCGGCGATCATCGCCGAACTCGAGGGCAGCGATCCTGGCTACTTGTGGATCCCGACCAAGCCCGGACGGCCCCGAGGCGGCCGCGAGCCCGTCAGGCCCGGCCTCACGCCAGCGGCCGTCCGCACCCTCCACGCTGCCCACCGCACACTCGTCAGCCAAGTGCTCGGCACCCCGCTTCGTCCCGGCGCCCTCCACGCGTCAGGCCCGTCACGTTCTTGAATCCAGCCCGAGGACGTTGAAACCGGCCTGCTCAGGCGATCGGCGGGGGAACTCCCTCCGCACTGGCCGACAGCGCCGGATCCCAGCCACAGACCGCGCACGCATGCCGGACCGCTGACCGGCCGAAATCGAGCGCGGCACGGTGCGGATCCGGGCTGGCACGAGCGTCGTCCCAGTCGAGCACGTATTCACCCAGCCCGGCGTCCCAGCGGGCGGCCGCCGGTGACAGCGTCGCCGTCGCGAATCCCTCTGGCGCGGGATACGCGTACGCGAAGAACGCTGCCCGCGGGTAGCGTCGATCGCCGGGCCACCACCCGACTTCGATCTGCTGGGCGTCCCCCGAGTTACGCATGATGAAGCCGTTGGACGAGGGCACGGCCGGCCGGCCGGAGAACAGGCTCACCGCCAGGTCGAACGAGCCCCACCATGCGTTGACGGGTGTCGAGCGCCCGCGGTACGGGGCGCGCAGCGCGGACAGGACCAGCGCCGCGCGGGTCGCCGCCGCGAAATAAGCGGTGACATGGGCGGGGTCGTAGGTGGCGTGCTCATCGTCTTCGTCCAGCGGGGTAGTCCACGGCGTTTCCTGCGGCCGGGGATTTATCTCCACCGGGCCCCCGAGTCCGCGGACCGCCGCCAGCACGTCGCGTGTCACCTCCCTTACCGGCCGGTTCGGCGTGAGCGCGACGCGTTCCGCTCGCCCGTCGCTGTGCTCCGCGACGGCTTCGTGGGTCCGCAGGTCCAATGCGACGGCCAGCGCACCAGAGCCGTCCGGTGCCGGCAGTGGAAGCGTCTCCCAGCCGCGTGCGGTCAGGCGCAGCGCGGTGTGCTGCAGCTGGGGTTCGGGCGGAGCCAGCGCCGCGGCCAGCTTGCCCAGAACTTGCGTGTGGGCGTGAAGGGTGTCGCACGTGGCACCCCAGGCGTCGTAGGGAAGCGTGGGCCATTCAGTGGGCATAGACGCAAGCTACCGCTCCGCCGCCGCGGTGCTGCTGCGGCGCGTCCTGCAGGCGAGGCCATACGGTGCCGGCGGAGTCGAGAAATGCCCTCAGCACGGGGGAGTGGTCCTGGAGGACAGGAAAGGCAAGTCCTGCTGCACTACTCGCGGTACGTACCGAGCCAGTCCGAGACATCCCTGAGTCGGGCCGCCTCCAGCAGGACGCCGGCCGCGCGCACCCTAGGATGTTGGGCGGGATGCAAGCAGAAGGACTACCAACCGTGATCCTGCCGAAGGTCCGGGACCCTCGCTTCGTGACGATCCGCCGCGGTGGGACCCTCACTGATTCGGATCACCATCTCCTCGCTCTTTGGGCGGCATCGTGCGCGGAACACGTCCTTGACCTCTTCGAGTCGGCTCAGCCTGAGGACCCACGACCGCGTCAGGCGATCGAGCGTGCGCGCGCCTGGGTGCGTGGCGAGGTCAAGATGACCCAGGCTCGTGCGGCAGGCGGCCATGCAATGGGCGCGGCCAGAGACCTGCGCGGGGCAGCACGGCATGCCGCGTACGCTGCTGGCCAGGCCGGGGCCGTCGCACACGTCGCCGCGCACGAGCTCGGTGCGGCCGCCTATGCGATCAAGGCCACACGTGCTGCGGCGCCGGAAGGCGAGGGTGAGGCCGCGGGACGACTCGAGTGCCAGTGGCAGCGTGACCAGCTCCCGGAGACGATTCGCGAGCTAGTACTGGACGACCAGCGGTTGCGGAACGATATCTGCTGGTCGGTGTTTGCCTGTTGAGCGGGGGACCGCGCGTTCCATGATTCGTGATCGTAGAGGCGCATTTGCCTAGGCCCTGGTCAGGAGTTCCGGACGGCGGCGGCAGCCACTCGGATATTTTCTGCGCTGCCGGGTCGTCCTGCCTGATCAGGGGAGCCATGTCTCAGTCGCAGCGTTTCGATTCACAGTACGAGGAACCTTTCCCGTGCCCGTCCGCGACCGTACCCACTGTCACGAACGGCCAGCGCGGCCAGCCTCACCAGTCACCGCCAACACCCGCCGAGATGCGGTCCCGCTCCGTCGTGACGCAGGACCCGCGCGCCGCCACTTTGGTCCTGATAGCCGGGCTCCCCGGGGCCGGGAAGACCACCCGGGCCAAAGAGCTCGCCACGGCGAACCGGGCACTGCGGCTCACCCCGGACGAGTGGATGATCCCGCTGTTCGGCGATCCGATGGCCGACGGCAAGCGCTTCGTGCTGGAAGGGCGGCTCATCGCGGTTGCCCTGCAGGTACTGCGGCTGGAGACCAGCGTCGTGCTCGACTACGGGCTCTGGGGCCGCGATGAACGGTCGGCACTGCGCTGGCTGGCACGATCAGCCGGGGCATCCTGCCAGGTGGTCTACCTGGCCGTGGACAAGGACGTCCAGCTCGCCCGCATCACGCACCGCCAGGCGACGACACCGCACCAGACGTTTCCAATGAGCGAAGCCGACGTAAACCAATGGCGGGAGCAGTTCCAGGTGCCTGACGCCGCCGAGCTCGACGGCGGCGAAATCCCCGGCCCGCCGGCGGGGTGGCCGGGCTGGCCGGAGTGGGCGGTAGACCACTGGCCCTCGCTCGCCGGCAGCTAACCCGACTGTCCCGGCTGTCCTGCGTAGGAGCGTCCTGTGGTATCGGGCACATCCCAGCCGTGGGCTGGCACCGCCAGTATCCGGGTCATCGCGGCTCCGAGTGCCAGGAACGCGGCACAGATGGGCAGCTCGATCCAGCTCACGACGGCATGGTCAATGGGGGGGCACCCGTATTCGCCACAGGTCGCGGGGGCCTGCCACACCTCGACCGTGACCATGAGCGCAAAGCCAGCAGCCCACGCACCGGCCCATGCGGCTGCCCGGAGCCCCTGGCCCGGCCTCCAGCCACGGAGCCGAATCAACCCGGCCACCAGCACCGGAATAGTCAGCACCAGCCAGGCCACCCCGGCCAGCTCGCCCGCGCCAGTGATCAAACCGGGCTCTCCAACCCAGGTAGCAACCTGAAAATTGTCGGGGAAAGCGGGCGGCTGCGTGGACACGAGAAAGACGTAACCGCTTTCGGCAGCTCCAAGGCCCACCCACAGAATCGACAGCAACCAGGCCCGGCCGCGGACCCGCAGCATCAAGCCCCGCAGGCAGGAACCGCCGTGGCACTGCCGGAGTGATTCAGCTGAATGACGGGACTCTTTGGAGATACCAGCCGCGTCCAGAGGCGTCATCCTCCGCCCTCGAGAAGTTCATCGAACGTGGCGCCCGACGTCAGCTCCTCCAGCTCAGCCTGGTCCGATCGCCACCCCTGGGTTGCCTGAAGGACGGTCCAGATGACAGCCCAACGCTGCGCCCGGAGTGGGTCATGACCCATCCGGCTGGCAATCGCGTCGGCCCTGGCGAGGATCCCGGAAACCGGCGGGTGGCCGGCCGAAAAAAAGCCGATATCGGAACAGGGATCGCCGATAGCTGGGATCGGGTCGATGGCCAAGTGACGGCTTCCGTCCCAGAGCAGGTTCTTGTCGACAAAGTCGCCATGGAGCAGAACCGGGTGCGACGCCGAATCGGCCAGCTTGAGCGCCAACCGACGAGCGGCTCCCAGCCGGCTGAGGCCAGCCTCTCCCCCTTCTGGCTCGGCCCGGCTTTGGCGGAAGTAGGAGCAGCCGGCCCGGGCTCGGGCCTCAAAGGCTAGATATACCTGGTCCAGGGTCGGAAACCCGAAGTCGATCTGGACTGCGTGGAGGCGAGGGAGCAGTTCAGCTGCCACGCCGACCGCCGCTGTCTCGTCTGCGGGCGGGAGAGGAGAACCAGGGCGGATGTGCTCCAAGAGGAGCGCCTGGTTGTCACGATCGAAGCCGATCAGTACCACAGCCGCTCCTGAGGCAGCCCAGACCCTGAGCGCTGCCACCTCGGCTTCAGCCTCAGCTGGCACATCGACCAGCTTGACCACCACTTCCATCCCGTCCGGTCGCACGGCGGCGAAGACGTGAGACCGAAACCCTCCGGCCAGCGCATCGCCCGTCTGGAGTTCCCAGCGCCTGGCACAGGCCATCAGTCGTTCGGTTATCCGGACCGGATCTGGCTCGACATACTCACGGAGATCGGGGGACTCGCTCATCTCGACAAGCTAAGCCGGTCCGGACGCAGGGTGCCAGGCGTAGGGGTTGAACGACCAGCCCGGGCACCATCACGTCACGGACATGCTCGCGACGTGAAACAACAGGTCAAGGCATATGTTGATCTTGAAACGGCCGGGAAAAGGCCGCGATCACCCATTCGTCGAAGAGTTCCTGGATCTGGGCGACGGTCCAGACAGCCTCTGATTCGACTGAGCTGGATGACCGTGTGAACGTCAGTGCCGAGCGCAATCCGGTGCCCGGGTCTCAGCACTCGTGCCGGCTCCTCCGTCACGTCCTCCAAGAATGATCTGATCGATCATAGATACGAGTGACCGATGTGACTCCAGAGCCGATTGGCGCTACGGCTGGCCCGGCGCGGTCAGCTCAGCCCAGACGACATGATGTCTGTCACGGCGACATGGAAACCGACACGATGGCTGTCAAACGACATGTTCGCTGTCACGGGACATTTGGAGACTGACATTTGGAGACTGACGAACGCTGGGAACCCCTCTCGTAAAGCGCCGATAATGTGCATTATGTTAAGTAGAACCGAGAGTCGCCCTGCCGGCACCGGCGCGTCGCGAGATCTGTTGAGCGCGGACTAGCTGTCAGTGGAAACGCGGCATTCTTGTCAGTGGCCCGCGCGGAGTTGATGTCAGTGCGTCTGGCGGCCCGCGCGGTTCAGTGAACTGCAGCGGGCCGTTTCGGACATCAGCGCAACGAGCCTCACCGACAGGCTTCGCGAACTGATCAAGCTGGGCTTCGTCGTGCGCCGTGCCTACCCCGGCCCGCCGCTTTCCAGCTGTTACGAGGCCACGCGGGCCGGACGGGTGCTGGGCGGGCAAGCTCGGGCAGATGGTGGTGGCAGCCCAGCAAGGCGGCCTGCTGGTCTGACACCGGGGCACAGTGCCTGACACCGGGGCACAGTGCGCTGGGCAGGGATAGCAGATAAGGGGACCCAGGCCAGCGGTCGCTGCGCGGGCCCAGGTCTGAATGCTGCCGGCGGATGCAGTGCTCAGATCGTTACTCAAGGCCGCAGCGGAGGGCGAGGCCGCGCAGCTTGGGACTGGTCCGTCCGGAGACCAGCAGCCCTGAGATCAGGTCGCGGATCGCGGGGCGGGCGTGGGTCTCTTCAGGCGCGTGGCGCTCGGCCAGCAGGAGGGCACGCAGGCATTCGCTGCGCCGTCCCGCCTGGCCGTACGCGCGGGCGAGGTCGGTGTAGTAGCGGGTGCGGCGTTCGGTGGTGGGCAAGCTCGCGGGCGGGATGCGGCGTGCCGCGTTGATAGCCGCTCCAGCTTCGCCGAGGGAGTATTCGGCTGAGATCATGTGGAGTGCCACGGTGGCGGGGCTGAACCCGCCGCCGTGATCGCGCAGCAGTGTCCGGCCGTCAAGACCTGCAGCGAGAGCGGCGGCGTGGCCGGTGAGCTCGCGCATCCTGGTCCGGTCCCCGCCGCGTGCAGCCGTGTAAGCGGCGGACTGGAGCAGCAGCCCGCGTTCGGCTCTGCGCTTAGGATCGTCACCCTTCAGGCCGGGATGGTCGGCGGCCTGTAGCGCGATCGTCATGGCCTGGGAGTACCTGCCGGCTTTGCGGGCCAGGACGGCCAGGTTCCTGGCTGCCTCGGCGGCGGCCAGCGGCTGGTCGCCGGTGGAGGCGAGGACGCGGGCCCGGTCTGCGGCCATCCAGCCGAGTTGCTGGTCGTCGAGTTTGATGAGCATCCGGGTCGCCAGGGTGTAGAAGCGGGCCTCGGCCACCGCCGCATGGAAGCCAGTAAGCGGTGCGGCGGTAACGGCCGCGGCCGTTACCGCGAGATTCGCCAGGAGCTGACGACGCCGCAGCGGGTCCTCACCGTCCTCCCATCGCCCACCGGTAACAGTAGGCGCGGGAGATCGAGGTGGGCGGCTGGTCGCGCCGTTCGGGGTCCCGTGTCGCCTGACCTCAGCAGGTTGCGGTGCCAAGCCGAAAAGGTGTGGCGGGATCGCCAGCGCTGCGGCGAACCGGCGCAGTACCACGACGTCGGTGAGCGGGGCGATGCCGCGTTCGTACCGGGAGACTTGCGCGGCGGAGTACCCGGTGCGCTCGCCAAGGCAGGCCAGCGTCAGGCCCTGGGCCTGACGTGCGGTGCGGACGATCGCCCCCACATCACGCCGGCAGCCGCCGGTGACGGCAGGCGGCCCTCCAGGGTTCATCGGCTGCCCCCGTCCGGGTGCTGGGCACAAGGCTCCCCCGCCCCACCGTAACCTCCGCCGACTGCGACCGCCCAGGGCGCTTGCATGATGTGCAAACGGTTTGCCTACCAGGTCAGGGCCTCTCCCACCGGGTCGTGAAGTCGGGCTTCCTGGAGATCACACCGGCCCGGGTTAGCTCAGTCCTGCCCGTCCAGCTCGCGGAAGAAATGCAGGATAGGCTCGATCACCCGGCGGGAATCGGTCACGGGTGTCAGGTGGCCGGCGTCGGGCAGCTCCACGTACCGGCTGGCGGGGATCGCCTCAGCGACCTCGCGAGCGGGTGCCACGAAGGTGTCTGCGTCATCGGCAAAGCCCATCACCAGGCAGGGTACGGTGATGGCGCCCAACGCGACGAGCCGGTCCTGGTAGGCCGCGATGAACTCGGCCGAGCGCTGGCGTGGTTCCACGTTCTCAGCCGACTTGGCAGACCACTTCCTTGCCCCGTCGAGCATCTGCCCGGTGAAGCTGTCGTCGCCGAGCAGCTGCGGAGGGTGGCTGGTGAGGAGCAGCATCGCGAGCCGCACAGGGTCCAGTTCCTCGCCAGCAGCACTCAGTGCAAGCCAGGCTTGCTGCAGTACCCGGTCAATGGTGTTCTGCCGGCCGTAGGAGGCGATCAGGGCCGCGCCCGCGACGAGGTCCGGCCGCAGCAGCGCCACCTCCTGGGCGATGGCCGCTCCCTGGGACCAGCCCAGGAGCCGGATTGGCTCGGTGCCTGCGTGCTCGACGAACGTCGCGACGTCGCGGACCACGTCGACCGGTGCGTAGGAGGGCCCGGTATGAATGAAGGGGATGGCCTCATACCCGGCGTCGATGAGGGCGGAGATGAACGGCGGAGCCCACCAGCCCGGGTCGGCCTGAGGATTGCTCAAGATCACCACTGGCCGCCCGCGGCCGTGGCGTTCATAGCGGCCGACCCCGTAAAGCTCCGTCACTAACGCTGTCCCCTTTCTGCTCCGTCGGGGGCATCACTGGCCCGATGGTGACGGGTGCCCAATGGCGGGAAGCATCCCCGTGGAAATTATCAGTGCGGCACTGTCCCGCAGATCATGACCAGCGGCCGGCGAACCAAAAGACCAGCATCAGAAATCACGCGGTGGATCGAGGCTAAGTCCGCGCCGACCACTGTCACTATGTCCGCGTTCAACAGCCGGACCGGCGGCGAGGATCTTGTCGCGGTTGCGCTCGGCGTCGGCACGTCTCGCGGGCGGTCGGGAGGTCGGTCGGGACATGTCAGACCTAAGTGGATAAGCTATCCGGTACAGTGAAGCGGACATGCTCTCCGTTTCACTGCGGACTCTATCTCACCGCCGCGATCTGCTCGCGGCCGCACAAGGAGCTCTCCATGGACTACCGGCCTCTCGGACGCACCGGCGTCTCCGTCAGCCAGCTGTGCCTGGGCGCGATGATGTTCGGCGCTTTCGGCAACCCTGATCACGACGACTCGATCAAGATCATCCACCGCGCCCTCGACGCCGGGATCAATTTCATCGACACGGCCGATGTCTACTCCGGCGGGGAGTCGGAGCAGATCGTGGGCAAGGCCCTTACCGGCGGACGGCGCGAGAACGTCGTACTGGCTACGAAGGTCAGCCTGCCGTTCGGCGAGGACCCCAACCAGCGCGGAACGTCGCGGCGATGGGTCACGCAGGCGGTCGAGGGCTCGCTGCGCCGGCTGGGGACCGACTGGATCGACCTCTATCAGGTCCATCGTCTCGATGCGGCCGTCGACGTTGATGAGACCCTGGGTGTCCTGTCCGATCTGGTCCACGCCGGGAAGATCCGGCTGGTTGGCGCTTCAACGGTCGCCGCCTCCGAGATCGTCGAGGCGCAGTGGACCGCCGAGCGCCGGGGCCGTGAGCGGTTCCGCACCGAGCAGCCCCCTTACTCTCTCCTGACCCGCGCCATCGAATACGACGTGCTGCCGACCTGCCTGCGGCACGGGATGGGTGTCCTGACCTACAGCCCGCTGGCCGGCGGCTGGCTGACGGGCCGCTACCGGAAGGGCCAGGAGATCGCCGGGCCGGGTTCGATGGCTCGGCAGCGCCGTTTCCCCGGCGCCTACGACGTTACGTCCCCGGCGAACGCAGCAAAGCTTGACGCCGCCGACGCCCTCGGGGCGCTCGCCGGCGAGGCCGGGATGACCCTCATCCAGATGGCGATCGCGTTCGTCACCCGCCACCCGGCGGTCACCTCCGCGATCGTCGGCCCGCGCACGATGGAGCACCCCGAGTCCTACCTGGCCGCCGACGGCATCGACCTGTCCAGCGACCTGCTCGATCGCGTGGACGAGATCGTCCCCCCTGGAGACACGGTCAACATCGCCGACAACATGTGGACGACGGCCGTGATGAGGACGTCAGCGCTCGGCGCCGCGTTCCGCCGCCGGTAGAACAACCTCGGCCGGGCCGGCGACCCGCTCCCCCGCGGCCGGGCCGCCCAGCTGAGCGGCCAGCCAGGGCGCGGTGACACTGCCCGGATCACGCGCGACGTCCCGCGGCGTGCCCTGGGCGACGATACGGCCCCCGTCGGGCCCTCCCCCGGGTCCCATGTCGATGAGGTAGTCGGCCGTGGCGAGCAGGTCGAGATCATGGTCGATGACGATGATGGTGGCCCCGGCGTCGAGCAGCCGGTCGAAGACGCCGACGAGTGTGCCCACGTCGAGCGGGTGCAGCCCCGTCGAGGGCTCGTCGAAGACATACAGCACGCCGCGCTGGCTGCTGCGCAGCCGGGATGCGATCCGCAGCCGCTGGGCCTCGCCACCGGACAGGGACGGCGTGGGCTCGCCCAGCCGCAGGTAGCCCAGGCCCACCTCGTCGACGGGCCGCAGCGCCGCGGCGATCGGTGCCTGCTCCGCGAACCGGCCCAGTGCGCCGTGCACGGTCAGGCCAAGAACATCAGAGATGGTGAAGCCGTCGACGCGGACGTCCAGGGTCGCGTCGTTGAACCGGGCGCCGTGACAGGTCGGGCACTCGACGTTGATATCGGGCAGGTACTGCACGTCGAGGTCGATGCCGCCGAGGCCCCGGCAGGTCGGGCACTGGCCCTCGCGGGTGTTGAAGGAGAAGTGACCGGGCTTCCACTTCCGGCGCCGGGCGGCAGGCGAGCCGGCGTACAGGCGGCGGATCGCGTCGAAGGCCCCGGAGTAGGTCGCCGGCGTTGATCGCGCGTTCTGCCCGATGGGTGAGGCGTCGATCTGGACGACCTGGTGGATGCCGCCCAGCTCGAGGGCGCGGACATGGCGGGGCAGCGGCAGGTCATTGAGCTGGGCCAGTGCGGCGGGGACCAGGCTGTCCAGGACCAGGGCGGTCTTCCCGGCTCCGGACGGCCCGGCCAGCGCGGTGAGGCGGTGCAGCGGGAACGCGGCGGTGACCCCGTGCAGGTTGTACAGGTCACCGACCTCGATCGTGATCTGGCTGCCGGGGTCGGGCGGCGCGGCGCGGTCCCGTTGCACGGTGGCCGTGCCCGCCAGGAACGGGCCGATGATGGAGCGCGGGTCGGCGGTCAGCTGCCCCGGGGTGCCCTCGGCGATGATGGTCCCGCCGTGCGTCCCGGCGGCCGGGCCGAGCTCGATGATCCAGTCCGCGGCGGTGATCAGGTCCCGCTCGTGCTCGACGACGACGACGGAATTGCCGTTCGCGGCCAGGGCGGCGATCGTCTGGCGCAGCCCCTCGACATTGCTCGGGTGCAGCCCCACGGACGGCTCGTCGAGCACGTAGAGCATGCCGGTCGTGCTGGCGCGCACCGTGGAGGTCAGCTCGATACGCTGCCGCTCCCCCGCCGACAGGGTCGCGCCTGCCCGGTCCAGCTGCAGATAGCCGAGCCCGACGTCCAGCAGCGGCGCGAGCCCGCTGGTCAGCTCGCCGATCAGGCCTGCGCTGAGGGGAGCCAGTTCGTCCGGCAGCCCGCCGGGCAGGCCGGCCGCGAACGACCTGAGCTCGTCCAGCCTGAGCGCGCTGATATCGGCGATGTTCCGGCCGCCCAGCAGCGATCGCAGCGCCTCGGGGCGCAGCCTTGCTCCGTGGCAGACCGAGCAGGTCCGGATGATCAGAAAACGCCGCACCTGGGCGCGGGTACGCTCGTTGTCGCTGCCCAGCGCCCGTTCGACCGTGGAGATGGCGTTCTCGTAGTTCACGTTGAGGTGGACCGTCCGCCCCGACCGCCCCGAGGGAAAGGCGACCCGCCGCTGGGCCTGCTCGCCGTGCAGCACGATGTCGCGCTCTCGCGGGGTGAGCGACCGGTACGGGACGCCGGTCCGCACCCCGAGCTCCGCAGCGGCGTAGCGGTAGAGCCGCCGGGCGCCCAGGTTCCACGGCAGGACCGCGCCTTCGTCGATGCTCTTGCCCGGGTCGGGGACGAGGGTGCCGACGTCGACCTCGGTCCGCAGCCCCAGGCCGTTGCAGGCGGGGCACGCGCCGTAGGAGTTGAAGGAGAAGGACTCGGCGCTGGGAGCCTCGAAGTGCGCGCCGCACACGGGGCACACGATCTCCATGTCCTGCGTCGCGACCGATGGCTCGACGCGGTGGCCGTTCGGGCACAGGTGCGAGCCCAGCCGCGACATCATCAGGCGCAGGATGTTGAGGACCTCGGTCATGGTCCCGACCGTGCTGCGCGGACCGGGCACCGGCGGGCGCTGGCGGAGCGCCAGCGCGGGCGGCAGGTGGTCGATCCGGTCCACGGCCGGGCGCTGGGCCTGGGTCAGCCGCCGGCGGCTGTAGGTGCTCAGGGCCTCCAGGAAGCGGTGCATGCCCTCGGCGTAGAGGGTGCCGATGGCCAGTGAGGTCTTCCCGGATCCGGATACGCCGACGACGGCGACGGTCCGCCACAGCGGAACGTCCACGTCCAGGTCCCGCAGGTTGTTGTGCCGGGCGCCACGTACCTGGATGGCGCGGGGCAGGCTGCCGGGCACGGGCAGCGCCGCCGCGCCCCTTGCGGCGGGGGGACGCCCGTCCAGCGCGCTCTCATCAGGGCCCATCGCTCAATTAGAACGTTAGCCTGCCGCGCCGAGGGCACCGGGGCGGAGCGGGAGTAACAGCTTGCTGGTGCTCGCGTCGAGGGTGGCCGGCAGCCATGCGGTGATGGTCGTGCCGACGCGGGGCGCTGAGGAGATGTCGACCGTTCCGCCAGCTTGGTTGATGATGCCGTAGACCCCGGCGAGGCCGAGGCCGCCCCCCTCGACCAGGGGCTTGGTCGTGAAGAACGGTTCGAAGGCGCGCTCGAGGATATCCGGCTCCATGCCGGCGCCGCTATCGCGGACGCCCAGGCACACGTAAGGCCCTGGAGTGAGCCCTGGATGCCGTCCTACCTCGCCGTGGTCGATCGTCAGGTTATGCGTTTCAATCGAAAAGGTGCCACCGTTTGGCATGGCGTCACGGGCGTTCATCGCGAGGTTCAAGAGGACTTGCTCGACCTGGCCCGGGTCAGCGGTAACTGGCCACAGGTGCGGGGCGAGAGACATATCGAGCTCGATATGCCCGCCGATGGTACTCCGCAGCAGGTCTTCGATGCCGCCCACGACCTGGTTGAGGTCGATGAGTTCGACGCGGGCGACTTCTTGGCTGCCTGCCGTGAGCAGCTGACGGACGAGCTGGGTCACCCGTTTTCCGGCGTGTTCGATCTGCCCGGCATCCCGGCCGACGCTTTCCCATGCCTCCCGGTCAGTGCCTGGCTCTGCTTTCTCCGCTTTCTCCGCCGCTTCGCCGCTTATGAATGCTGCGTAGTTGAGCATGATGCCGACCAGGTTGTTGAAGTTGTGAGCCACGCCGCCGGCTAGCCGGCCGATGCTTTCCTGGCGCTGCGACCGGTGAAGCTGAGCTTCCAGCTGAACTCGCTGCGCCCTTTGCTCAGCCTCGGCCATGGCCCGGCGGATGACCGACGCCAGCCGTGCGGGCCGGTCCTTCAAGACGTAGTCCGTGGCCCCCTGCTTGATGAGCCCAACTGCTTCTTCGTCTCCGAGCGCACCGGACAGGAAAATGAACGGTATATGCGGACACTGCTCCTGCACGATCTTCAGAGCACCCTCGCCGGAGAAGCCCGGCAGAGAGAAATCAGAAAGGATCACTTCGGGACGGAAGTCAGCGAGCTGCTGGACAAATGACGCCCTGGAGTCCGCCACGACAGCGGTAAAGGCGAGGCCCGCCCTGGTCAGATGGCGCTGCTCAAGATCAGCATCATCAGGGTTGTCCTCCAGGATGAGGATGCGCAGCACGCTCGGCCGCGCTGAACCCGTCCTGTCCCCACGCAGAGTGCCTGCCTGCCGTGGGCCTGCGGTCCCATCCGGGTCAGCACTCCCCGGCTCGTTGCCACGTTGCGCGCCACCCATCGATGCCCCCCTTCTCCGACAGCGCCCAGGTCTCAGGGCGTCGCCGTCAGCGTCGGCGCATCGCTGCCCGGCGGTGGCGAGAGGGAGTCGACTGGCGGCTCGTTAACGAGCAGCCAGAACAGGCCGAGTGCACGAACCGCCTCGGCGAAGCCGGCGAACGCCACTGGCTTCCGCACATAGGCGTTGGCGCCGCCGACGTAACCTTGGAGGATGTCTTCTTCCTGCCCGGAGGACGTGAGGATGACAACGGGGAGGAGCCGGGTCCGCTCGTCGGCCCGGATGCGGCGGAGCACTTCGAACCCGTCGATCTTGGGGAGCTTCAGGTCGAGCAGGATCAGAGCGGGCCGCGCCGTGTCGGCCCGGTCGCCCTCGAAAAGGCACGCAACGGCCTCGGCGCCATCGCGGGCCACGGTGACTTCGTTCAGGATCTTGCTCTTTTTGAGGGCCCGGAGGGTCAGCGCCTCGTCGTCGGGGTTGTCCTCTACTAGGAGAATGCGCCGGGTACTCATGCCGCCCTCTTCTGGTCCAGGATGAAGTAGGTTTCCTTTTGGTCCAGGGTGAAGTAGAAGGTCGAACCGTGGTCAACCGCACCCTCGGCCCAGGTGCGGCCACCGTGGCGCTCCACGATGCGCTGCACGCTGGCCAGGCCAACGCCCGTGCCGGGGAAATCGCGCTTCGGATGCAGCCGCTGGAATGGCTTGAACAGCTTGTCCGCGTAGGCGGAGTCGAAGCCGGCGCCGTTGTCGCGCACGTAGCAGCAGATGCCAGCGTCCTCGACCGGGATCGTCCCGAACTCGATCAACGCCTCACCCCGGCCGGAGGTGAATTTCCACGCGTTGCCGAGCAGGTTTTGCAGTACGGTGCGGATAAGCGGGCGGTCCGCCCGGGCCCAGACTGGGTGCTGGATCACGAAGCGGGCGCGGCGGCCCGGTTCCTGGCGCTGGAGTTCCTCGGAAATGCTGGCCACCTCGGCGCCGAGATCGACGGCTCCGGCGTTAAGCTCGGCCCCCGAAACGCGGGAAAGATTCAACAGGTCGTCGATAAGCTCCGCCATCTGTTCGCTGGCGGCCTGGATTCGCTCGGCGTGGCCCCGGCCGACCTCGCCGAGAGTGTCCCCGTAGTCTTCGAGCAGGGCCGAACTGAAACCGCCCAGCGCGCGCAGCGGGGCGCGCAGGTCATGGGCCACCGAATAGGAGAACGCCTCCAGGTTCCGGTTGACCCGCTCGAGTTGCTCCGCCCGGTGGCGAAGCTCCGCAACGCTGCGGTGCTGCTCGGTGTTGTCCCTGGCGATGGACGATACCCCGATGAGCTGGCCCTCTTCGTCCCGGACGGGTGAGACCGTCACCGACACGGGCAAGGTGGTGCCGTCCTTGCGCTTCCGCACGGTCTCGAGGTGCAGGACGCGCTCGCCTCTGCGGATCTTGGCCAGGATCTCCTTCGTCTCGTCGGACCGGTCAGCGGGCGACAGGATCGAAACCGGCTGGCCGAGAGCCTCGTCCGCCGCGTACCCGTACATGCGCTCGGCGCCTGTGTTCCAGCTCGTGATCAGCCCGTCGACGGTCTTACCCACGATGGCATCGTCCGATGAGTCCACGATCGCCGCCAGCAGCGTTGCCCCGGTCGATCCCCGCCAGCGGCCAATATCCTGAAGCTGGCCCACGGTGACGCACCCCCCAAATTCGGCCGGAACACGGTCCCCAAAAAAGGATTTCCCGCACCGCCCATAACAGAACAAAAGCCTGCTAATTCCCCGATCTAGCTACAATCATCATTAACCAGGATGGGGATTCCGTCAAGTTAGGGCCCGGGTATTTCCCTGGCGAATCGCGCTGATTTGCTGTCACTCATGAGAAAGCCCCTCCTGAAAGAAATAGCGGTAAGATAAGGCGTCTGCGCTTGTTGCTCCATCCGGCTCAGCGGCCCTCCTGGTCCATAATCTATTGCCCCTGCGAATTGGATATTCTTTTGTACCGGTTAGTCGGCGGCCCCTGGTGGTCTTGAAATCCTGGAAGTGGCCGTTGAGCACCTGCCCGGCTTTGGCCATCAGGTCGGCCTCGGAGAACGGCTTTTCTACGAGGATCACGCCCGGTGCGAGCCGGCCCTGGGAGGCGAGCACGGGCCGGGCATAGCCGGACATGAACAGCACTCTAATTTCGGGTTTGATCTCCAGTATTTTCTCCGCGACTTCCTTGCCGAGCATGTGCGGCATGACGACGTCGGTGACGAGCAGGTGGATCTCGCCCGGGTAGTCGCGGGCGATGTCCAGGGCTTCCGGGCCGTCCGCGGCGGTGATCACCTGGTAGCCATTGCGGGTGAAGATCCGTTTGGTTACCTCACGCAAAGCTGGCTCGTCCTCGACGACCAGGACCGTCTCTCCTCTGGGTGTCCGCTGATAGGGCAGCTCTGCTGTCTCCGGAACGGCTGCCTGCGTGGTGACCGGGAACGTGATGGTGAAGGTGGTGCCGGTGCCGGGTTCGGAGTAGATCTGGACGTGACCGTCGACCTGGGTGACGATCCCGTAGACGGTGGCCAGGCCCAGCCCGGTGCCGGCGCCCTCTTCCTTGGTGGTGTAGAACGGCTCGAAGGCGTGCTCGATAACCTCAGCGGGCATTCCGGTTCCGGTGTCACTGACCCGCAGCCGGATGTTCTGCCCCGGCCGTGCCTTCGATCCCCCGGCGACGGTGTCGGCGTCCACCGTGATGTTGCTGGTATCGACGGTCAGCGTGCCGCCGGCGGGCATGGCGTCGCGGGCGTTGAGCGCGAGGTTGACCAGCACCTGCTCCAGTTGGCCCGGGTCGGCCAGGATAGGCCACAGATCACCAGCGAGTGAGAAGACCAGCTCGACGTGCTCGCCGAGGGTCCGGCGGAGCATTTCCTCCACGGCGGTGATCACGATGTCGAGGTCGAGGACCTGCGGCTGGATGACCTCCCGGCGGGCGAAGGCGAGCAACTGGCGGGTGAGGCTCGCGGCCCGTTCGCCGGCCCGCTTGATCTGCCCGAGGTCCCTGCGGGCCGATTCGCACCGCGCCTCCCAGTCCGCGTCGGTACCGGCGGCGAGTTCCTCGGAGGCGAAGGTCACATAGTTGAGAATGACCGCGATGAGGTTGTTGAAGTCGTGTGCGACCCCGCCGGCCAACTGGCCCAGGTTCTCCAGGCGCTGGGCCTGCTGCAACTGTGCCTGCGACTTGTCCTGCTGCGCCTGCCGGGGTGCGCCGCCCGGCCGTAGTCCGTTCGGGTCACCGGCAGCATTGGGCGTTCGGCTGGCCGACCTGGACATATGGGTCTCCTCACGCACGCCTGACTGTCCCACCCCCCTGCCGCAAGCTGGGGTAACCGTACTACACAGTGTAAACAGTAATATACACTACGTAGTCACAGTTACGCGCTCGGTGCATTGGAACGGCAGGCTGCGTGGTGTCCATCAGCGCGGTGCCAGCTCGTCGCCACTGTCCCGTGCCTTCGCCTCGGAGCAGATCCGGGGTTGGCCGACATGGTCTGTTATCATTAGAACAAAGTTGCGGCAACATGCAATGACCTGGACTGCAAGGTGGTAACGACGCTTGAGGTAAGGCGCGGCGCGCCCCGAACGGCTATCCTGGGCCCTATGGCCACCGCGCGAGCCGCTATGCCCACGGCCCGGCATGAGTCTCGTCCCGGGCGCGGGGTGCTGGTGGCCGCCCACCTGGCGGACCTCCAAGGGCCGACCCAGGGCCGAGTCGAACTGCCGATCTGGCTGTTCTGGTACCCGGATAGCACGTTCGACCTGGACGAGCCGGGCATGCTGCCGTGGATGTACCAGGTCGTCCTCCGGGAAGCCAGCAGCACCGGGGATCTCGCCTATCTGAACGGTGACCTGCTCATCTCGCTCTGGCCGGAGCTGTCGCTGCCGAAAGGCGTGCGCCAGGCGTGGGAGGACCAGCACCCGGAGCTGCACGCAGCCCCGGTTCCTGCCGCCTGATGCCGATCGACGAGTTGCAGCGCGAGGTGGCCACGGTCGCTCTCCGCGCGGCCGCCGGGCATGGGTTCGCGCTGGCGGGCGGTAATGCCCTCATTGCGCACGGGATCATCGACCGGCCCACCGACGACGTCGACCTTTTCAGCGACCAGGAAGCCGGGGTGGCCGCGGTCGCCCAGGTGGTGGAGGACGCGCTGCGCGAGGCGGGTTTCCAGGCCGAGCGCCGGGACCAGACCGGCGGCCTCGGGGACATCTTCTACGACATGAGCCAGGGACTCGCCGAGTGGATCATTACCACCCCCGGCGGGCAGCGGACGATGCTGCAGATGGCCTATTTCGACCGGAACCACGGCCCAGTGACCATGGACGTCGGACCCGTCCTCGACCTCGAGGACCTGGCCGGGTCGAAAGTGTGCGCGCTCGCGAGCCGAGTAGAGCCCCGGGATTACGTCGATACGGCGGCCGCCCTGCAGCACTACAGCGTGGATCAGCTGATCGGGTTCGCCAGGCGGCTGGACCCGGGCCTGGAGGACCGTGACTTCGCCGACGCGGGCCGGCAGCTGGACCGGATGCCCGACGGGGTATTCGCCCGCTATGGCCTCAGCCCGCAGGATGTCGCCGGACTGCGGAAGCGTCTGGCGGCCTGGCCCCGAAGCTGATTCCCGAGGCGTCCCGCTGACCCAGCACGGCCGGTAGGCGCTACTGCGTTTCATAGGAGAGGTTGGGGCGCAGCCACCTCTCGACCTCGGGCAGCTCGAGACCGCGGCGCAGCGCGTAATCCCGGGCCTGGTCCTTATCGATCCGCCCGACCGTGAAATAGCGCGACGAAGGATGGGCGAACAGCAGGCCGCTAACGCTCGCGGCTGGCGACATGGCGAAGGACTCGGTGAGCGTCATCCCGATCCGCGCGGCGCCGAGCAGGCCGAACAGCTCCTGCTTCAGGCTGTGGTCGGGGCTCGCCGGGTAGCCGAGCGCGGGCCGGATACCGCGGAACCGTTCGGCATGGAGGTCCTCGATAGCCGGGTCGGCGTCCGGCTCGAACCAGTCCCGTCGCGCCTGAAGGTGGATGTATTCGGCGAAGGCCTCAGCGAGTCGGTCCGCGAGAGCCTTGACCATGATGGCCCGGTAGTCGTCCTGCCCGGCTTCGTACTTCGCCGCCAGGTCGCCGGCGCCGTGGATGGTCACGGCGAAGCCGCCCAGGTGGTCACCGGCGGGCGCGATGTAGTCGGCCAGGGACCGGTTGGCGCGGCCCTCGGGTTTGCGCGTCTGCTGGCGGAGCATCGGGAAACGGGTGGCTCCAGGCGCGGTATCGAGCACGATGTCGTCGCCTTCGGAGTGCGCGGGCCAGAAGCCGTAGCAGCCGCGGGCCTGGAAATGACCTTCGGCGATGATCTCGTCCAGCAGCGCGTTGGCGTCGTTATAGAGTTCGCGGGCCACCGGCTGGTCAAGGATGGCCGGGTACTTGCCCTTGAGCTCCCAGGCCAGGAAGAGGAACTGCCAGTCGATCATCCCCCGGAGGTCCTTGATCTCCGGGCCGACGGCCCGGACGCCGGTGAAGGCCGGGACGGGCAGGTCACCGAAGGCGACGTCCTCCCGGTTGGTGCGCGCCTGCGCCAGGGTCAGCAGCCGCCGGTGCTGCTTGCTGGCGTGCTGGTCGCGCAGGCGGGCCTGCTCGGCACGATTGTCCGCGTCCAATTGGTCGGCGCGGGCTGGGTCGAGGAGGCTGGACATGACGCCGACGACCCGGGACGCGTCGAGCACATGGACCGCGGGCCCCGCATAGGCCGGAGCGATCCGCACGGCGGTGTGCTGGCGCGATGTTGTCGCGCCGCCGATGAGCAGCGGAAGCTTGAGGCCACGCCGCTGCATCTCGGCCGCGGTCGCGGTCATCTCGTCGAGTGAGGGGGTGATGAGGCCGGAAAGCCCGACCGCGTCCGCGCCCTCGGCGACCGCGGCGTCCAGGATCGTGGCCGCCGGGACCATCACCCCGAGGTCGATGACCCGGTAGTTGTTGCATCCCAGCACCACACCCACGATGTTCTTGCCGATGTCGTGCACGTCTCCCTTGACGGTCGCCAGCACGATGGTGCCCTGGCCGCGCTCGGCCTCGGCGCGCCCTTCCAGCCTGGCCTGCTCCTTCTCGGCGGCCATGAATGGCTCGAGGTAGGCGACGGATCGCTTCATCGCCCGTGCGCTCTTCACCACCTGCGGCAGGAACATCTTCCCGGCGCCGAAGAGGTCGCCCACGGTCTTCATGCCGTCCATCAGCGGACCTTCGATGACATCGAGGGGGCGAGCGTGCCGGAGCCGGGCCTCCTCGGTGTCGGCCTCGATGAAGTCGACGATGCCGTGGACCAGCGCGTGCCTGAGCCGCTCCCCCACGGGCGCGTCCCGCCACGACAGGTCCACCGTGCGCTCGGTGGCGGAGCCGGTGACCGTCTCGGCGAAGGCGACCAGGCGGTCGGTGGCGTCGGCGCGCCGGTCGAACAGCACATCCTCGACCAGTTCGAGCAGGTCAGCCGGGATGTCCTGGTAGACGGCCAGCTGCCCGGCGTTGACGATGCCCATGTCCAGGCCGGCCCGCACCGCGTGGAAGAGGAACGCCGAGTGCATGGCCTCACGCACGACATCGTTGCCGCGGAAAGAGAATGACAGGTTGGAGATCCCGCCGCTGGTACGGGCGCCGGGGCAGCGCTGCTTGATCAGCGGCAGCGCGTCCAGGAACGCCCTGGCATAGCCGTTGTGCTCGCTGATCCCGGTGGCCACCGCGAGCACGTTGGGGTCGAACACGATGTCCTCGGCGGCGAACCCGGCGTGGCGCGTCAGCAGGTCATAGGCGCGGCCGCAAATCGACACCTTGCGCTCGACGGTGTCGGCCTGGCCCTGCTCGTCGAAGGCCATGACGACCACGCCGGCGCCGTAATCCCGGATGCGGCGGGCCTGCTCCAGGAACGGCGCCTCGCCCTCCTTCAGGCTGATCGAGTTGACGACGCCCTTGCCTTGCACGCACTTCAGGCCGGCCTCCAGCACGGACCACCGGGAGCTGTCGACCATGACCGGGATGCGGGCGACCTCGGGCTCGGTCGCGATCAGGTTCAGGAAGGTGGTCATGGCCTCCTGGCTGTCGAGCAGGTCAGCGTCCATGTTCACGTCGAGCAGGTTCGCTCCCCCGCGCACCTGCTCCAGCGCGACGTCGACGGCACCCTGATGGTCGCCGGCCTCGATGAGCCGCCGGAACCGCTTGGAGCCGGTGACGTTGGTGCGCTCGCCGATCATCACGAAACCGGTGTCCGGCCCGATCACGAAGGTCTCTAGGCCGCTGAGGCGCGTCCGCGCTTCCAGCGGCGGGACCCGGCGCGGCGGCAGGCCGGACACGGCGGCCGCGATATGGGCGATATGCGCGGGCGTCGTCCCGCAGCAGCCGCCGACGACGTTGACCAGCCCCGAGCCGGCGAACTCGCCGAGCAGGCCGGCGATCTCCTCAGGCGTCTGGTCGTAACCGCCGAACGCGTTCGGCAGCCCGGCGTTCGGGTGGCAGGCTGTGTAGACGCCGGCCAGCCGCGACAGTTCGGCGGCATGCGGGCGCATCTCCTCCGCACCCAGTGAGCAGTTCACGCCGACGACGATCGGCTCGGCATGCTCGATCGCACTCCAGAACGCCTCGACGGTCTGCCCGGCCAGCGTCCGCCCGCTCAGGTCGACGATCGTCACCGATATCCACAACGGCAGCTGAGGGGCGACCTCACGGGCAGCACTGATGGCGGCCTTGGCATTGAGTGTGTCGAACACCGTCTCGATCAGCAGCAGGTCGACCCCGCCGTCGGCCAGCGCCTGGATCTGCTCGGCGTACGCGGCGCGGACCTGGTCGAAAGATACGGCGCGGTAGGCCGGGTCCTCCACGCGCGGGGACAGAGACAATGTGACGTTCAGCGGCCCGACCGAGCCCGCCACGAATCCCCGGCCTGCCTCGTCCACGGCCTGCCGGGCGAGCCGGGCGCCCTGCACGTTCATCTCCCGGACCAGCGGCTGCAGCGCGTAGTCGGACTGGCCGATGCTGGTCGCGGTGAATGTGTTCGTGGTGGTGATGTCCGCACCGGCCGCCAGGTACTGCCGGTGCACGTCCAGGACGGCATCCGGCCGGGTCAGGTTCAGCAGGTCCGGGTCACCGGTCACGTCATGCGGGTGGTCACGCAGCCGTTCCCCGCGGTAGTCGGCCGGGGTGAGCAGCGCGTCCTGGAACATCGTGCCCCAGGCTCCATCGAGCACCACGATGCGCTGGTCCAGCAACTCCCGCAGAGCCTCGGCTGGTCCTGCCGCCGCGGACGTGCGCATCGGTCCACCTCCCAGTCTGGGAGGCGCCCTTATTACACAGATCGGGGCCGAGCGTGGCGGACAAAGTCCGTCGCAGCGCCTCTCGGCCTCCGGGTCGAGGATACCCGCGGGACCGCCAGAGCGTGGCCCTGCTCAGCGACCGGGGCCGTCAGTTTCGGCGATCGGCGCGGACTGGAGCTTGAACACGGGGTTCTCGATCAGGCCGACGAGATCACCGAGCGGGCTGCGGAACGTGCCGAGTTTGATGCCTTCCCCGACATCCTGGACGGGCTCAACGGCGACCGCGCCCGTTGCGATGATGTGTTCTGCGGCGGCCGCGATGTTGCGCACGCCCCAGTAGGTGCGCGGGCCGACCGCTGGGTCGGCGTTCGGGTCGAGGCCCAGTTCGTAGCCGCCCGGGTTGAACCCGACGAAGAACGGCTGGTCGAAGTAGGGCTCAATGCCAAGCGCTGCTGCCCACCACGCTTTGCTCGCGGCGAGGTCGGGGGCCGGATACACGACGGTGCGCAGTCCCAGGAACACAGCTGTCCTTTCACCGAAGAAGCTGACGACGCTGACGACGCCCAGTCAACTGCACGCTGGCCGCGTCGTCTTGTACGAAACGGACATCGGTGCCAGTCTGCGAGCACGGCCCAGGACGCGCGCTGCGGCTGTTAAGCCCGCGAAACCGCTTGGGTGCACCTGAATGGCTGCGCCCCAAGCGGTTTCGCGTGAACGCCTAGCTGATGAAGATGTCTATCCAGGCGTTTTCGACGTTCTTGCACTGGTCGGAGGTTCCGTTGTCATGCGCGTAGTACCCGTTGTCGGAATAGCCGTCGTCCACGTATCCGAGCTGCAGGGTCCCGCCGTTGATCCCCACCGTATACTGGCCGCCGATCGCGTTCTGCACAGGTATAAGCCCGCTGGTGGCACCCGGAATGAAGATCGTTCCGTGGTAGAGACCGACGTCCGGGGTCGGGTTGACGTAGCGCTTCCAGGTCAGGCCGTGGCCGCCGGTCTGCACGCATCCGCCAGCCAGGACTGACACATGCTCGCCCGGGCTGAACACGACTCCTGGGTACACGGTCGACTGCTGGGTGACCGTGGGCTCGATGATCTGGCACTCGACGGGCAGCGCCTGCATCCCGCAGGCAACCGTCTGGTCGTTTGGGTTGATCCGGACGACCTTGATACCAGCGGCAGGGATACCCGCTTTCGCCATGACGGCTGGGCCGGCACCGCCGGGCGGAGCCGAGGCTGCGAATGCGGTCGGCGATGTCATGGCCAGCGTGGCGAGCACGCCCCCAAGAACCACTGCCGCCTTGAGCTTGAATAAGTTGCGGATGGTCATTGCAGTTCCCTTCATTTGCTGTTCATGGCACGAGATGCGTATACCGTGACGCAGCACTCTGAAACCGCCCTGACACCGCGCTGGAACAGCCCTGGAACGGGCGCGGCACCGTCCTATTTCCGATACGGAAGATCGATAAGCGACGTGCTGGAATTACGCCCTGGCACCAAACCAGGTAACCGCGCTTTACCAGCAGATCTCATAACCGCATACTGCCGCTCAGCCTCGCTGTGCTGGCTGAAGCGTGAGGACAGCGGGGCGCGAGCGGCTGCCCTTTCCCCGACGGCCCCCCCGTAGCCCATACTGGAGGCAGGAAACAGGCAGCTATCCAGGCGGGGGTGCCCATGGCCCAGCGCCGGCCGTTACGGCGCCACCCGGTGGCCGTGCCGTCATCCCTGCGTGCGGTGGTGCGCGCCCGGCGGGCCGGCTGGCGGGTGTGCCTCGCGCCGGGCGGCGCGCGTGGCCTGCTCGCGCCCGTGGCCTGGTCCCTGGTGATGGTGCTCGCCGTGGTACTGGGCGCGGTGGGCCTGGCCGTCGCCGCCGCACCGTTCGTCGCCTTCGTCATGGATGTTGCCGCCCGGGACGCCTCCGATGCCGTTGGCGCCGCGTTCGTGATGATTGTCATGCCCATCATGGGCGGGCTGATCGGCTACGGCGCTGTGCGCCTGGGACGGCCCGCGTGGGGCTTCGCGGTCGCGGCCCACCGGGTCGACATCCGGCCAGCCGCCGTCCCGGCCCAGATCGTGG
>JAWWPY010000568.1:0-3026 GCA_033854735.1 Streptosporangiaceae bacterium | reverse complement strand
TCAGGCTGCGTGGTGGCAGGGGACGGTGGCGGTGTGGTCCTTGTGTGCGCATGGGTGGCACGGGACGGCGGTGGTGGCGGAGGTGGCGCAGGGCCGGGTGGCGGTGGCCTGGCTGGCGGAGGCGGGTACGGCGTGCAGCATGAACACGGTGAGCAGGATGAGGGCGCCGAGGCCGGCGACGATCCAGGCGCGCAGGACGGTGGCGGTGGTGGTGGTGCGGGGGGTGGTGGCCTGTGCTGTCATAGTGTCCGCCTTCTTCCTTGAACGCTCGGTGTTTATGTCCTTACTCTCTGCTATTTGATGGGTGGGGGGCAGAGCCGGAATCCCCGTCCCGGGCAGGCTTTCTCCCTGTCTTTCCGGCCCGGGCCGGACGGCCCGGGCCATCCGGGCCGCCCGCCCAGCCACCCCCCGCCGGCTGGTCGCTTCCCGGCATGTGGGGTTCTCCTTGGCCGGCGTCCGCGTGGGATTCGAGTCACACCCGGGCGCGACTACTACGTTGACTGATATATTGGCCGACGTATTAGGAGGGCGGATGGCTGTGGGCAGACGGGACGGCCGGGCCGGGCAGGACGTGCTGCGGAGGGCCGGCGAGGCGTCGGTGCTGATCCTGATCAGCCTCGCCGACGGGCCCAAGCACGGCTACGCGCTGATCCAGGACATCAAGGAACTCGCCGGTGCCGAGCTCGGGCCCGGCACGCTCTACGGCGCGCTGGACCGGCTCGAGCGGCTCGGCTTGATCGAGCCGCTGCCCGCCGACGACCGGCGTCATCCCTACCGCATTACCGCGCCGGGGGCAGCGGCGCTTCGCGTGCACCTCGATTCGCTGGAGCGAGTCAGCGCGGCCGGGCGGCTGAGGCTGCGGCTGGGCGGCATTTGATGGGCGGCTCCGGGGCTACCCGGCTGGTCGGGACCGTGCTGCGGTGCTACCCGGCCCGCTGGCGGCGGCGGCACGGGGAGGAGGCCGCCGAGCTGGCGGCGCTGCTGATGAGGGACGGGACCCCGGCGGGCTCGATTGCCTGGAGCTACCTGGCGGGCGCAGCGCGGGAGCGGCTGACGTCACGCCCCGGCCCGCGCCTGACCGCGGTGGCCTGCGCGCTGCTGGTCGCGGCCTGTTCGCTGGGCGTCTCGGCGGGGCTGCTGGCCTCGGCGGCGTCGGCCAGAGCGGCCAGCACGAGCCAGGCGCGCGGACGCGCGCATTGCCGGCCTGGCTCGGCTGAGCCCGTTCCGGGCGTGATCCCCGCCACGAGCCGCCCGCAGGTGATCATCTGGGCAGCCGGGCATGGCCGGTCCTGCTGACGCCGGCCCGGCCGGGGGCGGCCCGGCCGGGGGCCGCCCGCGGCGGCGGCGGAGGCGGGTGCTGGCTGAGACGGCCGTCACGATCCTCGTGGCGGTGCTGCTGGCCGGCCTGGTGCGGGCGTTCGCGTTCCAGACCTTCTGGATCCCCTCACCGTCCATGGTGCCGACGCTCAGCGTGTACGACCGGATCCTGGTGCAGAAGGCGTTCGTCAGCTGGCGTGACGTACGCGAGGGCGACATCGTGGTGTTCAGTCATCCGCCGCTCGACCACTGCGGCGGGCCGCAGGAAGGCGACCTGGTCAAGCGCGTCATCGCGCTGCCGGGGCAGACGATCTATTCGTCGGGCAACAGCATCTACGTGGACGGGCGGCTGCTGGCCGAGCCCTACCTGCCGCGCTACGACCCGCTCGGGCCGCCGATGCCGCACGCAAGCAGGCAGCACCCCTACCGGGTGCCGCCCGGCGAGTTCTACCTGCTGGGCGACAACCGGGCGATCTCATGCGACAGCCGCTACTGGGGGCCGATCAAGGGCTCGATCATCATCGGCAAGGTGGTGCTGGTGTTGTGGCACGACCACCACCCCGACTTCCGCAGGTTCTGACGAAGGAGGCGTGCCACGATGAGGTGGCGAGATCAGTTGCAGGAAGGGGGCGAAGTTGCCGGAGCGATCAGGAACCCTCCCTGACGATCCGTTCAGTGGCCGGCGCCCAACCAGTCACGAACGGCTGACGGGACTGCCGTGGGATGCGTCGTACCACGACGGCCCTGCGCCTTGGGATATTGGCCAGCCGCAGCCAGCCATCGTGCGTTTGGCATCCGAAGGCGGATTCACCGGAGCAGTGCTCGATGCGGGCTGCGGGACCGGCGAGAACGCTCTTCACGTCGCCTCGCTGGGATTGCCGGTTCTGGGCGTTGATGTGGCTGAGACGGCACTGGCGATCGCCCGGGCGAAGGCCGGCGACCGCGGGATCGGGGTTGAGTTCGCTGCGGCTGACGCCTTCCAGCTGGAGCGTCTGGGGCGCAGGTTTGAGACGGTGCTGGACTGCGGCCTGTTCCACACCTTCGACGGCGGCGAGCGGCCAGGATACGTGGCGAGCCTGGCGTCGGTGACCGAGCACGATGGAACCCTGTATGTGCTGTGCTTCAGTGACGATGGTCCCGCCACTGGCCCGCACCCCATCAGTCAGGAAGAGCTGAGAGCGGCGTTCAGCCCCAGCAATGGATGGAATGTCGCCGCCATCGAACCGGACCGGATTCAGACGAGATACCACGACGACGGCGCACCGGCCTGGTTCGGGACAATCAAACGGATCTAGACTGCGTCGTCGCTGACGACGATCAGGCGCAGACGCTGCTCGATCCCGGCGGCGTCTAGCTGGCCGGCTGCGACGGACACGGTGCGGTCGAATGCTTCGTCATCGGTCATGTCCAGGCGGTAGCCATTGATGCGCAGGAAGACCGCCGTGGCCAGGAGCGCGAGTCGTTTGTTGCCATCAGCAAGCGCGTGGTTGCCTGCCAGCGAGTGCATCAGCGCGCCGGCCTTCCCGGCGAGCGTGGGATAAGCCTCCTGTCCGAACAGTCCGGCCCGAGGCCGGTGACAGGCTGAGTCCAGCAGGCCAAGATCGCGCACCGGGCCCGCCTCCAGCGCGCTGACCAGGCCGAGCAGATCCTCGAGTTCAAGGAATTCGGCTGCCGGGTCCTGACTGCTCATGCCCGGCCGAGCCGGCCGA
>JAWWPY010000567.1:0-16603 GCA_033854735.1 Streptosporangiaceae bacterium | reverse complement strand
CCTACCTGGTCCGGATCACCACCCGCCAGGCGCTGAGCCGGCTGCGTACGCTCCGCCGGCGCAAGGAGTCCTACGTCGGCCCCTGGCTGCCCGAGCCGCTGCTGACCGCGCCCGACGTGGCCGAGGACGTCGAGCTGGCCGACAGCGTCTCGATGGCGATGCTGCTGGTGCTGGAGACACTCACGCCGGCCGAGCGGGCGGTGTTCGTGCTGCGCGAGGTGTTCGATCTGTCCTACGACGAGATCGCCGAAGCCGTCGGCAAGACCCCGGCCGCGGTCCGCCAGATCGCCCACCGGGCACGGGCACATGTCGCGGCGCGCCGGCCGCGCGGGGTCGTTTCTGCGACCGAGACCCGAGACGCGCTCGATGCGTTCCAGCGGGCGGCCGAAACGGGCGATCTGCAACGCCTCCTCGACATCCTCGCGCCGGATGTTGTCTTCCTGGGTGACGGTGGCGGAGTCAAGCAGGCCGTCCTGCGTCCCATCGTGGGGGCCGGCAAGGTGGCCCGCCTGCTGGCCACCGGCCTGCGCAGGATCACCGCCGCGTCGCTGCAGCCAGCACAGGTCAATGGCTACCCGGCGCTGATTCTCCGGCTCAACGGCGAGATCGACACCGTCATAGCGGTGCGCATCGACGACAGCCTCATCACCGGGCTCTACGCCGTGCGCAATCCTGAGAAGCTGTCGCACATGGAGCGGGAGACCGCCCTGCGCCGCTGAGCCGGCCCTCTTCTCCCGAAGCTGTCCCGAGCCACATGGTAGCTGAGCGTGACCGTCAGGTTGGCTAGTTGTAGCGCCTGGTAGCACATCGGAGTACGATTGCTGCATGACCGATCAGCCCGGGCGTGAGATCACCCAGCGCGAGCTCCGCAACGAATCAGGCGCGATCATGCGTGCCGTCGAGCGGGGCGAGTCATTCACTATCAGCCGCAACGGCACCCCGATCGGGCGCCTGATCCCGCTGCGTCGCCGCATCTTCGTCCCGCGCGAGGAAGTCATGGCCGCGTTCGCGACGGCCCCCGTCCTCGACGCGGAAAGGTTCCGCGCCGACATCGATGCCATCGCCGACCAGGACCCGTTCGGCCGTGACTGGTAACGCCAGCGCCCGGGGCCTGATTGACACCAACATCGTCATCCACCTGGCCGCCCTCGACGGCGCGGGCTTGCCTGACGAGATGGTTATCAGCGCGGTGACGCTGGCCGAACTGTCCGCCGGGCCGCACCACACCAGCGACCCGGCCGAACGGGCGCGGCGGATGAGCGTCCTCCAGCACGCCGAATCCACCTTTGAACCATTGCCCTTCGACACCGATGCGGCGCGGGCCTTCGGGCTGATCTCTGCCGCGGTGCTCGCAGCCGGCCGCACGCCGCGGCGCAGGATCGCGGACCTGATGATCGCATCCACCGCCGTCGCGAACCGGCTCCCGCTCTATACCACCAACGCCGGCGACTTCACCGGCATCGGCGATCTTCTGACGGTCGTGGCAGTGCAGCGGCCGTGAGCACTCGGCCCAGCAACGTGCACTGTCGGCAGCCGGCGCATGAAGGTTTCACATCGCCGGGAGTCGTCAGAGCGTCGGCAGATGGCCGGCTGGGATGCACCAGCACGACGGTGAGCACATGTACCGGCCATGCCCTGTCCTGCCCTGCGTGATCAAACAGCAGATTTCACGTTCCCCCGAGCATTGACACAAAACTCAACGAAGTCTTTCATGTGGAGTGCTGGCCGAGCACGGCGGAATCGGTTTCCCTGCGGCTGACCCGGTGCTGCCTGTCACCTCCTCGTCCCCAGTGATCGCCATGCGCCGGATGAATGGAGGACAGTGATGTCCAAAGCCAGGAGTGCACCACGGTGGCGTGGCGTCCGGATTCTGGTCCTCGTGCTGGGCGTGGCCGCTTCCGGGCTCGCTGCCGCGGGTGTGGCGTTGCCCGCGCCGCCGGCCAGCGCCGACAACAACAACAGCCTGGGTGCTACCCCGCTCATGGGGTGGAGCAACTGGAGCTATATCGGGAACGACCCGACCACCGCGAAGATCGAGGCGCAGGCCGCCGCGATGAAGAGCAGCGGGCTGCTGGCGGCTGGTTACCAGTACATCAACGTCGACGACTTCTACTACCTGTGCAACTCGAACGGGCCCGAGGTCGACGCCAACGGCAGGTGGGCGACGGATCCGGGCAAGTTCCCCAACGCCGGCTCGACGCCGGGCATGGCCGCCCTAGGCAGCTACATCCACGGCCAGGGTGAGAAGTTTGGCATGTACGTGACCCCTGGCATCGCGCGGAACGCGGTGCTGGCCAACACCCCGGTCGCCGGAACCAGTTACACCGCCGACCAGATCGCCACGACGACCGCCGAGACGAACTACAACTGCGGGCACATGGTCGGCCTTAACTACAGCAGCCCCGGCGCGCAGGCCTTCATCAACTCCTGGGCCGACGAACTCGCGTCCTGGGGTGTGGACTACGTCAAGATCGACGGCGTGGGCTCCTCGGACATCGCCGACGTGCAGGCCTGGTCCACCGCACTCCAGCAGACCGGCCGCCCGATGTGGCTGGAACTGTCCAACAACCTGCCGATCGCGAACGCCTCGACCTGGCACTCGCTGGCCAACGGCTGGCGCACCACCGGCGACATCGAGTGCTACTGCTGGCCCGGCGGGGTGAACACCACAAATCCGGTGCGTACTCCGCTGACCAGCTGGAGCAATGTCAGCCAGCGGTTCAACAGCGCCGCCGCCTGGCAGCCGTACGTGAGCCCGGGTGGCTGGAACGACTTCGACTCTCTCGAGGTCGGCAACGGCAGCAACGACGGCCTGACCGTGCCCGAGCGCCAGAGCATGATGACGCTCTGGTCGATGGCTGACTCGCCGCTGCTCCTCGGCACCAACCTGACCAGTCTCGACCCCACCGACCTGGCCATGCTCACGAACAAGGCCGTCATCAGCGTCGATCAGGACGGCGTCGCGGCCAAGCGCATCGTCGACAGCGGCAACGGCCAGGCGTTCAGCAAGCGCGAGAGCAATGGCAACTACGTCATCGCCCTGTACAACACCAGCGCCACGGCCACGACGACCGTCAGCGTCCCGCTGTCGGCCGCGGGGATCAGCGGCAGCGTCACCGCCACCAACCTGTGGACCGGCGCGGCCACGGGGAGCATCTCGGGCACCTACACCGTCACCCTCGGCCCCGGCGCGACACAGCTCATCCGGACCAACGGCGGTGGCACCGGCGGCGGTTCCCCGGCCGGAGAAGTGCACGCGGTGGGCTCCGGCCGGTGTCTCGACGTGCCCCAGCCCACCTCCACCCCCGCGCCCGCGGGCACCCAGGTGCAGATCTGGGACTGCAACGCCGGGGGCAACCAGCTATGGGCACACACCTCAGCCAACCAGCTGACGGTGTACTCCGGCGCCGATTGCCTGGACGCCGCTGGCAACGGGACCGCCCCCGGCACCAAGGTGCAGATCTGGACCTGCAACGGCGGGGCCAACCAGCAATGGACCGTCAACTCCAACGGCACCATCACCGGCGTCCAGTCCGGGCTGTGCCTTGACGTGTCCGGGGCGGGTACCGCGAACGGCGCACTGATCGACCTGTGGACCTGCAACGGCCAAAGCAACCAGCAATGGACGATCGGCTAGGCCCAGTGACTAGCCGAGGAGAGCGCCGACGCCGAACGTCCCCAGACCATCTGACCCAGACCATCTGACCCGGACCATCTGACCCTGGCCTGATCCGCGGCATGCCGGGTGCGTAACATTCGGAGCATCACTAACGTTATCCCGACATTTGCTAGCATTGGCCACTCACCTCTGCAGCGTGCGCACCACCTCGGTCGGGTTCGCTGACGGTGCCGGCCTCAGCGGGACATCGCCGTCCCCGGGCCCGTTACGGCCTTAATGTCACTGGACGAAACTTTGCCTGCCCTTTTCCTTATTATTACGCAAGAGCATGCTGGCCGGTTAGTGAGATGTTCGCTGCTATCCGCGGGAAAGCTCGCACAAGCGACGGGGAGTCAACCAGATGGGCTTACCAGCGCTTGAGAGCCATCCGAGGGCGCGCCATCAGCGCGGGGTGACTCCGAACGCCTCGGTATTCCTCAGCAGGGGCCAGTTGCTCGCCGTTCTGCTGATCCTGGGGGCGATCGCTGCCAGTTCCTACTACCGGCCGCGACTGACAGTGACGGTGGCCGTCGCCGCGTGCATTGCGTTCTACATCGTGACCGCCCTGCTCAAACTGGTGATCACTCTGGCCGGACGCAACTACCGCCCGCCGCGCCGGATCCGGGTGTGGCCGGGGGATCCGACCCTGCCGACCTATGCGGTGCTGCTTCCGGTGCACAAGGAAGCCAATATGCTCGGCCATCTGGTCTCCCGGGTGGACAAGCTGACGTACCCGCGCCGGAAGCTGCGCGTACTGCTCCTGATCGAGCACGACGACCTGGAGACACTGCAAGCGGCACGCAGGCTCGGCATCCCTTTCCACCGCGGGCCGGGCCGGACGCCTGCCAGCGGACATCTGCAAGTCGTGGTGATCCCGCCGGGCGGCCCGAGGACTAAACCGAACGCGATGAATGTCGCAATGGGCATCGTGGTCAAAGAGCGTTGCGAATTTGTAACTATCTATGATGCGGAGGACCGGCCCGAGTTTGATCAGATCCTCAAGGCGGTCGGCACCTTCCGCGCCGCCACGCCGGAACTAGCTTGCCTGCAAGCCGAGTTGGCGTTCTGGAACGACAACACCAACTGGGTGACCGCCCTCTACTGGATCGGCTACAAGATCCACTTCACGCGTTTCCTGCCCGGCCTGGCCCGGCTCGGGCTGCCGATCCCGCTCGGCGGTACCTCCAACCACTTCCGAGTCAGTGCCCTGCTGGACGTGGCGCTGCGGCCGGGCGGTCAGGTCTGGGACCCGCACAACCTCACGGAGGATGCCGACCTCGGCGCCCGGCTCGCGACCGCAGGTTACCGAGTCGAGTTGCTGCTCTCGACCACGATGGAGGAGGCGCCGGTCGCGGTGAAGGTGGTGGACAAGCAGCAGCGACGCTGGAAAGCCGGCTACCTCCAAACCGGACTTGTGCACACCCGCAAACCGCTGCGTTCCATGCGGCGGATGGGTCCGGTCAGGTGGTTGTGCTTCAACCTGCTGATTCTCGGCGGACCGATATCTTTGCTGCTCAACCCGTTGTTTGTCGCGCTCACCGTGGTTTATTTCGCGACCCGGTCGCAGCTGATATTGGGGCTCTTTCCGACTGCCGTCTACTACCCGAGCGTCGCCCTGATGCTGCTCGGGAACCTTGGCCTGCTCTATGAACTCGTCCATACCTGCGTCCAGGAGGCCGAGCAGTCCAGGGGGCGCTTCGACCTGGTGCGGTACATGCTGCTGGCTCAGCTCATGTGGCTCTGGATGAGCCGGTCCACCTACATCGCCGTGTTCGAACTGGTCACCGGGAAGCGGACCTGGCACAAGACCCCGCACGGCCACGCCGAGGAAGAGGAACCCCGGTTCAGGTTGCAACGCCAGCCCCGGCCGGCAGACTGGCCGCCTGCCCGGCACCCCCCGCCGCCCGGCCTGCAGACCTGGCAGCCTGCCCAGCAGCCCCCACCCCCGGCCCGGCATCCCCGGCCGCCCGGCTTGCCGACCCGGCCGCCCCCACCCCCTGACTGGCAGCCAGCTCGGCAGGCCCGGCCGCCCGCCCGGCAGGCCCGGCCGCCCGCCCGGCAGCCCCCGCCGCCCGCCCGGCCGACCCGGCAACCCCCACCCCCTGGTCGGCAGGCCGCCCGGCAGGCCGCTCGGCAGGCCGCCCTGCAGGCCCTGCAGCCTCCGCCTCCTGCCCGGCCGACCCGGCAACCCCCACCCCCTGACTGGCCGCCAGCTCGGCAGGCCCGGCAGCCCCCACCGCCCGCCCGGCAGACCCGGCAGCCTCCGCCTCCTGCCCGGCAGCCCCCGCCCCCCGCCCGGCAGGCCTAGCCATTCGCCGGGTACTCACCAGAAGGCGTGAAGTGCGAAGAATACGAATAGGTACCCTTCTGATGCTCGCAGCGGCACTCGGCTCACTGCTCTGCGGCTGCGGGAAGGTCGCCCCGTCCATCCCGCAAGGCAACGACTGGACCGCTGCCGCGGGCGCCAGCAACCCGGCGGCCGCGCCAGCTGCGACAGCCGGGAGCGCGCCGATAACAAAGGTCTCGGCGGCACGCAGGGCACTCACGGCGACGCTCGGAATCCAGGTCTACTGGAACTCCACCGGCACTCCCGCGGAAATGGAGGCCGACACGAACCGGATCTTCAACTACATAGTCGGCCTGGGCGCCAACAGCGTTGGCATCAACTTCGCCTTCTACACCGATGGCGTGTATCCGACCAGGGTCTACGGCGTGAGTGGCAGCACCCCGAGCCCCGCGACCATCAGCTTGGTGGTCGCTGACGCCCGTCGGCACGGGCTGCGGGTCCTGCTCCGGCCGCTGCTCAACGAGAAAAATATCGTGGACAGCAAGGGAGACTGGCGTGGCTCTATCCAGCCGCCCTCGGTCAGCGCCTGGTTTGGCAGCTACTTCCACTTCCTGAAGCCCTACTTCGTCGCCGCGCAGCGCAGCGGGGCCACTGGCTTCAATGTCGGCTCCGAGCTCGACTCGCTCGCCCCCGACCAGGCCGACTGGACCGCCTTCGAGAGCGCGGCCGCGAAGTTGTTCAGCGGCCAGCTGGAATACGCGGTCAACTATGGCCGATGGCAGCGAGATCCATCGTATGAGCCGGTGCCCGCTGCAGCCGTTGACGCCTATCCGCAATTGGGTTTAGGGGACAGCGCCACAGTGCCGCAGCTAACCGCGGCATGGATCGGCTGGCTGCGTAATCAGCCGGACCCGGTGCTCCGCCGAACCGTGCTGCAGGAGGTGGGGATCGCCGCGGTCTCCGGCGCCTACCTCCAGCCGGCCCGGATTGCCCCCAGCGGAGCGGCCCTGGATGTGACCATCCAGGACAAGTGGTTCGCCGCGGCCTGCGCTGCCGTGAAGCAGGCGGGTATGGCGGGCATCTACTTCTACGACGTCAACGGCACCGACCACCCTACGAGCGCAACCGGCTACAGCGCCGGCTCCTTCATCGGCCGCGGCGACAGTGCCATCGAGACCTGCTTCGCTTCGGGATGGTCCTAAGAATGCAGACCTTGTCCGGGCCAGAATGACCTTCGCTGAGGCCGAGACGATGGCCATGCGGATGGGGCCGCCCCGGGACCGGACGGCCCAGGCGGCAGTCGGCGTCGTCGCGGCTGTGCTGTCCATCGCATCGACCTACTACTACTTCCGGCACCATCTCATCCTCGGCTACCAGGACTCCTTCTCCCACCTGGAGATCAGCCGGCGCGTCGTAACCGGGCTGTCCCCCGGTATCGCCCAGCTAGGCGGCATCTGGCTGCCGGTGCCCCAGATACTGCAGGACCTATTCAGCTGGAACGACACGCTCTACCGGACGGGCCTGGCCGGTTCGGCCGTGTCGATGGCCTGCTACGTGGCATCAACCGTGCTCCTCTACCGGCTGATCCGGGTCTTCTCCGGCAAGCGGAAATGGCCGGCGGTCGCTGGCGCGATGGTGTTCGCCGCCAACGTCAACGTGCTCTACCAGCAGAGCACGTCGATGGACGAACTGCCGTTCTACGCGTTCACCATTGCGGCTGTCTACTATCTGGTCAAATGGGGCGAAACGAGGAATCCCACGAACCTGCTTGTCGCCAGTGTCGCCTCCACGCTGGCTATGCTCTGCCGCTACGAGGGCTGGTTCATGGCCGGTGTCTACGTCATCTGCGTCTTCGTGATGGCACTTCGGCTCGGCTACTCATGGCGCGATTCGCGCGGCCTCGCTCTCGTCAGTGTGGTCTTCGGCCTGCTCATCGCGATGGGCGGCTGGCTGCTCTACAACTACATGATCTTCAATAATCCGCTGAACTTCGAAAACGGCCCGGACTCGAGCGCCGCGCAGATGGCCGAACGGCACACCGATATCAACATCGGCAACTGGTCCTTGACGCTGAAGGGTTACGGCTACGCCGTCGTTTCGGATCTCGGCCTCGCGATGATCGCGGTCGCGGCCGTCGGGCTGATCGTATTCCTGGCCGCGGAGCGCTTCTCCGCGAGGTCGGTGCCGGTGCTCGGGCTGCTCGCCATCGTGCCGTTCTTCCTCTGGACGCTGGAAGCTGGCAAGGAGCCGATGAGCATGCCCCAGCAGATCGGCCTGCTGAACTACCGCTTCGGCCTCGTCGTGGCGATTCCGGCGGCGATACTGGTCGGCTACCTGTGCACCAGGCTCCCCAGGCCGGTGGCGCTCCCCGCAGCCCTGATCAGCATCCTCGCCCTGGCCGCGCTGTCCGGGCAGTCCCTCGAGCGGCACCAGGTGGTCCTGGCCACCGAGGCCGCCCAGGATCTGTCAGCGCAAGCGGCGCAGGTCGGAGCCGGGAACTTCCTGGTGCAGCACACCGCCGGTCTCGTTCTGCTGGATATTGTGCAGAACGAGCGGGTCGGATTCGATGTCGTCGACCGTACGGTCTATGTGGGCACCAAGGAATCCGGGACGAATCAGTGGGCGGCCGTGCTCAGCAGACCGCTGGCTTATGACATCCGCGTGATCGTGATGCGGCTGCCGAACCCGGCCGACCCGATAGACGCTGTCTACTTTGCCTTGCACAACTCGCCGAGGCTCAGATCCTACCGGCTCATCTATCACAGCCCGTCGTACCTGATCTACGGTCTGCGGAATTCGGCCCGTCCGATCAAGACCTCGTTATCAGTCCGCACTCGGCGCCACCCCGGTCATGGGATGGCGCCTTCCTGGAGCAATGATCAGAACCTGTGGATGGCCCTCGGCGGGCAGCTTGTCGTTGCTCGATGCATGGGCGGACTCAGGCATGCAGGGTGGGCCAGTAGATGAGCTCTTGGATGTTGCCGTCGAGCGTCCGGCTCTCGATCAGCTCGAGGTCGAAGTCGGCCCCACCGGCGAAGATCGGGTCCACCCCGGTCTGACCGGTGATCACAGGGAAGAGCGTCACCTGGACGCGGTCGACCAGGCCAGCGGCCATCAGCGTCCGGTTCAGCGACAGGCTGCCATGCGAGCGCAACGGCACCTTGGACTCCTGCTTGAGCCGGGCGACGACGTCGACGGCGTCGCCGCGCACGACGGTCGAGTCCGGCCAGTCGAGGGGTCCTTCCAGCGTGCTCGACACCACCGTTAGCGGGAGGTTCATCATCCGGGTGACCCATGGGTCACGGGCCTCGGACCCCTCGGTGCTCGAGGCCAGTATCTGCGCGTGCGCCCGATACGTGTTGGCCCCGAAGACCATCCGCTGCTCCTGGTCGTACATAGCGAGGCGGCGGGCGAGAAACTCGGGGCCTTGCTTGCCCCAGTAGCCGCCCCAGTCGCCGCTGTGGGCGCCGAAGCCGTCGAAGCTGGAAAAGACATCGAAGGTGTAGGTAGCGGTCATGATGCTCTCCTTGAGTACGGTTGATCGACCGGCCCGTTGCCGACCTCTCACCTTGGCTACGAACACGCTCGACGCCATCCGACACCACCGCAGAAAAAATCAGAAGACGTACCCACCCAACCGAGCGGCAGGTCAGTGTGGTCAGCGACACGGCGGGGGGGCATGGCACGCCGATCCACAGGTCTTGACTATTCCTCGCCTTCCTGCCCTTAGATTGTCCATATAGTGAGATACTCTTCTTGTTATATGAGACCATGAGCTGCTAGCATTTCGGGTCACCGTAAGCTTCGGCAGGGAGTCATCTTTACTCATGGCAGCGAAGGAAACCTTCTACACGCACGGCCATCATGAGTCTGTGCTGCGCTCCCATCGCTGGCGGACGGCGGACAACTCGGCCGCGTACCTGCTGCCGCATCTTCAGCCGGGGATGACCGTGCTGGATGTCGGCTGCGGGCCCGGCACGATCACCGCCGATCTGGCCGCCCTGATCGCTCCGGGCCGGCTGACGGCGGCCGAAGTCAGTGCGGACGCACTCGCGCTGGCCCAGGCGGAGGCCGCCTCGCGAGGGCAGGGGAACATCGACTTCGTCGTCTCGGATGTGCACGCGCTGGAGTTCCCCAGTGGCGCCTTTGACGTCGTGCACGCCCACCAGGTCCTGCAGCACGTGGGTGATCCGGTCCAGGCGCTGCGCGAGATGCGCCGGGTCTGCAGGCCAGGAGGGATCCTCTGCGCACGCGACAGCGACTACGCCGCGTTCGCCTGGTTCCCGGCCGTCCCGGAACTGGCCGAGTGGATGGCGCTGTATCAGAGGATGGCCAGGAGCAACGGCGGGGAGCCCAACGCAGGCCGGCGGCTGCTGTCGTGGGCGCACGGTGCCGGCCTCTCCGAGGTGACCGCGACGTCGTCGACGTGGTGTTTCGCCACGCCCGAGGACCGCGCCTGGTGGGGCGGGATGTGGGCCGAGCGGATCCTCCAGTCGGACCTGGCCCGGCAGGCGATCACCTCGGGAGCAGCCACCCAGGCGGATCTGCGCCGCATCTCGGCCGGCTGGCGGACCTGGGCTGAGGCCAGGAACGGCTGGTTCTCCATCCTGCATGGCGAGATCCTCTGCCGACCCTGAGCGCCCCGCGCGCGAGCGCTGGCCGCACGGCCGCTCAGACGAGGCCGGCGTCGCGCATCATGATCGCCACCTGCACGCGATTGGTCACATTCAGCTTGGTGAGTACGTGGGACACGTGCGCCTTGACCGTGGCTTCGCTCATGTACAGCTGGGCGGCGATGTCGGCGTTGGACCGGCCGCGTCCGACCTCAGCGGCGACCTCGCGCTCCCGGTCGGTGAGCGGCCGCAGCGCGTTCTCGGCTGCTGTCCGGCGGGACGCGGCCGTGTCGGCGCTGTAGTGGTCGATCAGGGTTCGGGTCACCGATGGTGACAACATGGCCTGGCCGTCAGCGACCAGGCGCACGGCGCCCACGATGTCCGCTGGCGGGGTGTCCTTCAGCAGGAACCCGCTGGCCCCGGCCCGGAGCGCTCCGAACACGTACTCGTCGAGCTGGAACGTGGTCAGCACGATCACTCTCGGCGGATCCGGCAGCACGGCTATCCGCTCGGTCGCGGTGATCCCGTCCACCCCCGGCATGCGCACGTCCATCAGCACCACGTCCGCGCGGTGCGCGCCGACCGCGATGATGGCGGCGGCGCCGTCGGCGGCCTCGCCGACAACCTCCAGGTCGTCGGCGGACGAGAGGATCATCCGCAGCCCGGCGCGGACCAGCGGGTCGTCGTCGACGAGCAGGACTCGCAGCCGCCGGCCGGAGTCGTCACGGTAGCTCGCCGCGGTGCTCATTCCTGCCATCGCAGCGCCGCAGCGACCACGAAGTCCCCGTCCGGGCTCGGCCCGTGCGAGAGCGTGCCTCCTGAGAGAGCGACCCGGTCGGCCAGGCCGATCAGGCCCATCCCGGCACCGGGCAGCGGCGGCTCGGCCGCGGGCCCGATCGGCGGCCGATTGCGGACGGTGACCCGGAGGCCCTGGCCGGGGCCGCCGGCTACCGACACGATGACCGCGGTGCCCAGAGCATGCTTGCTGACATTGGTCAGTGCCTCCCGCACGATCCGGTAGGTATCGCGGCCCAGCGTTCCCGGCGCCGCCTCCGGACAGTCGACCTGCATGTCCAGCGCGACGTTCATTCCGGCCCGCCGGCACTCGTCGACCAGCCGGGTGATATCCGGCAGGGATGGCTGCGGTGCGCGCGGCGCGTCGTCCTCGCCGCTGTCGACGTGGCCGAGCACCCCGATGATGCCGCGCAGCTCCTCCAGGGCCTGCCGGGCGGTCGACCGGATCAGCCCGGCGGTTTCCCGCACCTGCGCGGGCGGCAGGTCCGGCCGGACCTCCAGTGCGCCAGCGTGCAGCGCCATCAGTGATACCCGGTGGGCGAGCACGTCGTGCATCTCGCCGGCGATCCGGGTTCGCTCGGCGTGCCGGGCCTGCTCCGCTAGCAGCCGCTGCGCCGCCTCGGCCTGATCGGCTCGTTCGCGCAGTGAGGCGATGAACTGGCGGCGCGCACCGATGTACATGCCCCACGCCACCACGGCGGCGAACTCAGTCAGCGCCCACAGCCACGCCACCCAGAACGGGTACTGGCGGTACCACAGCAGGTAGTAGCCGACGAACGCGACCAGGTACAGGCCCGCTATGGTCAGCGCGACGCGAGTCCGCTGGCGGATGCCGACATTGAGCAACGCGAGGAGCCCAGCCACCCCGGCGGACAGCGACATCACGAACGGGACCAGCAGCGCTACGGCGACGCCGGCCGGCCAGCGGTGGCGGAACCAGAGCGCCGCGGACGAGGCCGCGCCGATCCCCGCGTCCAGAGCGAAGGCCACCTCATGCGGCCCGGGCGGCGTGCCGGTACCGCCCACCCCGGGCTTGATGATCAGCAACAGCAGGCCGCCGGCCGCGGCCAACACCACGCAGGCCACGTCGGCGGCCAGGTCCCGCCCCGTCCGCCGTTCGCGGTCTGCCATGAGCACAGGCTAGGGGCAACCACCGGATCGGAACACCGCCGATCGGCTAGCCCGGCATCGACGAAAGCCGGCGTCTGGGCCGCCGGCCGGCCGCCGGCCGGACCCGGTCATCGTGGCCGTGCGGCCGATGCGCCGCCGGCCCCGCCGGAAGCACGTTAGAGGCATGATCTCCGTTACCAGCCTCACCAAGCGCTACGGGCCGCTGGTCGCCGTGGACGACGTCACGTTCACCTGCCAGCCGGGCACCATCACCGGCTTCCTCGGCCCCAACGGCGCCGGAAAATCCACCACCCTGCGAATGATCACCGGCCTGGCCCGGCCCGACGCCGGCCGCACGACCGTCGCGGGCTGCGCCTTTGCCCGGCTGCCCAACCCGGCACGGGTCGTCGGCACCCTGCTGGACGCCTCCGCGATGCACGCCGGGCGCACCGGGCGCGCCACCCTGCGCATCGCCGCCACCATGACCGGGGTGCCGGCCAGCCGCGTCGATGAGGTGCTGGCCACCGTCGGACTGACCGGCGCCGCCGGCCGGCGGGTCGGCTCCTACTCCCTCGGGATGCGCCAGCGGCTCGGCCTGGCGCAGGCGTTCATCGGCCACCCCGGGGTGCTGATCCTCGACGAGCCTGCCAACGGCCTCGACCCGGAAGGCGTCGCCTGGATCCGCGCCCTGCTGCGCGATTTCGCCGACCGGGGCGGCACCGTGCTGCTGTCCAGCCATCTGCTGGCCGAGGTCCAGGCCATCGCCGACCACCTGGTCATCATCAGCGCCGGCCGGATCGTCGCGGCCGGAGCCCTGGCCGACCTGCTGGCCGATCACGCCAGCCTGGAAGACCTGTTCCTCACGCTGACCAGCCCCGCCGCGGACCTCAGCGCCAGGGCACATGCCCGGAAGGTGACCCCATGACCACGACCATGCACGCCGAGCCGACGGGCTTGGCCCAGTTCCCCCCCGTACCCTTTACCCGGCTGCTGCGGGCTGAGTGGCGGAAGGCCACCAGCACCAGGGCCGCCCGCTGGCTGCTGGCCGCCACCGCCGTCATCACCATCGGCGCGCTGCTGATCCCCCTGCTGTTCCCCCACGACGTGACCCAGTCCCGCGCCTCCTACCTGGCCTGGGCCGGGCTCGGCCTGACCCGGCTGCTGCCGGTGGTGCTCATGCTCGCGATGACCGCCGAATGGAGCCAGCGGACCGCGATGACGACGTTCACCCAGGAGCCTCGCCGAGGCCGAGTGCTTAACGCCAAGATCCTCACGGGGCTGGGCATCAGCCTGGCCGGCGCGGGCTTCGCGTTCCTGGCCGCCCAGTCGACAGTGCTGGCCGCCCGCGCCGCGGGCCGCCACATCGCCGTCGGCTGGAACTGGCCGCAGCTGGCCGGGTTCGCTGTGTTCGTCCTGCTCACCAGCGCCATCGGCGTCGCGTTCGGTGCCCTGCTGCACAACACCGCGGTCGCCATCGTCACCTACTTCGCACTGGGCGGCGCCCTGAGCCTGCTCATGATCCCGGCCCTGGAAACGGCCGGACGCTGGGTCAACACCGGCCAGACCTACGGATGGGTCCTCTATGGGCAGTGGGCCGGCCACGGCGGCCAGATCGTGACATCAACGCTGCTGTGGGTCGTTCTGCCGCTGGCCCTCGGCCGGGCCCGGACGCTACACCGCGAGGTCCGCTGAGGAAATCAACTGCGACGTCCCTTCATGAGGCCGCCCGCGCCACAGGGGAGCCGGCCCGCAGCGGGGCCAGGCCAAGGTGCTCGCGTAGCGTGCTGCCCTCGTAGTCGGCGCGGAAGACACCCCGCTCCTGCAGCAGCGGCACGACTGTGTCGGCGAACTCGTCGAGCCCGCCCGGCGTGATGTGCGGGACGAGGATGAACCCGTCACTGGCATCAGCCTGGACGAAACTGTTGATCGTCTCCGCGATGGTGGCCGGCGCGCCCACGAACGACTGCCGGCCGGTAACTTCGACGATCAGTTCACGCAACGAAAGCTTCTGGGCCGCTGCCTTCGCCCGCCACTGCGCCGCGGTGGCAACCGGGTCCCGGTACATCCGCACGCTCGCCCGGCCACGGGCGATGGTGTTCTCGCCTGGGTCGGGATCGATATCGGGCAGCGGGCCGTCCGGGTCGTAGCCGGACAGGTCGCGGTTCCACAGCTGCTCGGCGAACTTGATCGCAGTCTGCCCGCTGACCTGCTGGAGGCGCACCTCCCGGGCGATCTCCTCGGCCTCGGCATCGGTGCCGCCCAGCACGAAGGTGGCCGCCGGCAGGATCAGCAGCTGGTCGTGGGTGCGGCCGTGCCGGGCCAGCCGCCCCTTCACGTCGGCGTAGAAGGCCTTGCCCTCCTCCAGTTTGCTGTGCCGGCTGAAGATCGCGTCCGCGCTGGCCGCGGCGAACTCGCGGCCCTCGTCGGAGTCACCGGCCTGGAAGATGACCGGACGGTCCTGCGGGCTGCGGGGCACGTTGAACTGGCCGCTGATGTCGAAATGCGCGTCGTGGTGGGCGAACCGGCCGGCGTCGCTGTGGGTGAGGAATTCGCCGGCCTGCTGGTCAGCGATGATCTCGTCGCCGCGCCAGGAGTCGAAGAGCTCCCAGGTCGTCCGCAGGAAGGTCTGGGCCCGCTCATAGCGGGCGTCCTGCGGCAGGAAGCCGCCGCGCCGGAAGTTCTCGCCGGTGAACGCGTCCCACGAGGTGACCACGTTCCATGCGGCCCGGCCGCCCGAGAGATGATCCAGGCTCGCGAACTGCCGAGCCACCTCGTAGGGTTCGTTGAAGGTCGAGTTGATGGTGCCGGCCAGTCCCAGCCGGCCGGTCACCGCGGCGAGGGCGGCGAGGACGGTGAAAGTGTCCGGGCGCCCCACGACGTCGAGGTCGTAGATCTGGCCGTTCTGCTCGCGCAGCCGCAGCCCTTCGGCGAGGAACAGGAAATCGAACTTCGCCCGCTCCGCGGTCTGGGCCAGATGGGCGAACGAGCTGAAGTCGATATGGCTACCCGAGCGGGGGTCGCTCCACACCGTGGTGTTGTTCACGCCGGGGAAGTGAGCCGCGAGGTGGATCTGCTTGACTGGCTTGCTCATGGTCGGGTCCTTCCGGGCCGGTGTCAGGCGGTGGCGTAGCGGTTGGCCGGGCGGGCCAGCCCGAGCAGGCCGCGCAGGGTGGATGCCTGGTAGGCCTCGCGGAACGCGCCGCGGCGCTGCAGTTCCGGGACCAGGTCCCCGGCGATCGCCGCGAGGTCGTGGCCGATGGCGCCGGGGCGCAGCCGGAAGCCGGTCAGGCCGCTCTCCTGCCAGTCCTGCAGCAGGTCGGCCAGCTGCGCCGCCGTCCCGGTGAAGATGGTGGCGTCGCTGGTGTACTCGTAGCCCGCGAGCTCGTCGAGCCGGGCCTTGCGCGCGGCGGCGGCCGCGGCGTCATGGTCGAGGAACACCACGAGGTCGCCGAAGATGTGCACTGTTTCCCCGGCGCGCCCGGCGGCCCGCTGCTCGCTGCGGATCTGGGCGACGATCGCCCGGGCGTCCCCGGCATCGCCGGGGGTCACGTATCCGATGTCGGCCGAGCGCGCGACGAGCCGGAAGGGCACCTCATGGTGCGCCAGGGCGCTGACGACCGGCTGGCCCTGCGGCGGACGCGGGGTGATGGACGGCCCTTTGACGCTGAAGTGGTCACCGGCGAAGTCGATGTAGTGCAGCTTGCCGCGGTCGACGAAGCGCCCGGTGGCAACGTCGCGGATCTCGGCGTCGTCCTCCCAGCTGTCCCACAGGCGCCGGACCACCTCGACGTAATCGGCCGCCTCGTCGAACAGCTCAGTGATCAGCTGCTGCCCGGCAGGGTCGTTGCGCTGCGAGACGCGCAGCCGGGGGAACGTGCGGCGGCCGAAGAGAGCGGCCTCGTACTGGCGTCCCGATACCTGCACCCGGAGCCCCGCCCGCCCGGTACTGACGTAGTCGAGGGTCGCGATCGCCTTGGAGATGTGGAACGGCTCGCTGTGCGTCACGACCACCGTCGGAACCAGCCCGATATGCCGGGTGAGCGGCGCGACCCGGGCTGCGATGAGCACCGCGTCGAGCCGCCCGCGCACCTGGTCGGTGCGCCCGTCCAGCTCGGTGTAGCTCGTGGACTGCCAGCCAAA
>JAWWPY010000566.1:0-3235 GCA_033854735.1 Streptosporangiaceae bacterium | reverse complement strand
ATGACAGAGACGATCTACCGCAAGCAGATCCGGCCGGTGATTGTGCACGGTGCTGACATCATGGACCGGATCTTCCCGGGCGGGACAGACCGCGATGCTTAGTTACTCAGCACCTGGCTTGAGCAAGCCCGGCGCGAGCCGTATGCCCTCTGAGCTGGTCGGGGTGGGGAGATTTGAACTCCCGGCCTCTTCGTCCCGAAGCCAACGTGCGATGCGGCGTGCCACCACTCTTACCTTGTCTGACCTGCCCCGCGCCGTCTGTGGACGTCCGCTGGCGTCCGCTGGTATCTGTGGTGGTTGTTACTCGTTTAGTTACTCACTGCTAGCGGCCACGAAAAAATACGGGTGTGCGGTCAGTTAGCTCCTGGTTCGCGGCCATCGTTTCTCCAGTCCTGCGGCCATTGATGGTCTGGGTGGCTGGTCTTGTTCTGCGCCGGCTCACGGCGTGTCGTGATGCAGGTGGTCCCTCCGGCGTGGATGGGTTTGAGGTGGTTCGCCTTACCCATCGGAGTCCGGAGGGACCTGTGACCAAGTCTGGCAGGGAGATCATGGAGATTTTCGAGGCGTTCGACCTCACGGGGACGGCCTGGTCGGCGGCGCAGCTGACCGGGTACGACGCGAAGACGGTCGCCCGTTACGTGGCGATCAGGGAGGCTGGCGGGGACCCGCTGGCGAAGACGGGCAGGCCGCGGCTGATTGATGTGTTCATGCCGAAGGTCGAGGAGCTGGTCGACCGGAGCAAGGGCAAGATCCGGGCGGACGTCGCGCACCGGAAGATCACCGCGATGGGCTACCGGGGGTCGGAGCGGTCGACCCGGCGGGCGGTCGCGGAGGTGAAACTGGCCTGGCAGGCGGGCCGGCGCAGGCGCTACCGGCCGTGGATACCGGAGCCGGGGATGTGGCTGCAGTGGGACTGGGGCGAGGGCCCCGGGGTCGGGGGCCGGCGGACCCAGCTGTTCTGCGCGTGGCTGGCCTGGTCGCGGTTCCGGGTGGTGATACCCGTCTGGGACCAGCAGCTCGGAACGCTGACCTGGTGCGTTGACCAGGTGCTGCGAGCGGTGGGCGGGGCGCCGACCTACCTGCTGACCGACAACGCGCGCACCGTCACGATGGACCACGTGGCGGGGATCCCGGTGCGGCACCCGGAGATGGTCGCGCTCGGCCGGCATTACGGCTGCACGGTGGAGACGTGCGTGCCGTTCGACCCGGAGTCCAAGGGCGGGGTCGAGGCGACGGTGAAGATCGCCAAGGCCGACCTGGTGCCGTCGGGGGCGAACCTGCTGCCGGCCTACCGCAGCTTCGCTGAGCTCGAGGAGGCCTGCCGGGAGTTCTGCGGCCGGGTCAACGCCCGGGTGCACCGGGAGACCGCGGCGGCCCCGGCCGCGCGGCTAGCCGCCGAGCGGGAGCGGCTGCACCGGCTGCCAGCCGAGCCGCATGCCCTTGCGCTGGGCGAGGAGCGGCTGGTCGGGGACGACCAGACGGTCCGGTTCGGGTCGGTCCGCTACTCCACCCCGCCCGGCCACGCCGGGAAGCGGGTGTGGTGCCGGGTCGCCGGGGAGGAGCTGGTCATCACCGCCCGCACCGGCCGCGGCGCGGCCGAGATCGCCCGGCACCGGCTGTCCACTCCGGGCAGCCCGCGGATCTGCGACGAGCACTACCCGCACCATCCCGGCGGGAACGGGCCGCGCCAGCCCCGGCCCCGGCCGCGGACGGAAGCCGAGGCCGCGTTCCTGGCCATCGGCGACGGCGCGCAGCGGTGGCTTGCCGAGGCAGCCGCCTGCGGCACGGTCCGCATCCGCTCGAAGATGGCCCGCGCGGTCGAGCTGGCCGCCGTGGTCGGCGCGGGCAAGGTGGACGCGGCGCTGGGGCTGGCGGCGATCGCCGGCCGGTTCGCCGACAGCGACCTGGCCTCGATCATCGACCACCTGGCCGCCGAGCGGGAGATCGGCGAGGTCGTGCGGGCCGACGAGGCTCACTCCGTCCAGCCCGGCACCTCCGGCTGGGCCCGCCTCGGCACGCAGGAGGCGGGACGATGACGCTCCGCCAGCCCCACGAGGACGCTGTCCTGCCCGCTGCGGACGTGGCGGTGATCCGCCAGGTCCTGAGCGCCTGCGCGGACCTGATCGCCTGGGCGGAGCGGCACTGCGCGCCGCAGTTCGCTGCGGCGGCCGCCGACGCGGCCGAGGCCGCCGGCTTCAGCCGCGCCCCCGGCGCCCTGGCCGGCCAGGCCAGCCTGGCCATCGACGCCCTGGACTTCTCCGATGCGGCAGGGAGGGCCCGGTGACCGGCCTCGCGGCCCCGCCGCTCCCCCCGGAGCTCGACGCGCTGGTCCGCCGGATGCGCCTGCCCTACCTCCGCAAGGCCGCCCCCGACGTGCTCGCCACCGCCCGCGCCCAGCGGTGGGAGCCCGCCGAGGTGCTCCGCGTCTTGCTCGCCGAGGAAGTCACCGGCCGCGACGCCGCCACCCGCCGCATGCGCCGCAAAACCGCCGGGTTCCCCGCCGGCAAGACCTTCTCCTCCTGGCGCCCCGAGGAGTCCTCCGTCCCCGCCGCCACCCAGGACGCCCTCGCGACCCTGGAATGGATCGGCCGCGCCGAGAACCTGGTCATCGCCGGGCCGTCCGGGACGGGGAAGTCGCACCTGGTCGAGGCCCTGGCTCACGCCGCGATCGAGAAGGACCTGCGCGTCGCCTGGTTCACCCTCGAGACGCTGACCGCCGCGATCGGGAAGGCCAAGGCCGACGGGTCGGTCGCCCGCACCGTCACCCGGATCTGCCGCAGCGACCTCATCGTCGTCGACGACATCGGCATGCTGCCCGCCGGGCAGGACGCCGCCGAGGCGTTCTACCGCATCACCGACGCCGCCTACGAACGCCGCTCCGTCGCGGTCACCAGCAACATCCACCCATCCGGCCTCGATTCGATCATGCCGAAAACCCTCGCCACCGCCACCGTCGACCGGCTGCTCCACCACGCCCACCTGGTCCTGACCAAGGGCGACTCGCACCGGCTCGCCGAGGCCCTCGCAGGAAAAGGGGTGATCCCCCTGGCGACCTAACCCCGCCCGCCGGGAGAACACGCGGGCCACCAGCCTGGAAAACTGGTGGCCGCCAGCCCGGAGAAAACCAGACCACCCAACCGGATTTCCTAATGACCGTTGACACTTCAGCGCCGAGATGAATGAGAAGGCGTACAGCGCGACCAGATCACCGTGTTCCTCCGGTAAGCCAGGACTA
>JAWWPY010000565.1:0-5867 GCA_033854735.1 Streptosporangiaceae bacterium | reverse complement strand
CCCTACATCCCCCCGGGTGAAACCAACGCCCTCAGCGTGGACGCCGCCACCGTGGGCCTGCCCGTCACGGCCGGCATCTCGCTGGCGCAGGGCCGCTACCTGAACGCCGCCACCGAACGCGAGCCAGTCGCGGTGCTCGGGGCCGCCGCCGCCCAGCGGCTGGGCATCGACCGGATCCGGCCCGGGATGCGGATCTGGGCCGGCGGCCAGTGGTTCTACGTCACCGGCATCCTCAAGCCCGACACCTACGCCCCGGAGATCGACTCCGCGGTCCTAATCGGGTTCCCTGCCGCCGAGAAGTACCTGGGCTTCGACGGCAACCCGTCGGAGATCTACGTCCGGACCGTCAACAACCCGGCCGTCACCACACGGGTGGACGGCCTGCTCGGCGACCAGGCCAACCCGGAAAACCCGAACCAGGTCGACGTCTCCCAGCCCTCAAGCGCGCTCACCGCCCAAGCCGACACCAAGGGCGCCCTCGACACCCTGTTCCTCGGGCTCGGCGCGATCGCGCTACTGGTCGGCGCCATCGGGGTGGCCAACATCATGGTCATCTCCGTCCTGGAACGCCGCTCCGAGATCGGGCTGCGCCGCGCCCTGGGCGCCACCAAAGGCCAGATCCGCACCCAGTTCCTGGCCGAGGCCATCCTGCTGTCCCTGGCCGGCGGTGCCGCCGGCGTCGCCATCGGCGCCGCCGCCACCGCCATCTACGCCCGCGGCCACCGCGAGCTACTCGTCATCCCGGCCGAAGCATGGGCCGGGGGGCTCGCCGCCGCCCTCGTCATCGGAGCCCTGGCCGGGTTGCTGCCCGCCATCCGCGCCGCCCGCCTGTCCCCCACTCAGGCGCTCTGGAGCATCTGACTCCCGCAGGCACCGTGAACAGCGTCATTCGCCGGATGCCGCTGCGAGCAGCGACTGCCCGTTTCACCGGCAACTGCTGTGGCAGACAAGGAACCGCGTGCGGGCTACGGGCGTACGTGCCGCCAGAGCAGCCGTTTCGCGTCTCACGGGAAGGGTGGGTGCCGTGCCGCCGCAACGTGCGGGCCCGTTCACGAGTTCGGGTATGGGTGCAGACGGGTTGCTCGCGTGGGCGGACCGTACCGGGCACCGCCAGACAGCACAGCCGGGTCATGGCGCGCTGCGCTTCGCGTTCTACGGGCGGGTGTCCACCGAGGATTACCAGGATCCGGTGACGTCGCTGGCCCGGCAACTAGATCAGGCCGGAGCACAAGGAGCTCGGCGTCCTTGGACACCTGGCCCCGGGTCAGCACCGTCAGGCAGCCCAGCAGGCAGCGAGCAAGCAGGTAGATAACCGAAATGACCACTCAGCGATGATCCCAGCCCGCCCAAGCGTGATCCAGTAATCGAGCCTCGCAGGCTCGCAGTGAACGTTCCACGCGACCACCGTAACAACCAAAAATGATGTTCTAAAGTCGCTTTACGAACATCTTGTGTGTTCGTTCCGGGTGGTGTTCAATCGCGGCATGAGCAACGCAGACCGGCACCGACTGATCGCCCATGCTGTGAAGGACTCGGGCAGTGCCACGGTCCCGGAACTAGCCGAGCTGACCGGCGCCTCGGAGATGACCATCCGGCGCGATCTGGACGCCCTCGCCGCGCAAGGCGTCCTCGAACGATTCCGCGGTGGGGCGCGCACCCTGCTGCGGGGCGAGGAGCCGCCCTTCGCGCTGCGCGCCCACGAGGCTGTCGACGCCAAGCGCCGGATCGCCGCCGAGGTCTCCCGACTCGTCGCGGACGGCGAGACCGTCCTGCTCGACAGCGGCACCACCTGCCTGGAGGTCGCCCGACTGCTGCACGGCCGACAGGTCACCGTGATGCCCCTGTCGTTGCAGGCCATCCACACGCTCAGCGACGCCCCCGCCCCGACCACCCTCATGGTGCCGGGTGGACGGCCCCGCAACGGTGAGGGCGCCCTGACCGGCCCCCTCACCCTCGCCTCCCTCGCAGCGCTGCGCTTCGACACCGCGGTCCTCGGCTGCTGCGGCCTGGGCGCCGCCGAGGGTTTGACCGCTTACGACCTCGACGACGCGGCGGTGAAGAAGGCGATCATCGCCTCCACGCACCGCATCATCGCCGCCGCCGACGGCAGCAAACTCGGCCGCACCGCCCACGCCTACGTCGGCCCCCCCACCCTCGTGCACACCCTCGTCACCGACACCACCGCGCCCGCCGACGAAGTAGCAGCGCTCGAAGGAATCGGCATCGTCGTCAAAACCGCCTAGATTCGAGGGGTCTCCTCCATGCCATCCGCACTCGCCGCTGCCGAGGTTGCGACCACCCCGTCCGCGGCGCGCTCGGTCTGGGCCTCGCCGCTCTACCGCGGAGCGACCGTCGCGCTGTTCCTCTCCGGGCTGGGGACGTCCGCCGCCGCGCCGCAGATCACCCTGTTCCTGGTCAACGACCTGCACGTCTCGCTGACCACGGCCGGGCTGTTCTACCTCACGAACATCACCGCCCCGCTCGCCGGCTACCTGATCGGCGCACGCTCGGACCGCTCCGGAAAGCGGCTCGGGCTGTTCCGGTGGTGTGCTCTGGCGGGATTCCTCGGGTGGGTCGCGATGGCCTTGGCCGACCAGGTGTGGATGCCCTTCGTGATCAGTGCCGTCGTCCTGGCCTTCTCGGGCGCCGCCGGCTCGCAACTGTTCGCCGCGGTCCACGACGACCTGCAAACGACCGCGAACCCCGTGGCCGATGGGGTGGTCTCCATCGTACGGATGGCGTTGACGGCCGGATGGGTCGTCGGCCCCGTCCTGGGCTCGATCCTGGCGACTGCCGCCGGTTCGCGCGTGATGCTCGCGGCCACCGGGTCGTGCGCCCTCGCGCAGATCGTCCCCATGGGCTTCGCGCGCACCGGCTCGGCTCGGCCCGGCGCGCACACCGCGTCCGCGTCCGAAGTGCAGGCCGAGCGCCTCGCGCAGCGCCCGAAGCTCCGGGAGATGCTGCCGCTGCTCGCGTTCACCGGGCTGTACGTGTTCGTCTACGCGGGTGAGCCGATCAAATACGGCTACCTGCCGATCTACATGCGCGACGACATGCATCTGCCGACGGCGGTCAGCGGCGCGGTCATCGGCATCCAACCTCTGATAGAGCTGATCCTGATGCCGGTGGCCGTGGTCGTCGCCCGCCGTATCGGCATGATGCACCTGATGATCCTCGGCGCGGCGTTCGGCGTCGGCGCGAATCTCTGCTTCGCTCTGACCGGCGACACCGCCGGAATGTTCGCCGGGCAGATCCTCATGGGCGGGGTATGGGGTGTGTTCGCGGCCCTGGGCATCATCGTCGCCCAACGACTGCTGCCCCAAGCCGTCGCGACCGCCTCAGCCGTCTTCATGAGCTCCACGGCGATCGCCAGCGCCCTCGGAGGGCTGACCGGCAGCCTCGGCGTCAGCGTTCTCGGCCTGCCGCATGTGTTCTTCGCCCCGGCTCTCTACGGACTCATCGCCACCAGCGGGATCGCCGTCATGAGCCGCTCCCTTCCGGCGGGCGGCGGGTCCGGGCCACCTGGCTGATAACCCGCAGGCAGTCATCCAGGGACGGTCGCCGCACGTGCAGGAATGTCCATAAAGGGTCGGGGCCGTGCACGGCAAGAGTGCCCGGCGTGCGCAGCCGGAGGCCAAGGGGAGCCTGCGCTACGCCATCGGTGTCGTCCAGCCAGGCGATGGCACCCGCAGGCCTTGCCGGGGAGAACTGGGGTAGCGCTGATAAAGGCCCGGGTGGGGAGCCAGGCGAGACGCTGTCTCGGCGCCCAGCAGGCGCAGGAACTTCTGCGGGCCAAGGCCCCCCTGCGGCCCAGCGATGATCGCAGTTCCTCGGCATAGCGGCGGTGAGCCCATCGGAGTCCTGGTGTCTTGTCCGCAGCGACGGCGAAACCGAGATGGCGACGTCCGCCTGATCGGCCTCGATCAGCCTTCCATTGGGTAGGCGGCCGGCTCCTGAGGGTGCAGGCTACCGTCGGCATCAGTTGCCGAACAGCGCCGCGAAGTTGATCTTCCCGGTTTGCAGTTGGGCGTTGTGCGGCGGGTTGTCCCCGCCGTCGGTGATGTATATCTGGCTTCCGTGGACCGCGGTGTCGGTGGGCGAGTCGAGGCCGCCGGTGACGGTCGCCGCGATCTTCGTCCGCCCGTCGGGGAATACGGCGGCGACCTCGTTCGCCGAGTTGAGCGCCACGAACGCCACGTCGGAGTGGTCAGAAAGGAACTTGAAGTCGTCGATGCCGGTCAGGTTGCGCGCGATGACCTGGACGGGTCCGGGGGCTCCCGTAGCCGTGACGGGGATGCGGAGCAGGGTCTGCCGGTCGGTATTGGAGGCCCACACGGCGCCGTTGTGGTAAGTCACGCCGTTCGCGCCGAAGTGGCCCGGTCCGGGCTCAAGCGGCGCGAGGGCGGGACTGGCCAGCCACGCCGTCACCGGTCCGCCCGAGGTCGGAACGGTCCAGATGGCGCCGGCCAGGCTGTCGGCCGCGTAGAGGGTTTTGCCGGCCGCGTTGATGGTCAGCCCGTTGAGGAACTGGCCGGCCGGCAGCGCGCCGATGCGCTCGGGGCTGCCGCCCGAGCGGAGCCGCCATATGCCGGACCTGGCGGGGTCGCCGGACAGGAGGTTGTAGTAGATCGTGCCCTGGCTGTCACGGGCGTTGCCGCCGATTGCCTCCCTGGGTTCCCCCGTCACCAGGATCGTGACCTGTCTGGACCGGCTGATGTGCAGTAACTGCGGCGGCTGTCCGGTCAGGAAGCCGAGCAGCGAGACGGTCAGCGAGCCGTCCGGGTTAATGGTCACGTTCTCCGGCTGACCGCCCGCCTCGAAGTTGAACGTTTCCACGGTCCGCAGGCCGGTGATGACCGGGCCGGTGCCGTGGTGGCGCGCGCTTGCCGGAGCTGCGGCCGCAGCGGTCGCCGACGCTGCGCCAAGGGCGATGGCGGCAGGGATCACGAGTATCGCGAGCGCCGCCCGGCGAGTCCTATGGCCACTCTTCTTGTTCACCGTGAGATGCCTTTCGGATTCTTGCCCTGGTTACTTCAGGCCGAACGCGTACACCTTGTTGTTGTTGAGCACCGGGGTGGTGCCTCCGAGGCATAGCGTGCCGCAGTAGCCGGAGCCCCAGTAGACGCTGCCGCCGGCGATCGCGGCGCCGCCGGTCACCGAGCCGCCGCTGGCGAAGCTCCACAAGATCTTCCCGGTCGCGGCGTCCAGGGCGTACATGTTGGTGCCGGCGGCGGCCATCGATCCGGCGTAGACGACGCCGTTGGCGGTGCTGACGAAGGAGGCATCGACGGCGCCTTGCGGGTCGGGGGTCTGCCAGAGAATCTTGCCGGTGGCCGGGTCCAGGGCGGCCCAGGAGCCGCCGGTGACGGTCTGCCCGGCGTACGGCCCGGACCCGCCCAGGGTGTAGGGGATCTTGGCGGTGTCACCCTCGGCCGCGTAGATGCGCCGCCCGTCGGTGGCCGCGCCGTACTCGATGCCGCCTAGGCCGCCGTTGCCCGCCGGGCCGACCTGGGTCTGCCAGAGGATCTTCCCGGTGGCTGGGTCGAGCGCCGCCCACGATCCGGCGGTGGCCGTCTGCCCGGCGTACGGCCCGGATCCGCCGAGGGTGTAAGGCTTGCCGGCGGTGTCTCCTTCGGCCGCGTAGATGCGCCGTCCGTCGGTGGCCGTGCCGTTTTCGATCCCGCCGTTGCCGCCGTTGCCCGCGGGACCGATGATGGTCTGCCACGCGACCGCGCCGGTGGCGGGGTCGAGCGCCCAGTAGACGCCGCTCTTCTGGCCGGCGCCGAGCAGCTGCTCCGGGCGGCCGGTGACCGGGTTGGCGGTGGTGAACAGGTTGGGCCCGGCGCCGAAGTCGAAGTCCGGCCCGA
>JAWWPY010000564.1:0-2917 GCA_033854735.1 Streptosporangiaceae bacterium | reverse complement strand
TAATTGGCGGGTGAGGGCGGTTATGGCTGGGAGCCTGCGGAGGAGTCTCCGCTCCTGCGGCAGCTAACCCTCGGCTAGCGGGCCGACCGGTAGGCCAGCTGGCCGACGCTGTTGAGGTGGCGCAGTGCCTGGGCGTAAGAGTCAACCAGGCTGGTCTCGCAGTAGGGCAGTTCCTTCTGCTGGCAGAAGGCCCTGATCAGGGCCTGGGAGTGCCGCAGGTTGGGCCGGGGCATGGAGGGGAAGAGGTGGTGCTCGATCTGGTAGTTCAGGCCGCCGAGGGCGAGATCGGTCAGCCTGCCGCCCCGGACGTTGCGGGAGGTGAGCACCTGCCGCCGCAGAAAGCCGGTGCGGTCGGTGGCGTCCAGGATGGGCATGCCCTTGTGGTTCGGGGCAAACGAGGAGCCGAGGTACAGGCCGAACACGCCCTGCTGGACGAGGATGAACACGACCGCCTTGACCGGGGAGAGGACCAGGAATACCGCCGCGAGGTAAGCCGCGAAATGCACCGCGAGCAGCCCGGTCTCCCAGGCCCGGTAACGGGAGGCGCGGCTGGCCAGCGCCCGGATGCTCGCCACGTGCAGGCTGGCCGCTTCCAGCAGCAGCATCGGGAAGAACAGGTAGGCCTGAAAACGAAACGTCAGCCGGGCCAGCCCCGTGGCCTCGCCGGCCCGGGGTTCGGTGAAGGCCAGCACGCCGATCGCGATGTCGGGGTCCGCGCCTTGCTGGTTGGGGTGGGCGTGGTGGCGGTTGTGCTTGCTGACCCACCAGCCGTAGCTCAGCCCAATGCCCAGGTTGCCGAGCAGGACGCCGATGACGTAGTTGGCCCTGCGGGAGCGGAAGATCTGGCGGTGCCCGGCGTCGTGACCCAGGAAACCGACCTGTGTGAACATGACGGCCAGGAATGCGGCGACGGGCAGCTGCCACCACGAATTACCGACCACGACGAAGGCCGCCCACCCTGCGGCCAGCAGCACGACGGTGGCACCGATCTTCCCCGCGTAGTACCACGGGCGGCGGTCCAGCAGCCCTGCTTGCCGTACCTGCCGGGACAGCTGCGCGTACTCGCTGCCCGCCCGCGCCGCGACCGGCGCCGAATCCGGCTGCGCCTGCCGCCCCGGCAGGCTGGGTGCTGCGTCAAGGGGTGGCACCAGGAACTCCTCGCAAGCACATCGTGACCAGTGTGGTGATGTGCCGCCGGGGTCCTGGGCGGCGACCCGGGTCTGCCGCTCCCGTCAGGGAAACACGCGGCCCGGCCGGTGCCTAGGCACACAGTACCCGGCCTGGCTGGCCGCGGGCGCGACCGAACCTCGGGATCAGGTTCCCGCGGCCGCCATGGGCGAACTTAGCGATGGCGGCCGCGGCGGGTTGTTAATCCGCCGACGGGATGCGGCTGCGCCTGCGGCCGGTCGGGCCGGCGGGCACCCGCAACTGCGGCCGGGTGGCATGCCAGGCGCCTCGCGCCCGGGCGGCCTGCCCGGCCCGGCCCGGGGGAACGGTCAGGACCAGGAGGACGGTGTCGTCGCTGAACTTTCCGCCGGTGAAATCCAGCACGGCTTGCTGGATGGCGTCGGCGATCCCGTCTGCGGACCGGTCGCGCAGGGTGGCGATGAAGTCGCGGAGACGGTCGTCGCCGTAAAGGTCACGGTCGGCGCGGCTGCGCGCCTCGGTGACGCCGTCGGTAAACAGGACCAGGCTGTCACCGGCTCGCAGCAGCAGGCGCGAGTCCTGCAGTTCGGGACGGGCCAGCAGCCCGAGCAGGGTTCCCGGCCGGCCGGCCGGGTGCACCCGTCCGTCGGCCCGGCGAACCAGTGCGAGCGGGTGACCGCCCGAGCTGATCCGCACCGAAGCCCCCGCCAGGGTCGGCCGGACGGTGGCGTAAATCGCGGTCAGGAACCGCGGGTCATCGGTCAGCCAATCCAGCAGGGCCTGATTCAAGGCCGCCAGGATCAGGCTCGGCTGGGTCTGGCGGTGTGCTTCCGCCCGCAGGGTGTAACGGGCCAGCGCAGTGCTCTTGGCCGCTGGGACTCCCTTGCCGCATACGTCGCCAACCACCATCCCCCAGCTCCCCCGAACCGAGGGGAACACATCGTAGAAGTCCCCGAGAACCTCAACGGCTGTTCCCCCGGCCGCGTACCGGGCCGCGAGCTGCAGGCCTGGGATCCCCGGCAGTCGCGGCGGCAGCAGGCTCTCCTGAAGGGTCTGGGCCAGCGCGGCACGTTCGGCCCCGTGCCGCAGAGCGGCCTGCAGCGCAACCTCACGGCCAGCGACCTGCGCCAGCGCCTGCAGAACCTCGATGTCCCGGCCGCTCCAGTTCCGCGGCAGGTGATCAGCCACGCAGAGGGCGCCGGCCACCTGCCCGTCCGGGCCAGGCACGGGGAAGCCGGCCCACGCGATCACGCCCGCCGTCCCGGCCCCGTACTCACCGCTCATCCGCAGGTCCAGCCGCGTGCCGCCGAGGATCAGCTTCTCCCCGGAGTCGATCACGCGCTGGCACAGTGCGCGCACCGCCGGGCTCTGCCAATCGGCCGTGTCGGGAGTGCCCGGACTGTTCCCCGCGACGGAGGCGGACCCGGCGATGGTGACGGCCGCCAGCGGCGTGCCCAGGACCATCGCCGCGAGCCGCGCCACCCGCTCGAACGGCTCCGCCGCGACGGCATCCGCCAGGTCACCCCGCGGTGGGGCGGGCAGGCTCACTCCGGTCGCGTCCATCGGATCCGGCCTGGTCAGGGTCCCAGCTCTGGCCGGCGCTCGAACCGGGGTAGTGCCGGGTGCCTTCATGCCGTCACTCTCGCCGAGGTGTCACGTGCGGGCCACTATCCAGGCGAAGCGAGGTCCAGGCTCCCGGACCTCATCCAACCACACACACAGAGTGAGCAGACCCAGGTTGGGTACTAGTCGCCGGGTGATGGAGGGAATT
>JAWWPY010000563.1:0-3518 GCA_033854735.1 Streptosporangiaceae bacterium | reverse complement strand
AGATGGGGTGCCCCATCTCCCTCTCCAGGACCTTTCAGGCCGCTGCGCCTCGGTTTATTCTTGAGTCGTATCTTGAGCTGGCGGAAACCTATCCCTTCCGCTCAGTGCGACGGGCCCGTACCGGAGTGGCGCTGGTCACCCGCGAGCCGGTCGGCGTCGTCGCAGCTGTGGTGCCATGGAATGTGCCGCAGAGCGTCACCATGCAGAAGCTGGCTCCCGCGCTCCTCACCGGCTGCACCATGGTCCTCAAACCGTCCCCGGAGACGCCGCTCGACGCCTACCTGACGGCTGAGCTGCTGCAGCAAGCGGGGCTCCCTGACGGCGTCGTCAACGTGTTGCCCGCGGACCGTGATACTAGCGAGTTCCTTGTGTCGCACGCGGGGATCGACAAGGTCGCTTTCACCGGCTCCACCGTGGCCGGTCGCCGGATTGCGGCAATCTGCGGCAAGGATCTGCGGCGCGTCACCTTGGAGCTCGGAGGCAAATCCGCGGCTATCTTCCTCGACGACGCGGACCTCGACTCGGCCGTTGAGAAGCTGCGCTTCGGGTCGCTTCGCAATAGCGGTCAGGTGTGCAGTCTCAAGACCCGCCTCCTCGTCTCCAAGCGTCGCGAGGGCGAGCTGCTCGACCGGCTGGTTGCGCTTGTGGAGTCGATGCCTGTTGGTGACCCGACCGACCCAGGCACCCAGATCGGTCCGATGGTCACTGCTCGCCACCGCAAGGTCGTGGAGGGCTATATCGACGTCGGCCGTAGCCAAGGTGCTCGTGCCGTAATCGGCGGTGGACGTCCGATCGGCCTCGATCGTGGGTGGTACGTCGAGCCGACGATCTTCGCAGACGTTCAGCCCGGCGACAGGATTGCCCAGGAGGAGATCTTCGGTCCCGTGCTGTCAGTGCTCACCTTTGAGGATGAGGACGAGGCAGTGGCGATAGCGAACGACTCCCCCTACGGGCTCAACGGCGCCGTCTTCACCGCAGACCTTGACCACGGGCTGTTGGTCGCCAGCCGAATCCGTACAGGCACGGTAGAGCTGAATGGAAACCCCGCCGGGCTCTACGCCCCCATGGGTGGCTTCAAGTGCAGCGGGATTGGTCGCGAGCAGGGATACGAAGGTCTTGACTCCTACACCGAACCGAGGTCCATCGGCGTACCACCGGGCTTGGCCGACGCGCTTGAGGCTGTCTGACTCTCGCCCGCTCCCTGTCACCGCGTCGCGTCACGAGAAGCGCATGGCTCAGGACTCGAAGCTGCGAGACAACCACGCGAAGCTCTCGCAGAGACTAGGCCTGGTGAGCCTCACCAGCGGATCGTCGGATTTCACCGTGGTGGCTGCCCCCGAGCCCGGTGCCCGGCGGCGTGACGAGAGCGTCTGGCGCTGGCTGGAGCGCAGCAGCGAACCGGTGGCTGCCGCTGCCCGCGCGCAATGGGACGGCTGGCTGTTACGGATGCCGCCCGGCCCGCGGGCCCGCTCTTATCCGCAGGTTCCAGGACCGCCACGACGAGCAGGCCCGCGCGGCTCTGGCTGAGCTGGTCATATTCGTCTTGCTGCGCTCTGTCTACCCGGCCCTCGAGGTAGAGCCGGAACCGGGTCCGGGAGCCGGACCGACTTCGCCGTCGACGTGCCGGTCCGTACCCACTTCGGGTTCACCGTCCGGCTCCGCCCAGGGAGTCAGCGATGGACGCCCGGCGCCTGGGCGACATCGCCGCCGAGCTGGAGAAAATCGAGTCGCCCGACTTCTGGCCTGACGTCGCCCCGCAGTCAGGCGCGCAGGTCCCGTTCATGCGCCAGGTCAGGCAGCAAGCCGAGGTCTGGCTCGCCTCCCTGGACTATGGAACGGAAGTGCGGCGCCGCGACGAGTATCAGCAGGCCCGCGGGGAACGAGCAGCCGAGCCCATGCCCGGGCTCGACGCCAGTCCCGCTGAGCGGGCCGCCTATTTCGCCACCCGCAGGCCATTCGAACCCCCTGCGTTCACGCGTTCCGGGGACGGATGGTCGGTACGGATCACGGCGCAGCCGCGGCCAGCAGACCAGCGCGGCCCAGGCCAGTTCACCGTCGGCCTCCGCTCCGCCGGCGCGGCGCACCTGGAGACCTTCGAGGGCCTGCAAGCGGCGGTCCGCGGCAAGCTCAGGCAGCACGCCGGCCTAGCTGACCCGCTGGTGGTGGTGCTCGACCTCAGCTCACCGATCATCGAGGACCGCGCGACATCGCCGCGATGCTCTACGGGCCGACGGTCACGACGATGCTGGACCCGTCCACCCCGCTGACCACGACCCGGGACCGGGCGCAGGGCAACTGGCCAGATCCGGTTCCCCGGCCGCCCCGCCCGGCGGCCGTGCTGATCCTGTGCGGGATATGGCTCGGGTCGGAAGGGACAACGGCCGAACTCTGGCTTCCGCCCGGTATCGCATCACCGCTCCAGCCGGGGCCATGGCAGGTACGGACTCTCGGTCCAGATGATCAGCCGGCTACCGTCGAACCGGATCACCGGCTGGTGCTGCGTGCGCTCTCCGAGGCCGGCGGTCACTTCCTGCTCGGCGCCGCGCACAGTCTGGGCAATCTCGGCTTGCGGATTGCCTTGCTCGATCCGCAGGCAGGCCCGGCGATTCAGGCGGCCAGGCCGAAGGCGGACTTGGCTCCTGGATCGGACGACAAGAGGGCATGGCTGCCGCTCAGCGTGTCGAGCGAGATTCTGGCCAAGGCCGCGAGCGGGTCTGCCAACACGCCCCTGGCGCGGATCTCTGCCGCGGTCGGGTCTGGCAGCCGACCCGCGCCACGTCGCCCTGGACTCCCGGCGGGGCATGGACTACCACCGGCTCCGCCCGCAGTCTGTCCCGCACGCCTCCCCAAAGCGCGGCGTCTCACGGGCAGGCGACGGCGTTGTCACGATCGATCTCCCTGGTCCCGTGCTCGATCCCGAAGCCGACGCAGATCGCGTCTACCACCTGCTTATCGAGGCCATGGAGGTGGTTCGGCAGGCCATGGTGACCATCCGCAATGACATGGCGAAGGCAGTGCGCGCGGCCGGTCTCTGGTACCACGAACCGACGCCCCGGCCGGCGGCTGCGCGCGCCAGGAAGGCGAGCTGACTAAGTGATCTTCGCCGGTTCGCACAACGGCTGATCTTCGTAGCCCTGCGGTTTCGCCAACCCGATGTACCTCGCGTGTACCTCCGATGTACCTCGCGTGTACCCAGGGGCGTGGGCCCGAGCCTGCTAGCTGCGCAATCCGGTAGATATCACGCTGTGTGATGCCATCGGCAGGGGCCGCTCCAGGGCGGGTGCTGCGGGCGGGACGGCACAGCAGGCCGGGCGGAACGGGCGGGTGCGAGGCCGATTAGGACGGCCTGTGGGACTAGGTCCGGACTGACGAGCAAACGTGGAGCAAATATGGCCTCGAAACGGCCTTCACGAGGGGACCTGAAACGGGTATAACCCCAGGTCAGAATGGGTGAGGTCTTCACGTTTGGCTTTGAGCAGGCCGGATGGCGTCTGGCTGAAAGTCCGCCCACAGGTTAA
>JAWWPY010000562.1:0-3114 GCA_033854735.1 Streptosporangiaceae bacterium | reverse complement strand
CTCGGCGGCGGCGCGCACCCGCTCGAGGAAAGAGGGCGGCAGGACAGGCCGTGCGACCTGGGCTGGCGGTCGCGGCCCGTCACTCATCCCCCGCACCCGCTGCGGCAGCGGCGAGGACGCGACGCGCTGGCCCTGCGGTGCCCGTGGGCCGGGCACGGCCTCTGCGGGCCCTAGCCCGCCCTGCTTCGCGCCCGGCCTGCCCCCGGCCAGTCCCTCCTCGTCCTGGCCGGACCCGGCGTCGCCACCAGCAGGATCGTCAGACGCGGACTCACCCTGAGTGGCCAGCGCCGTCGGTGCCGGCCCGTCAGACCCGCCGGGCCGTCGCCGGGACGGCGGAATACGGTTTTCTTTTTCCATCTGGCCAAACCCCCTAGGAGGCGCGCGCGGGGCTGCCTCCCTGCGCTACAGCGGAGCACACGTGCAGTTACTTTTCAACCTAAATCGCCCGATGTCACGAAGGCACTACGTAATGGCACAAGGCCGCCTTCACGTTGCACTCACCGGGGAGTTCCAACGATTGCCCCAGATCCCGTCACTAGGCGGGCTTTCGACTTTCCCCAAACCCCATCGCGGCCGACGGCCCGGTCAGTACCTTTTTGTGTGCGGCACTCCTTATGAGGGGATCAGACCGCGTGTCATGTTCCTGGTGCAGCACGTGCGCCCGATGGGGGGGATCACGCGGATTCGCAGGCAACCCGTGATCTCAGGCAGGTACGAGCTTATGAACGACGGCACGATCCCCGCCGCGACCACCAGCGGCCACGCGCCCACACCGCCAGCTGCGCCGGCCCCGGCCCGCCGGGGCCGGCGCACCTGGCCGGTCCTGGCCGTAGCGGCTCTGGTCGTGATCGCGGCCATCGGGCTGGTGATCAGGCACGCCATCTCGTCCCCCGCCGCGGCCCCGCCCGCGGTGCACGCGTCCCTGCCGTCGCGCGCCGGCAGTTACCTGGGCGTCTATGAGCCCATGGCCCCCTCGGCCTACCAGCAGGTCGCGGGCTTCACCCGGGCCGCGGGCCAGCAGCCGAACGTGGCCGGCTACTTCAGTGGCTGGGCGCAACCCTTCGCGGACTCGTTCGCCCGCCAGGCCCGCGCGCACGGCGCGGTACCTCTTATCCAGGTTGATCCGACCTACGCCTCGGTGAAGGGCATCGCGGCCGGGGCATACGACGTCTACCTGCGCTCGTACGCGGATAGCGTCCGGAGGTTCGGCCACCCCGTCATCATCGGCTTCGGGCACGAGATGAACGCGCCCTGGTATTCCTGGGGGTACCGGCACGTCCCGGCCCGGACGTTCGTGGCCGCCTGGCGGCATATCGTGACGCTCTTCCGGGGCCAGGGGGCGGACAATGTCACCTGGCTGTGGACCATCAACGACTCACTGCGCAGCACCGGCCCCCTTACGGCCTGGTGGCCCGGGGCCGCGTACGTCACCTGGATCGGCATCGACGGCTACTTCTACCGGCCGTCCGACACGTTCACCAGCGTTTTCGGGAACACGATCCGCCAGGTGAGATCGTTCTCGCGGAAACCGGTGCTTCTGTCCGAGACCGCAGCAGGTCCCCACGCGGGCCAGCCAGGCAAGATCGGCAGCCTGTTCAGCGGGATGCGCCGGTACCGGACCCTGGGTCTCGTGTGGTTCGACGAGGCCCAGCACGGCAGCATCTACCAGCAGGACTGGCGCCTCGAAGATAGCCCGGCCGCCGAGGCGACGTTCCGGCGCGGCGTGCAGAACCAGCTTCAGCTCAGCGGCAAGGGTTAGCCGGCCAGAGTTAGCTGGCCGTGGTTACCCAGCCGGGGTGGGCCCGCGCGGCTCAGCCAGCCGGGGCCAGCCGCGGAGCGGCCCACAGCCGGGCGCGGCGCCCGACGTACCCCAGGCTGGCCGCGCTCAGGCCAATGCCGATGGCTGAGGCCCGGAGCGCCGCAGCCAATTCCCGGTCGGCCATCGCTGTCCGCAATTCACGGCCTATTCCCGCCGGGAGCGTCTTGATGGCATGCTGCCGCTCGTCCCGCAGCCCCTCCCCCGTTCCCAGCCACGCGGACAGTTCGGCTTTACCCTGGCCCTCGTTCCGGCAGCGCCAGAGAAAAAAGCGCAGGGTGCAACGGCCCGGCGGAACCTTGTGCCCGACCAGGGCCGACGGCTCGTACCACCAGGTGCCCCGGTTCAGCGCATTCGCCAGCCGGATGCAGAAGTCGGTGTCTTCCGGGCTCGACACGTGATCGGTCTTCCCGAAGTTCTCGCGGAAGCCTCCGACCGCCCAGAAATCCGACCGGGCCACCGCCATATTCTCCGACCACACGTTCCTGATCGGTCCCGCGGTTTCAGGCAGCCCGCGATAAGAAGCACCGACCACCCAGAGGAATTCCTCGGGCATCCACTGCGGCCCCAGGCCGGGCCAGACTGGCTCTACCCGGCCGCCTGCACCGATGACATCCGGACGGCCGAGCGGAGCGACCAGTCGCTGCAGCCAGCCGGGCCGCGCGACCGCGTCGTCGTCCAGGAAGGCCAGGAAATCGCCGTCCGCGGCCCGCGCCCCGGCGTTGCGGGTCGCGGAGGCCCCGCGCGGGCCGCGGTGATGCACCACGGTTGCGCCGTGCAGCTGGGCGCGAGCCCATTCGCACAGGTCAGCATTGTTGTCCACCGCCACCACGACCTGGCGTGGCGGCGGCTGCTGGCTCTGCGCTGACGAGACCGCGCAGGAAAGATCCTCCGCCCGCTCCGGGGTGTGCGCGGCGATCACGACGGAGGTCGCCGCGGCCGCTGCCGGGGGGGCCGTCACCACGGGTCCGGGGCCAGCGCCTGATCCTGGGCCGGCGGAAACACAGCGGGGCTGGGCTGGGCCGACTGGACCCGGCGGCGCTCCGCCAGTATGGTGCGCAGCACGCGGATGCCGTCAGGAATGGCCCTCAGGTTGCTGACGCCGTTCAGCCGGGGCAGTTCCGTGCTGCCTACCTCGGCAATCCGTGCCCCGGCCCGCGCGACGCGCACATTGATGAGGGTCTCAATCTCGAAACCGTCACCCCAGAGCTTGCCGGCAGGCGAATTACTTGACGGCTTCACGGGCGGCAGGTCGAGTACCGGGAGCAGGCTCACCCGGAAAGCGTTATAGCCGTAGC
>JAWWPY010000561.1:0-38853 GCA_033854735.1 Streptosporangiaceae bacterium | reverse complement strand
CGTGTACCGGCCGGCGAGACCCTCGGGCCGACCGGCCTCAGCCGCCGGGCAGGCTGGCTCGTAGCTGTTCACGTCGGCAGATAACGCACCGTCATACGACATTGTCACGCGAATTGCGACGACTTTCGTTGCAGGACACGATCGGCGAATGACGCGATAACCGCGGCGACCATGTCACGCGAGTGAATGGCCATGGCCTCATCCGGGTCGCCGGCGTCCAGCGCGGCCCGGGCGCGGCGCAGCGCGTCACCGCCCAAGGGCCCAGTGACCGCGACCGGCGGTTCGTACAGCAACATCCCGGCGAACCTCGACGGCGCGGCCAGCGCGCTTTGCATGGCGACCACAGCGCCGGAGGAGTGCCCGACCAGGAGCAGCGGCCCGTCGACCGCGGACGCGATGGCCAGCACATCGCTGACCTCGCCTGCCATGGCGTCCGCTCCGGTCGGTGGCGGGTCGTGGCGGTAAATGAGGCGGTCGAAGCGCAAGATCCGGAAGCGCTCGGACAGCGCCGCCGCGACGTATTCGCGGAATGTACCACCGGGACGGCGCTTGGTCACCCTCACGCAGGATCAGTGCGGGAGCTAAAGTCAGCCGCGGACAATCTGCGAGACATTGAACTCCTGCGTGGTCATCCCGAATTGCTCCATCAAGTTGGCGACGCGCTGGAGCAGGTTCACGTTCAAATGCAGCGGGTAGTCGGGGAGCGACGCGATCTGTACCGTCTGGCGCGGTAGGCCCGTGTAGGTCACCATGCCGTTCTGGACCGCGGCAAGATTGTCATTGGCGATCGTCTGGGCCTTTTCCAGGGCCCGGCGGACTGCCGCCGCGGTCTTCGGGTACTTGTCCAGCCAGGGCTGGGTCGCGCTGTAACCGGAGATCGGTAGGCCTTGCGTGACGCCCCGGTTAAGGTCGGCGAGCGTGGTGGCTCCGACTGACTCCTCCGCCTCCGTGATGTAAGGCTCGATGAGCCATGCGGCGTCCACATAGCCCGATCTGAGGGCAGCGGTCATCTTCGGGAACGGGATGGGAACGAACGTCACGTCACCTGCCGACATCCCGTTGTCGGAGAGCATCGAGGTGATCAGCAGCACGCCGATGTTGTTCAGCGCATTGACTCCGATCCTCTTGCCTTTGAGTCCGGTGGCGTCGTGGATCGGTGATCCGGACGGCACCACCAACTGCTGGCCGAGTGGCGCCATGTTGGACGAGGGCGCGATTATGCGCAGGTCGGCGTGGTGCAGCGCGTCCGCGAGGATGAAGCCGGGATAGGCCCCGACTGCGAGGTCGTACTTGCCCGCTAGCTCGCCAGCTATGGCCGTGGAACTGCTGGTGACTGGCACGGTCGTCACGTGCAGGCCCTCGGCGGCGAAGAGTCCGCGCTGCTGCGCGACGTAGACCCCGACGGAGTCAAACGCTGGGACAGCAGCGATTGTCAGATCTGGTTTCTCAATACCGGCTGGCGCCACGGACCCGCCGCCGCTCGCACATGCTGCGACGAGCAAGGCAGTTGCGAGCGCGCCAGCCACGGACATCCGGGCAGACGGACGTACCATGCCGAAACCTCCTAGTTGCTCCCCCCTTGGTTGGGTGGAGGATAGATTAGGAATGGCTCAGAAAGCAACCGATACATGCAATTAGCATTTTCCGGAACCACGGCTCCGCCGCCGCCAAGGCATTGTTTCCGCAGGTCGGCGGCTATGGGTGCCGAGAAGCTCAGCTGCAGGCCCCAAATGCCAGGTAGGAGGCGACGTCGGCTGGGATCCTTAATGAATCCGTAATGGTCGGGATCTGGGGTGCCGGACGCAGACTTCCGGAAACAGTTCTTGATCATAATAGAGGGGGAAAGCGCGAGGCGAGATGGTGATCAATCGGTGATTAGTCGGTGATGTCGGTGATCGATCGGTGATCAGTCGGTGATCGCCAGGCTCGTGCTGGCACAATGGTCATTCCAGTGGATTCCGGAATGGTTTCGAGATCACTGCAGGCGGCCCAGCACCGGCACGGTGCCCGGTAGCCGCCAACGTCGCCCAGGCGTACTCCGGCACTCCTGTACCCGGTGAGGAGTGAGTAGTAGAGCGGTCTCGGGGGGTGTCGGCGGGCAGCGCTTGGCTAGCTGCTGCTGTAATCGTCCGAAAGTCGTCTGGCTGAACGCCGCCCAGCCCGCGGGCCGGGCGGCGTCCACGGCTCCGCTGACTCGATCAGGAGTGTGCCCATGTGGCATGAGATGTTCGTGGTTCAGGTCCCCATCGCCGAGAAGATCCTGCGGACTGTGCTGGTGTACGCGACGATCCTGATCTTGTTCCGGCTGACCGGGAAAAGGGACCTGGCTACTTTCAACATGTTCGACTTCACGGTCTTGTTCCTGCTGTCCAACGTCGTCCAGAACGCCATCATCGGCAACGACACGAGCCTCCTGGGCGGGGTCATCGGGGCGGTCACCCTGGTGGCCGTCAACGCGGGCCTCAACCGGTGGCGGACCGTCAGCGACCGCGCCGCGCGCCTGCTCGATGGCACGGCCACGACCCTAGTCAAAGACGGCCACCTCATTCCGCAGGCCCTGCGGCACTTGTCGCTCCGGCCGACCGAGCTTGAGCAGGCCGTCCGGATGCAGAACGGCGACGACATCAGCGAGATTGCGACGGGCCAGATGGAGCCGGGAGGCCACCTGATCCTGTCGCTCAAGCCCGAGGAGCAGAGCGCGACCAAAGGTGACATCGCCGCCCTGGGCAAGCGGCTGAAGGCGATAGAAACAGCCCTCGCCGCACTGGCGGCCTCCAAGTAGCTCTCCGTGATCGTGCGGCCGATAGCGTTTGGAACCTACGTCCTGGGACAGTGGCTCACACTGAGAGGCGAAGCCTCCAGTCCAGTGTGCGCCGAGCCGCGCGGGACGGACATCTACCATTTATCGGCGGCATGAGCAAGCCGCTGATCCGAACAGAAGGACTTCAGATGCGCAACGTATGGAAGGGCCTGATTGTCGGCGCGGTCACTGGGGCGGCCGTAGGCGTGCTGCTCGACCTGCCGGCCCGGGCCAGGGCAGGCGGCGCGGCGGCCGCGGAGCTGGCTCGGGAACGTGGCCCGCGGGCGGCGGAGACGATTGCCTCAGCGGCGGCGGCCGGTGCTGACCGGGTCCGGCAGGCCGACCTGCCCCGCAAGGTCCGTGAGGCAGCGCAGCAGGCCGACCTGCCGGGCAAGGTCCGCGAGGTGCGTGAAGCGGCGCAGCAGGCCGACCTGCCCCGTAAGGTTCGCGAGGCAGCGCATACGGTAGCGGCCAGTGACACGGCTCAGTCGCTCCGGCAGGCCAGCGCCTCGGCGGCGGACGCCGTCTCCGAGACCGCGAAGAGCGCCGCCGGCACCGTCGCGGACAAGGCGCGCAAGACCCGCGCCCGCAGCTGAACCGAATGCCCGCGGCGAGATGGCGTCGGCCCGGGGCATGATCGGGTCATGGCGCTGACTCTGCTGACCGACGCCGCGGCGGCCCGCCTGAGCGCGGTCGGCCTCACCTACAGCGAGGTCGGCCTGACCGCGGGCGTGCTCCCACCTGGCTACCATCACCAGCGCCGGACGGCGGCGATCGGCTCCGGGCCAGATGCGTTCGCGGGCGCTGCGAGTGCTTTGCTCAGCTGGCAGGTGCACCTGCGGGCGGGGCTGCGTGTCTGTCCTTCGTCGGCCAGGGCCGAACCTGGCGCGGTGCTCATCCTGGGCCTGGGTGCCGGGCCACTCCGGGTCACCGCGCCCTGCCGGGTGGTGTACGCCGTCGACGAGCCAGGCCGCCGGGGTTTCGGTTACGGCACGCTGCCCGGGCACCCGGAGTGCGGCGAGGAAGCCTTCATCATCGAGCGCCACGCGGATGACACGGTCAGCTTCACCATCACGGCGTTCTCACGACCGGCCCGCCGGCTGGCCAAAGCGGCCGGCCCGGTCGGCCGGGCCGTCCAGCGCCGGACCACGACCCGCTACCTGCGGGCGCTCGGCCATGACTACGGAAGATCCGCGCCAAAGAGAGCCGCAAATCCTCCGTGATCATGGAAACGGGCAGGTCCGTGGCCGCCTCGTCGGCCAGTTGCCCGCCCTGCTCGCGAGTCTCGTCGCGCCTTAGCGCCGGCTTCGCTGCGGCCCGCTAACATCCCATCGACACAGGCGGGAAAACGGGTTGAACCAACGGCGCGAAACGCCGGTGGGGACAGGGGGGTGGCCCGATGGGCCAGGCGCGCGTGAACGGGATCAGGCTGGCGCAGGCGGCGGTGGCCGTGGCCCTCGCGGCCGCTCTGGCGGCCTGCGGCGGCTCCTCCGCCCCGGCCGGGAGCAGCTCGACGCAGACGGCCAAGTCGGGGGTCAGCCCGGCGGCCAGCCCGTCCGGCACGGCGGGCGCGACCACAGCGTCGTCCACGCAGTTCACACCCATCGTCGAGCCATTCGACCCCGGTCACCCGGCCAGGAGCAGTCCCGCCCCGGCCAGCTGCGGCGGCCAGCAGACAACTCTTGCCATCACGCAGTGCTTCGAGGACAAGACGGAGAACACGGACGCGGCCATCGACGCGGTGCAACTCGCCTACTACGCCAGCGGGTCCCCGTCGCTGCGGGCGGCCATTCTCGCCGAGGACGCCGCATGGCTGTCCGCGCGCCAGCCTGTCTGCGCAGTGGCCTTTCACTCCGGCGGAACGATCGACGGGATCAACGTCGCGTCCTGCCTGCTCGATGAGAGCACCGCCCGGCTGAACGCGGCGAAGGGGATGAATCCTGCCGAGGCCACGCTCAAGGCCACTGACAACCCCAATCCCAGCGCCCTGGCCTGGTACACCACACCGGCCGGCTCCCGCATCGCCATGCTGGACACGCAGGGCGACCAGAGCGGCGGCGCGGTCATCAGCTGGGTCATCATCGGCGGTGCCGACGGGTTCATCATCAACCCGAGCCAGTTCTATTTCCGCGACGGGCCGTTCACCGACCAGGGCGTGGTGCAGGCGCCCAACCCGAGGTCGCATCGGGTGGCGACCGGCGCCGAGTACCAGTTCGCCATCGACTACAGCCACCTGTCCGCCGACCCCAGCGCGGCCAAGGGCGCCGGAGGCTACGTCTACGCGCCCGTCGCCCCCGTCGCCATCTGGCGGTAACCGGCCGGCCCGCCCGCCGGCCCGCCCGCTGGTCCGCCCGCGCAGGTCGGCCGGCCGCAAGGCGGCGGGTGAGCAGGTCCGCCGGCCGCAGGTCTACTGGCGGCCGAACCGGAACGTCGTGTCGTAGCTGCGCTGGTCGCCGTGCTCGAGCCAGATCATCGACCCGTCCGCGCGGGCGGCCGCGTCCCCCGCCACATGATGCGTCGAGGGCTCCAGGCCGACGGCGTACGCACCCTCGCGCAGGTTCAGCCACTCGAAGAACGCGGGGAACGCCACCGGGTCGTAGTCGAGTTCCACGCTCCGGCCCAGATGGTCGTTCACCAGCCGGACCCGGGTCCGCCCGTCCGCGTCCGGGGTCAGGGCATGCTCGTAGACCTGCTCGACGAAGCCCGCCTGCGGGCCGGGGAACAGCAGGTGGGACACGCCCTGCTCAGCCACGCTGGCGCTGCGCCAGGGGGTGCCGGCGATGGGCGCCTCGAAGCGGGTGCCCTGGTCGAGCAGCGGCCAGCCCACGTTGATGTGGTAGAGGAACATGTGCGGTGTCCGGTCGAAGCCGGCGTTGACCACACTGTCGGTGAGCCGGATCTCGGTGCCGCCGAGGTCGGCTTCGATCCGCCGCCGCAGCACCAGGTGCTCAGCGAAGATCGCGGCCTGCCGGACCTCGCCTTCCGCCCACAGGACGCAGCGATCGCCGTCCCACCGCTCGCCATAGCCGGTGAGCCGGGCGGGGATGTTCGCGATCCGGCCGTGCAGCCCGGGCCGGACGGTCTGCCTCGGCGGGTAGTGGTACTGCTCCGAGCCGACCGTCCCGCCGAACAACGTGTGATCCAGCCCCGCGGTGACGACCAGGCCCGACATGCTCCGCAGCCAGGACAGGCCCTCCTCGTCCGCGTGCTCGTGCAAGGCCGGGTGGCGGAACCCGGTCGCGGACCGCCAGCCCACACTGATGTCGTCGAACTCAGCCGGGCCGATGTCCATGGCCCGGTCCACGAGCACCTCGAAACGCAGCCCGGCGCCGGTACGGAACTCGAGAACACGGATGCCACGTTCGCTTCCGTCATCGAGCACCACCGCGCGGACGCCGCCCGCCGCTGAAAGATCGCCAGCACAACGTTCCGTCGTCCGCCGGTCCGGACGTCCGGCCCCCGGGTTCACGACATCACTCATCCGCCGTCCGCCTCTCCACTGCACCGGCCTGCGGCCCGCCCGGCACCGTCGCTACGCTCACCGCACGACCCTTCTCCGAGCTGGCTTGCTAGCCGGCTCTCTCTCGTCCGCCCGTCTCCCACGACCGGGCGAACAATTCGTTGACCCGCCCCAGCATGCTGGCATGATCCTCACCCGCGAGCAGCCCGTCGCGCAGCACGGCGGACGCCGCGGCCTGGAACGCCGGATAACCAGCGAATCGAGGCCGCACCCAGGCGCTCTCGACGGTCCGCCGGGTCGCGCGGTAGAACCCGCCGCTACGCTCGTCGGCGCCGGAGTCCTGCCAGGCTGGCCGGAGCGAGCTCTGGCCGCCGAGTTCCGCGTACAGGCCGACCTGCACCGGCTCGGACAGCAGCGTGCGCAGCAGGCCGGCCACAACGGCGGCCTGGGCCGTGGTCTGGGCCGCGGACCGGGTCACCGCGATGCCGGTACCGCCGAGCACGCTGCCGATGCCGCCCGGTCCGGCCGGGGCGTCGAACGCGGTGAGCCGCTGCGGCCCGCGCTCCGGGCGGTGATAGGTCACGTATCCGTACACGAGCGGGCAGTACGACGGCCCGCCGGGCGCCGTCATCGCGTCGAGGACGCCGATCGGGTTGCGCTGTGACACCTCGCGGTCGGCGTGGGCCAGCAGGCCAGCCATGATGCCGAGGGCGGCGCGGCCCGCGCCGGTGGGCACGAATTCGCCCGGGGTTGCGGCGGGCCGGCGGCCGGACGCGACGCAGATCGCGGCGAACATGAGCAGTGCGTGCGGTCCGCCCAGGCACAGCGCGGTCGGCTGCGCCCCAGCGGCCTTGATCGCGTCCGCCCAGCTGGCCGGGCGCTCGTCCAGTGTCTCCGGGCGCAGTGTCTCCGGGCGCAGTGTCTCCGGGCCCAGTGTCTCCGGGCCCAGTGTCTCCGGGCCCAGTGTCTCCGGGCGGCAGACGGAGACCTGGGCGGCGGCGTCCAGCGGCAGCGCCCACTGCTGGCCGCCGAGCCGGTAGCTGTCGAACGAGGCGCCAACCGTACGGTCGCGCCACCCGGCCAGCTCGCCCGGGCTGAAGAGGTCGTCGAGCGGTCGCAGGCAGCCGTCCCTGACCGCCTCGCCGAGCCCGGGATGGTCAATCACCAGCAGGTCGTAGTCATCGGCGAGGGTCCGCAGCGGCCGGGACTCGAAGTCCTCGAGCGGCTGCCGGTCCCAGCGGATCTGCGCCGCCGGATCGCCTGGACCGGCCGTAGCGGCCAGTGCGTCGAGCACCAGGTAGCCGCGGGGGTGATCCCAGGTCAGCCCCCGCAGCGGCGCCGTCGCGCCGTCCCGCCGGGAGCAGTCACGCGCCGCCCCCGGGGTCGTCATGGCGGCGCTCCCGGAAGGGTCACGCCCCGCACCCGGGGTCGTCACAGCGGCGCTCCCGGAAGGGTCACGTGCGCTCCCCGGCTGTCACGCACCCGGTCCTGGGGCGCTGACGACGCCGCGTTCCGCCAGCTCGTTGACCGACTCGTCGTCCCAGCCCAGTTCGGTGAGGATCTCGCGGGTCTGCTCGCCGGTCAGCGGTGCGCCGCGGTACACCTCGGCCGGGGTGGCGCTGAACTGATACGGGAAGCCCGGCGTGGTCACCCGGCCCTCGGTGGGGTGGTCATAGCTGACCAGCGACCGGTTGTGCTGGACTTGCGGGTCGCTGACCACGTCGGCGTAGGTGTAGACCGGACCGGCCCAGATGTTCCGTTGGGTAAAAATGGTCAGCCATTCGTCCGTGCCGCGCTCGGGCAGCCGGGCGCGGACCAGCGTGCTGATCTCGTCCCGGCGGGCGTGCCCGTCGACCTCGTCATCCATGTCGGCGAGCTGCGGGATGTCCAGCGCCTCAGCCAGCTGGGCGAGGCTGGGGAAGGCCAGCGCGAGGTACCCGTCGGCGGTCGCGAACGTGCCGTACGGTGCGCGGATGTAGGCGTGCCCGTGCGGCTCGCTGCCGCGGTGCTGCGGTATCCCGCCGACCGTGAAGATGGACAGCTCCTGGGCCTGCACCGCGATGGCGGAGTCCAGCATGTTGACGGTGACGAGCTGCCCCTCGCCCGTGCGCTCGCGGTACAGCAGCGCGGCCAGCGCGCCCTCGAACGCGCTGTAGGCGGTGATCGCGTCGACGGTGAAGGTCCCGGCGGGCGCGGGCGGATCGGAGGCCCGGCCGGCGTTGAACATGGCCCCGCTCATCGCCTGCACCAGCATGTCCTGCCCCGGGCGGCCCGCGTACGGCCCGCTCTCCCCGTACCCGGAGATCGACACGTACACGATGTCGGGGCGCACCCGGCGGATCGACTCGTAGTCCATGCCCAGCCGCTCGGCCACGCCGTTGCGGTAGTTCTGCAGGAAAACATCGCTCTGCTGGGCCAGGGCGAGCACGATCTCGCGTCCCTCGGCCGACTTCAGGTCCACCGCGAGGCTGCGCTTGTTCCGGTTCAGCGACAGGAACGACGCGTTCACCTGCTTGCCGGTGGCGCCGCCGGCTGAGGTGTGCCGCTGCCATTCACCGGTCACCGGCTCGACCTTGATCACGTCCGCGCCGAGGTCGCCGAACCGCATGGCCGCCAGCGGGCCGGCCATGGCGATGGACAGGTCGATGACCCGGTAGCCCGACAGGATCCCCATCTGGTTCCCCTTACTGTCCCTGGAAGGCCGGTGCCCGGCGCTCGGCGAAAGCGGCCCGGCCTTCGGCCGCGTCGGCCGTGGCGAAGCAGATGGTCTGCAGGTGCCGCTCGTAGTCGATCGCGCGCTCGAGCGGCATCTCGAACGCCGCGCGCAGGTTCAGCTTCGCCGTCTCGGCCGCGATCGGGGCCCGGCTGGCGATCGTGGTGGCCAGCCGCAGCGCCACCGCGAGCAGTTCATCCGGGGTGACCACCTCGGTCACCAGGCCCCAGCGCAGCGCGGTGGCCGCATCGACCGGATCCCCAGTGAGCAGCATCAGCGCGGCGTTGCTGGGTCCGACGTTGCGCGCGAGCAGGGCGGACATGCCGCCACCGCCGATCCAGCCGAGCTTGATCTCGGGCGCGGCGAAGCTCGCCGTGCTGGCGGCGAGGCGGATGTCGCAGGTGAGCGCCAGTTCCAGGCCGCCGCCGAAGGCATACCCGTTGACTGCGGCGATGACCGGCTTGCGCAGGGCGCGCACCGCGTCGCAGTAGTCGGGGCGGTTGCCGAACTGCCAGGCACTGTCGTAGTCGGCCAGCCCGGCGATGTCGCTGCCGGCGCAGAACGCCCGGCCGGTGCCGGTCAGAACGATCACGCGCAGGTCACGGCGGTCGTTCACGGTGGCCACGTAGCCAGCTAGTGTCTCGGTCATCTCGGGCGTCACGGCGTTGAGTTTCGCGGCGCGGTCGAGGGTGATGACGGCCACGTGGCCGTCGATGTCCAGGCGCACGTCGCCCGGGCCAGGCGTCCCCGTGGCCGATGTCCCCGTGGTCGTCATGGTCGTCCTCCGGTTTCGCGCAAGGCGTCGCCGCGGGCGCCCTCGACGATCTCGCGCATCGCGGCTTCGGCCTGGCGGTGATGCCCGCGCTGGATGGCGGTCGCGACCCGCTGGTGGCTGGGCAGTGTCTGGCGGTTATGCCCGACCGAGTGGGTGTGCAGCGGCCGGATGGCGCCCAGGGCCACGCTGACGACGTCGTGGATATAGAGCAGCAGGTCATTGTTGGCGGCGATGAATACGGCCCGGTGAAAGGCCAGGTCGGCATCGATGAACGCGGCCGGCTCGTCGACGGTCGCGGACAGGCTGGCCAGGGCGCCGGCGATCGCGCCGCGCTGGGCCGTGCTGGCCGCCTCCGCGGCCAGCCGCGCGGCTCCGGGCTCGAGCGCTACCCGCAGGTCGGCCAGGGTGCGGATGTCCGCCGCGCTGGCCTCGGGTGCGTACCGCCAGCGAAGGACATCGGGATCGAGCAGGTTCCACGACTCGCGGGGGCGGACCCGGGTGCCCGCGCTGGTCCGGCTCTCCAGGAGGCCCTTGCCCGCCAGCACCTTGACTCCCTCACGGAGCGCCGACCGGCCGACCTCGAACTGGGTCACCAGTTCATCCTCGGTGGGCACGGGGGAGCCAGGCCCGAGTTCACCGCGCACGATCCGGGCGCCCAGCCCGTGCACGACCTGGGCGTGACGGGCCTGGGCCGGGTACGCGGCGGTCACGATGTTCCTCCCGGGCTGGTGGTGTGGCGCGGCGCCGTGTGCTGGTGGCGTGGCACCGTGGTGCTGGTGGCGTGGTGCTGGCACCGTCGTGCTGATGGCGTGGTGCTGGTGGCGCTGCCCCGACGTTACGGCGCCCAGTCCTTGATCGTCAAGAGCTTCATCGGATGAACTTTCGCGTTCATCCGATGAAGCCTTGACGATATCAATCGGCTGGCCATAAGCTAGCCAAGATCTTTCCTGGTGCCGCGAGACCCGCGTGAGGGAGCATCGTGCAGCTCATCCGGTGTCATGCCGGCGACGGCTCAGCGCCCCTGATCGGAATGCTTGACGAGGGCGTGGTCACCACCCTGCGCGGGGTGGCCACGATGGCCGGATTGCTCGCCTTGCCGCTGCGCCAGATTCGCCAGCTCTGCGAGGATCCTGGCGGTGACGCTGTGCCGTATGACCGGGTCAGCCTCCTCGCACCGGTCGACGGGACGACGGATGTCTGGGCGGCCGGCGTCACCTACGAGCGATCCAAGGACGCACGCGTGCTGGAGAGCGAGGATTCGGCGGACATCTACGACCGGGTCTATGCGGCCCACCGCCCCGAGCTCTTCTTCAAGTCCGCGGCGTGGCGGGTCGTGGGGCCCGGCGGGGCGGTGGCGGTGCGCGGCGACTCCGAGGTGGACGTGCCCGAGCCGGAACTCGCTGCGGTGCTGAACTCCGGCGGCGAGGTCGTCGGCTACACGATCTGCAATGACATGAGCTCGCGGTCGATCGAGGGGGAGAACCCGCTGTACCTGCCGCAGGCCAAGATCTATCTCGGCGGCTGCGCGATGGGGCCGTGGATCCGGCCGGCCTGGCAAGTGCCGGACCCGTACAGCCTCGCCATCGAGATGACTATCCGCCGCGACGGCCAGGTCGTGTGGGACGGGGAGGCCAGCACCGCGGGGCTGCGCCGTGGCATCGGGGAACTCGCGGAATTCCTCTTCCGGGAGGACGAGTTCCCGGGCGGCGTGGTGCTGTCCACCGGGACGAGCCTGGTCCCGGACCTGCCCTTCACCCTCATCGCCGGTGACGAGATCCGGATCAGTATCCCGGAGGTGGGGGAGCTGGTGAACCGCGTGGTGCGGGGCAAGGCAGCCGCCCTGGCCGGGTTCCTGCCCGCGGTCAGGCGGCCGGGCCGGTGGTGAGGACCACGGTCGCGGTCCGGGTCTGGCCGGTCTGATCCATCCAGCTGATGGTGACATGGTCACCGGGGTGGTGCGGCTCCAGCGCTGACTGGACTGCGGATGGCGAAGAGATGGAGTGACCGCCGACCCCGGTGATCACGTCGCCTGCCGCGAGGCCGGCCGCAGCGGCGGGCGACCCGGAGACTACCCCGGCGACCGTGGCCCCGGTACCGGCGGGCACGCCGCCCGCTGCTGCGCGGCCCGAGGACAGGATCTGCACGCCCAGGATGCCGGTCGCGCCGATGTGCACGGTGGCTGAGGAGGTGCCCGCCTCGATCTGCCGGGCGATGGAGACCGCCTCGTTGATCGGGATCGCGAATGCCTGCGTCTGCGTCTGGGCCTGCCCGCCTGCCGCGGTGTTGATGCCGATCACCTGGCCGGCCGTGTTGACAAGCGGGCCGCCTGAGTCGCCCGGCTGAATGGCCGCGTTGGTGCGGATGAGGCCGGTTAGTTGCTCGGAGGTGCCGGCTCCCGCGTCCGAGGCGGTGATCGACGCGCCGAGGCTGGTAATCCGTCCGGCGGCGACCGACGGGGTGCCGCCCTTGCCTCCCGCGTTGCCCAGGGCGACCACCTTCTGGCCGGCCGCGGCGGTGGATGAGTTACCGACGGTAACGGTCTTCAGCCCTGATGCGCCCTGTAGTTGCAGCACCGCGATGTCGTGGCTCTGGTTATAGCCGACGACACTCGCCCGGTAGGAGCGGCCGTTGCCGATGTCGGTGACGGTGATCGAGGTTGCGCCCTCGATCACGTGGTTGTTGGTCAGCACCTCACCCGACGACGTCAGCACGAGGCCGGTGCCGGCCGACGTGGCCTGCTGGTAGCCGAGCGTCGAGACCACGTCCACCAGGCCTGGGTCGGTCTGCGCCGCGATCTGGGACGTGGTCAGCACGGCGGCCGGCGCGGCCACGGTGGCGCGCACTCCCCAGAAGGCGCCCAGCGCAACCACGACGGCGGCCAGCGCCGCCAGCACGTAGCGTCCGGGCCGCCTGAGCGGGCGGCCCGGTCCTTCGCCCCCACTGCCGTAGCCCGGCGGGCCACCCGGACCGAAGGGACCGCCCGGGCCAGGCCAGGGGGACTGCGCGGGCGCCTGCTCTGGTCCCGCCGGGACCGGCGGGTCGTAGACCGTGCTCATGGGGAACTGCTCCAAGGTAGGTACGGAACGGGTTGTCCTGTTTTGATAGTCGGTCGGCTACCTGGGAGAAAGCTGAAAGTACCCTGATCATCTGCTCGCCCCTCGCTGGTCAGCGGTGAGCACCTCGGTCACATAGGCATCTATCGTCGTCTGGCCGGTCGCCATGGCTATCGACACCCGGTGGTGGCCGTCCTGGACGAAGTGCAGGCCGCCCACGCGGTACACCTCGATCGGCGGGATAGCCTCGCCACGCCGCAGCGCGAGGGCCAGGTGCTCCCACCGGGACCGCATCCGGTTGGAGGTAGGCCGGAAGCGACGATCGAAATCGCGTCGCCCGTCGAGCGTGCCGACGATCGTGTCCAGCGGTATCACCCGCAGCCCGAGGTACTGCTCACCGCGCCAGCCGAGCGCACCGACCACCTCGTCCAACGGCGGCAGCAGGTTGGTGCAGCCGGGCTCGCGGCGCAGCCAGTGCGCGAGCCGGGCCAGGGTCTGCCGCCGCCGCACCCGGAGAAAGGCGTTCTCGACATCGGCCCGCGGGAACCCGGTGTCAGTGAGCATCACGGCTCCCGGGCTCATCGCGGACCTGGCTGGGGGCGATGCCGCCCAGAGCGGTGTCGATGACGTCGCGGACGAAGCGCTCGTTCAGCGGGGCGTGGCCGTGCAGGAGCCGGTGGTAGAGCGGGCCGTAGAGGATGTCGAGCGCGACCTCGATCTTCGTGTCAGCCGGGACCTCGCCGCGCTCGATCGCGCGGCGGAATATCGCGCGTGCCTGGTCACGGCGGGGCTCGACGAAGCGTTCGCGGTATTCGGCGGCGAATACGGGATCGGTCTGTGCCTCGGTGAGGAGCGCGGCGATCACGCGCCCGTAGGGCCGGCTGCTGGCGAGCCGGGCCCAGGGGCGCAGGAGTGAGAGCAGGTCGCCGCGCAGCGAGCCGGTATCCGACGGGCGGGCGGCCGCCCACTCGGTGTAGAGGGCGTCCAGGGCGAGGGTTTCCTTCGTGGGCCACCAGCGGTAGATCGTGGCCTTGCTGACCCCGGCCTGCTGCGCGACCGCGTCCATGCTGACCGCCGACAGGCCGCGGGCCAGCAGGAGTTCCGCGGCCGCGGCGAGGATGGCCTGGCGCGCCTTCTCGCTGCGTGGCCGGCCGCGCCGCGGAGCCTCGGCTGTCACCTCCGCGTTCATGAAGCCCGGCCGCCCTTGGCCGCGAGCTGTGTCTCCGGCATGACTCCTCCGATGATTCCCGCCGCCCTCAGCCGAGCGGCCACGGCGGCGTGTGTTGCGACGAAACTAGACTATCAGTTTCGGTAGCACGGAACCTGCACCTGTTATTCCCGGGCCGGCGGAACCTGCACCTGCCATCCCCGGGCCGGCGGCGATCATCGCCAGCGTCAGTGCCGGGCTGGGAGCGGTCAGCTGACCTCAGGTGCCGAGGTGTCGTGGCCGGCCAGCAGGTCCCGTACGCGCCCGATGCGGGCATCGAGGTCGGCGAGGAAACGCTCCAGGGCGACCCGCTTGGCTTCCACCGTTGCGCGCAGGTCCTCCTGCAGGGCCAGGCACTCGCGGGTCAGCCGCCGGCGCTCGCCGGCGCTGGTGCGCTCATCGTGATAGGTGAGGCGTATCTGCGCCATGCGGTCCTCGTTGCCCAGCACTATCGCGATCTCGTCGAGGTTGAGGCCGAGCAGAGTCTGCAGCTCGCGGATGCGTGCCACCCGGGCCAGATCCGCTTCTGAATACCGGCGCAGCCCGCCTGGCGTCGTGCTGGCGGGCACGATCAGACCCAGCTGCTGGTAGTACCGAAGGGCCCGCTCGGACACGCCGGCCTGGATTGCCGCGGCACCTATGCCGAGCAGGTGCTTGCTGCCAGCCTGCAGCTTGCCGCCGACGGCTAGATCCGCCGCACCCGGCCCCGTTGCCGTGGTCATGGATCAGCTGCTTCCGCGCGACGGATCGAGTTGCTCATCCGGGCCGGTGCTGGCCGACGTGACTGGCCCGCCGTGCGTGACTGGCCCGCCGTTGGCCGGAGCCTGTCCAGGACTGACGGCGCCCAGGCCCATCAGCCCGCCTGCTTCCGCCGCGCCCTCGGCCAGCTCGTCGAGGAGCGGCTCGGCCGTGTGCATGTACCGCTGGCCGCGAACCGCGGAGGCGACGATGGCGATGGCCGTCGCCGCGGCGGCAAAGGTGAAGGCCAGGTGCAGCCCGGTGGCGAACGGCTGCTCGATCAGCTTCGGGAAGAACGACCGGCCGGTGATGTACGCGGCCTGTTTGGCGGGCAGCTTCTGCAGCGCCCCGGTGGGGCCGAGCAGTTCCTTGATCGGGTTGTACCCGAGGAACGCCGAGAACAGGCTGCCGATCGGCGGCTCGTTGGCCACCGCGCGGGCCGCGGACGGCGCGACGCCGGCCGCGACCAGCCCGCGGTACAGGTGGCTGGGCAGCCGCGCGGCCAGGCCGAGCGTGACGATGGTGAAGAACAGGCCCATGGACAGCACGGTGGCCGAGTTCTGGAAGGTGTTGAGCATCCCGGCGCCCGCGCCGCGCTGCTCAGGCGGAAGGCTGTTCATGACCGCAGCCTGGTTGGGTGAGAAGAACAGCCCCATGCCGATCGCGAACAGGAAGATCAGCAACGCGAACCAGACGTAGCTGAAGTTGATCGGCAGCAGTTCGAGCAGCAGGAAGCTCGCCCCGGAGATCACCAGGCCGCCGGTGGCGAACGCCCTGGCCCCGTAGCGGTCAGACAGGGCTCCCGCGAGCGGGGCGGTGAGCAGGAACCCGATGGTGAGCGGGATCATCGCGATGCCCGCCCACAGCGGGGTCTGGCTGAAACTACGGCCATGCTGGGGCAGCCAGATCCCCTGCAGCCAGATGATCAGCATGAACTGCAGGCCGCCCCGGCCGAGGGCGCCGAGCAGCCCGGCGATGTTGCCCGCCGTGAACGCGCGGATCTTGAACAGGCCCAGCCGGAACATCGGCTGCGGCACCTTGGTCTCCACCCAGGCGAACACGACGAGGACGGCGATCCCGCCGAAGATGGCGGCCAGCACGCGGGGATTGGTCCACCCGGTGGGGTGGCCGCCGTACGGGAGCAGGGAGTACACGATCCCGGTCAGCAGCGAGATCAGCCCGATTGCGAACAGGGCGTTACCCAGCCAGTCGATCTTGGCCGGGATGCGGATCCCGTTGTCGCTGAGCTTGAGGTAGGCCCAGATCGTGCCGAACAGCCCGAACGGGACCGACACCAGGAAGACCAGCCGCCACTCGATCGGGGCCAGCACGCCGCCCAGCAGCAGCCCGAGGAACGAGCCGGCCACCGCAGCGACGCCGTTGATCCCCATCGCCTTCCCCCGCTCGTCCTGGGGGAAGGCGTCAGTCAGGATGGCGGTCGAGTTGGCGAACAGGAACGCGCCGCCGACCCCCTGGAAGATGCGCATGATAATGATCCACAGGGCCCCGGCCGGCCCGGTGAGCCAGGTCACCGAGAGCAGGATCGAGAAGAACGTGAAGACGGCGAAGCCGAGGTTGTACATCTTCACCCGGCCGTAGATGTCACCGATCCGGCCTAGGCTGACCACCAGCACGGCGGTGACGAGCAAGAACCCCAGGAAGACCCATAGGAAGTAGGACGTGTTCGATGGCACGAGCGGGTTGAGCTTGATCCCCCGGAAAAGCGCAGGGAGCGAGATCAGCAAGATCGACTGGTTGATCGTGACCATCAGGATCCCGAGCGTGGTGTTGGACAGGGCAATCCACTTGTAGTGGACGCCCCGGCCATCCGTCGCCGAGGATGCCGCCTCCGCCTGTCCCGCCACCGGCATGGGCTCTCTCCGTGTTGTCGATTCGCTGGCATCGATGGTCCGCAGGGCCCGTCGATGATCCGTACGTCGATGCTAGCGACCTTGACGTTAACGTTAGCTGCCGGCCTGCTGGCGGGGACGGCTGGCCCGTGTGGTAACCACGGCGATGTGGCTGGAGATCAAGGGATTCGATACGGGAGGAGCACCTTATGGATCAGACCGTGCTGCTGGTGATGGACGTCCAGCGGGGGGTGCTCGAGCGTTTCGCCGAGGATCGCGGTTACCTGGAACGGCTGTCGCAGGCGATCACCGCCGCCCGCGGCGCGGGTATCCCCGTGGTGTACGTGATCGTCGGCTTCCGCCCCGGCCACCCCGAGATCAGCGCCCGCAACCGGACGTTCTCCGCAGCGGCCGCCGCCGGCCGGTTCGTGGAGGGCAGCCCGGCCACCGAGATACACCCCGCCGTCGCTCCCGCCCCGGGGGACCTGGTGGTGACCAAGCGCCGGGTGTCGGCCTTCACGGGCAGTGACCTGGAGGTCGTACTGCGCAGCCTTGGTGCGGGCACGCTCGTCCTGACCGGCATCGCCACCAGCGGTGTGGTGCTCTCCACCCTGCGCCAGGCCGCCGACCTCGACTACCGGCTCATCGTTCTGGCCGACGCCTGCCTCGACGCCGACCCGGAGGTGCACCGGGTCCTGCTCGAGAAGGTGTTCCCGCGCCAGGCGGCTGTGCGCACGGCCGCGCAGTGGGCGGCCCAGCCGGCCGAAGGTGACGACGGCGGATGACGAACGCCTCAGCGCCTGGCCGTGCGCGAGCTGACGCTGGCTAGCTCCGTGAAGGACACGGGCTGGGTGGGTCAGGCGGCATGGGTTTCAAACCAGACGGAGCCGAGGTCGTGGCCGGCGGTAAGGCGCACGTCGGCGTCTAGGGCGGCGGCCAGCCGCCGAGGCAGGGCGACAGTGGGTTCGAGCGTTTATGCGCCGTGGCCATCGGTACTCCGAACGGCGGCCGGCCGGGGAAGGTGGCGGTTGAGCCGAGAACCCCGTTCACCTCCTGGATGAGATTGGGGATCGCCTGCTCCAGGGACCGCATACCGACGACGTTCACGCTCACAAGCAGGGTGATCAAGGCGAGCAGGATCAGCACGGTGGGCAGCAATCCGCCGAGGTGGCCGACGGCGAGGAGCGCGATGCCGACCGCGCCGGGGTGCTGGCGGAGCCGGGCAGCCCGGGGGCGCGGCGCGCGCAGACGCAAACCCAGGCCCTGGCTCTTGCCGTGGAGCAGCTCTGAGAACGCGAGCACTCGCGCCACCCGTCCCGGCGAGCAGCCGTCCACGATCACCGATGCCGCTGCCGGCACAGGAGCCAGGCATCTGCCGGGCTCGTAAGCTCACCTCAACGGGTGCAAGCACGGTGCTCGCGGATTCGGGAGGCCGCCGATGTTATTGACCGGAGCCGAGCAGGCAATCCTCGATCATCTGGTCGCCGGGCCAGGGCCAGGCACATGGGTCAGCCCGCGCAGCCCCGGCGGCTGGGTGGCATCGACGCGACACGGCGGCGGCGGGGACGCCGACCCGGCGACAGTACAGTTCCGCAAGAGCCGGACGTTCCCGGGCTGCCAGCTGCATGAGGTCGGCTTCGTCACCCGCGACGGACACCCGCAAGGCATGCTCATCCGCACGTGGCAAGAGCCCGGCGGTGCGTGGGTGGCCGCTCCTATCGGCGGCGGGGGCGGCGGAGGACCCCACCGGAGCAAGCCATGGGTCAATTTCGCCGCGCAATGGAACGCGCACCTGTTAGCAGCAGGCGGGCACGTGACCGGCCAGGGCGCCGAAGCGGCGCATCTGGTCCGGCTGACCTTCGCCGATGGGACCGCCATTGACGACGTGGTGGAGAACGGCGTTGTACTGTTCTTCACCACGCCCGGAGTTGCCTTCCCGGCCAGGGTTGAGATCCTCAGCGCCGCGGGCGATGTCCTGGCCGATTATGACGAGTTCGACGATCTCGAATGACGCCCGTCTCACGCGATCTGGCCGGCCTGATCTGCCCTCCCGCCCGGCGCCTGACCGGCCGGGCCTGACCAGACCGGCAACTCAGCCCGGCCACACTCAATCACAATGCATAAGCCCAAAGGGCATGAGCTGAATGCTTATGCTCACTACTCCGTATACAGGTCGGCCAGCAGGCCGAGCGCGCGCTCGAATCGCCAGCCGCCGAAGGCACTCGCTGGCCGGATGCGGAGATGACAACACCACCGGACGAGAGCCAAAATCCGCAAACCAGCTTCTCACGCGAGTGGCTGAGCTGGTCACTATGTCTCGAGCCGCCGGCGGTCGGCGTCCACCGTTCAGATTCTTCCATTTGCAGTGTCATTGTCACGGTGCAGATCGAGCCGTTGGCCGCGACAATTAGGCCGGGTCCGGAAATTCGGCAAGAGAGCCGGGAGTTTATGGCCAGCCTCCACATAGCGATTCCGTGCTCAGTCAGCGCGTCCGGAAGGGCGCGAGGATGGTGCGTACAGCGTCGCTTATCCCCCTGACGTCCCCCCCGTGAGCGAGGCCGCTCATCAGTTCGCGCAGGAACAGGATGGGCATGCGTTCCAGCCATCCAGGCGGTGAGGGATTCAGTTCCTGGTAGGCGTCGAAGAAGTGACCGGAGCCTGGCGGCCGGTGCCCGCACCACATCATGGCCAGGTCGACCTCCGCCCAGGTGTAGGAGACCGCGGGGTCGATGACGGCCGGCTGGCCGTCGTGCGCCGTGAGCAGGTTCCCCGACCACAGGTCGCCGTGGGTGAGCACCGGCGGCATCGCCGGGATGAGTTCGGGCAGGCGGTCGCATAGCCGTTCGAGCGCCTGCCGGTCGGCGCTGGTCAGGACCTGCTGCGTCAGCGGCTCGCCGAGGTAGCGCAGCAGCCGGTGCTCGGCGAAGAAGGCATGGCCGTCGTCAGTCCAGGCATTGTGCTGCGGGAGACGGCCCAGGTAACCGTGGCTAGGCCAGCCGAACCGGTCGTGCACGGTGCCACGGTGGAGCCCGGCGAGGTCGTGAGCGAGCCGCTGCCAGTAGCCGGGGCTGTCATCCAGCGGCACGAGCGCTTCGAGCAGCAGGACGTCATCGGTCGCCGCGAGCACCGCGGGCGTGCGGACCGTCCCGGTGGCCGCCAGCGCCGCCAGGCCCTCGGCTTCCGCCCGGAACAGGTCCTTGGCCGCGCCGGCCAGGGACTTCCCCACGACCCGCGACCCGTCACGGTAGGTGATGAGCCAGGGGTCAGCGATGACACCCCCGGTGAGCGGGGTCACCGACGCGATGTCCTCCCCGCGCCCGAGAGAAATCAGCTCGCGGCGGACGAGCTCAGCAGGCACCGGCGCCGCGGCCTGCTGCGGGTGGCTCTGCCTGAGGGCGCCGGGCAGCGCTCACCGGCGGCGGGTCACTGGCCGGTGGCGCTGGTGTCCCGCGGCGGCCGGGGGCGCAGGACCAGGAAGGTGAACAGGCCCGCGGCGAGCACCAGGAACGCCGAGAGGTAGAGCGCGGCGTGCAGCCCGGCGTAGAACGCGCTGTAAGCGGCACGGATGACCTCCTGGACGAGGGAGCCCTGGCCGGCCCCGGCTGCCCCGCCGGCCCCCTTGGTGTTGCCGCTGGGGGGGACGCCGCCGGTCTCGATCGCGTGGATCACGATGGACTGGAAATTGGCCGGGATGCCCAGGTGCTTCAGCCTGCCGGTGAGGCTGGACCGCAGCTGGGCGTTGACCAGCGCGCCGAGGATCGCCACGCCGGTGACGGCACCGATCTCGCGGCTGGTGTTCGTGGCCGAAGCGGCCATGCCCGAGCGCTCGGCCGGGACAGCCGACAGCGCCGCGGAGGTGATCGGCACGACGGTGGTGCCGATGCCGATGCCGGTCAGCGCGAGGGCTGCCGCCAGCGGTGCGTAGGGCGGGTTCGGGCTGAGCGTGAGGGTCGTCAGCAGCAGGCCCGCGCCGAACAGCAGGCAGCCGATGAAGATCGACCAGCGCGGCCCGGCGGCCGTGGTCCAGCGGCCGGCCAGCAGCGAGGCGAGGATCATCAGCGCGGTCATCGGCAGGAACAGGAGCGCGAGCTGGTAGCCCGTGTCGCCGACAACCTCCTGGAGGTACAGCGCGGTGAAGAAGAACACGGCGAACGTCGCGAAGTACGCGCAGAAGGCGACCACGTTAGAGGCGAGGAAGGGGGGGACACGCAGGTATCTCAGGTCGAGCAGCGGGTGGGCGGCGCGGCTTTCCCACCAGAAGAAGGCCGCCGCCGCTACCGCGCTGATGCACAGCAGCGCGATCACGCTGGGCGCGGAGAAACCGGAGCTTTCGCCACTGATCACCGCGAAGACCAGCGCGGTCAGCGCGGCGGCGCCGAGGACCGTCCCGGCGATGTCCACCCGGTGCGCGTCGGGATCGGAACTCTCCGGCAGCACGACCAGGCCGGCCACCAGCGCGGCCAGCCCGAAGAACAGGTTGAACCAGAAGATCGCCCGCCAGTTCCACACGCCGACCAGCGCGCCGCCGACGACGGGCCCGACGGCGAGGGCCAGCCCGGACACGGCCGTCCACACGCCCAGAGCCCTGGTGCGGCTCCGCTCGTCGGTGTACATGTGCCGCAGCATCGACAGCGTTCCCGGCTCGCTGGCCGCCGCGCCCAGCCCCATCACCGCGCGCCCGGCGATCAGCAGCCCGATGTTCGGGGCCAGCGCGGCCAGGACCGATCCAGCGCAGAATATGCCGGCCCCGCCCAGCATGACTTTCTTACGGCCGAACTCGTCGCCCACCATCCCGAACGCGAGCATCGCGCCGGCGAAGGTCAGCGCGTAGGCGCTGACCACCCACTGCAAGGCGGCGACGCCCGCGTGCAGCTCCACCTGCACGCTGCCGAGCGCGACGCTCACCACCGTGTTGTCCAGGAACGTCAGGAACAGCACGGTGCAGAGCACCGCGAGTGCGACCCCGCGCCCCCCGCGGCGCGCGGCTAGCGCGTGCTCGGCGGCCACGCCAGCCGCGCCGACCACCGGGCTAGCCCGCGGTCTTGCAGGCCGCTGGCAACGAGGACGTGTTGCCGGCGAATTCGAGATTCAGCAGGCCGCAGAAGCTGGCCACGCCCACCTTCCAGATCCCGCCCTCATAGACCGCGACGCCGCTCTGGCCCGCGAGCGCGGGCTGGCCGCCCACCAGTATCGAGTACGTCACCTTGGCCTGCGTGGGCGACGTCACCACCACCTTCGTGACTTTCGCTGTCGCCGTGGCCGCCAGGCCCGAGCCTGCCTGTGCCTTGATGATCGAGGCGAAGGTCGGCCCGTTCTGCAGCAAGCTGATCCGCGTCGCCGTGGGAGTCTTCGCATCGAAGAAGGCTGTCCAGTTGGCCGTGATCTTCTGGACGGCCGCGCCTCCCGTCGCGGCGGAGGCCGAAGCGGACGAGGCGGGCGGCGAGCTGCTGGCCGTCGAGCTGCTGGCCGCCGGGCTGCCGCTGCTGCTGCAGGCGGCGAGGCCTGCACCGAGCGCGCAGGCCAGGGCTATCTGGGAGAGTGATCTACCAACTTTCATTCAGACCCTCCTCAGGTCATGGTGACGAGCGTTTCCAAGGTGCGGCCTCGCAAACGCCGCTCTGCTGAGTCTGGCGTCGAATCCGGCGTCGGCGCCGGTGCTCGGCTGGCGGCGTCGGTTACAACTTGGCGGCATTGTGGGTGCGTTCACATGGTCAGCCGGTCCAGCGCAGCCTGGATCCTTTTCTCGGAGACGGGTACCGGAGTGCCCAAGGTCTGGGCAAAAAGGCTGACCCGCAGCTCCTCGATCATCCAGCGCAGCGCCGCGGCGTCCGCACCCCCGCGACCGGATGCCGCGCACTCTTCCCTGGCCCGCCGGTAGGCGTCTGCCACCCGGTGCACGACCGCCATCCGCCCGGCATCACGCCCCGGATCCGCGGGCGCCTTTTCCAGCCGCTGAGTGATCGCCCGCAGGTAGCGGACCAGGTCGGGCAGGTGTCGTGACCCGGTTTCCGCGACGAAGCCCGGGTGGATGAGCGCGGAAAGCTGGGAGCGCATGTCGGCCACGGCCGGGGCCAGCGCCGGGCTGGTGGCGCGGCCGAGCGCGGCCTCGGCGTGCTGCGCCTCCTCGAGCACCCGCGCGACCGCGCCAACCACGGCCGCCGTGGCGGCGGGCAGCGAGGATCGTGCTTCCTCCAGGAGGCGTGCGAAGCCCCCGGCGTCCCAGGCGGGGCCGCCCGCGTCCGCGATCACCTGGTCTGCCGCGCACGCCGCGCAGTCATCGAGCAGCGCACCCGCGCTCGGGTACGGATGCCGGCTCATCGCCAGCGTGGCATTAACCGGCAGCCGGCTGGCGACGGACCGCGCGCCGGACGGGACCTGGAGCAGCAGCAGGCGGCGGGTGCCCCGCCACATGGCGTCGCCCGCCTCGGCCTCCGTCTCGAACAGCCGGACGTCAACCGAGTCGCCGGCGTCCGCCAGCGCCGGGTAGGCGCGAACCTGCCCTGCGGTGAAGACCCGGGGCAGCGCGCCGATGTCCCAGGTTCGCAGCCCGGTGCGGGTGATGCCGCCGGCGGCCTCGGTGAGTGCCGCCCGCAGGCGTGGCCGCAGTTCCTGCCGCAGCGCGGCCAGGTCCTTGCCGGTAGCGAGCACCCGGCCGGAGTCGGTCACCCGGAAGGTGACCGTCAGGTGGGCGGGCAGCCGGGACAGATCCCAGGCCTCGCGCGGGATCGTCACGCCGCCCATCCGGCCCAGTTCTGCGGCCAGCGCGCCCAGCAGGTCTCCGTGCGCCGGGCCCAGCGCCGCGAGCACGGCCCGGGCCGTGTCCGGGGCGGGCACGAAGGTTCGGCGCAGCTGCTTGGGCAGTGACCGGATCAGCTCCGTTACCAGTTCCTCGCGGAGGCCGGGCACCTGCCAGCCGAGCTCCTCGCCGTTGACCTGGTTGAGCTTGGCCAGGGGGATGTCCACGGTCACCCCGTCCGCCGGCTCGCCGGGAGCGAACTCGTAGGACAGCGGGAACTCGCCCCAGCTACCGGGGTAGTCGGCGGGACTGATCTCGTCGGCGGCCGGCCCGACGAGATCGGCAGGGGAGAAGGTCAGCAGGTCCGGGTCGGCGGCCCGTGCCTTCTTCCACCAGGCGTCGAAGTGCCGGGCAGACGTCACATTCGCGGGTATCCGGCGGTCATAGAACTCGAACAGGGCAGCGTCGTCGGCGACGATGCCCCGGCGCCTCGCCCTGCGCTCCAGATCCTCGGCTTCTTCGAGCAGGCGCTGGTTGCGGGCGAAGAACCGGTGGTGCGTCCGCCAGTCGCCTTCCACCAGGGCATGCTGGATGAACAGGGCGCGGGCCGCCGCCGGGTCGATCCTTCCGTAGCTGACCGGCCGCGCGGCCACGACCGGCAGCCCGTACAGCGTCACCTTCTCTGAAGCCATCGCCGCACCGCGCCGGCTGTCCCAGTGCGGGTCGCTGTAGATCCGCTTGACCAGGTGCGCGGCCAGCGGCTCCGCCCATTCGGGCTCGATGCGCGCTACGGTCCTGGCCCACAGCCGGGAGGTTTCGACCAGTTCGGCGGCGACCACCCACTGCGGCGGCTTCCTGGCCAGCACGGAGTCAGGGAAGATCGCGAAGCGGGCACCGCGCGCCCCGGCGAACTCGGTGAGCGGACGTCTCTTCCCGCGTGCCTTCTGATCGCCATCCTGATTGTCGGCAGCCTTCATCCCGATGTGCGAGAGCAGCCCGGCCAGCAAAGACATATGCACCCGGTCCGCGACCTCCGCGGGGACTCGCGGCTCGCCGCCCGCGGCATCCGGGTCCAGCGGCACCGTGGAGCCCTCGTCGCGTCCCGCGACGATGCCCATCTCCCTGGCTGCCTGGCGGAGTTGCCCGTGCAGGTCCTGCCATTCCCGCACCCGCAGGTAGTGCAGGAACTCGCGGCGGCACATGCGGCGGAAGGCCGATGCTGACAGCTCTCGCTGCCGGTCGCGCAGGTAGTCCCACATGGTGAGGAAGGCCAGGAAATCGGACCCGGGCTCGGCGAAGCGCGCGTGCGCGGCGTCCGCCGCCTCGCGAAGATCGGCGGGCCGTTCCCGGGGATCCTGGATCGACAGCGCGGCGGTGATGATCAGTACCTCGCGGGCACAACCGTTGCGGTCGGCCTCCAGGATCATCCGGCCGAGGCGCGGGTCTACCGGGAGCCGGGCGAGTTTCCGTCCCACGTCGGTCAGCCGGGGCCTGCCGTGGCCGGGCAAGATGGCGCTGAGTTCCTCCAGCAGGCGGACGCCGTCCGCGATATTGCGGGAGTCCGGCGGGTCGACGAACGGGAAGTCCGCCACTTCACCGAGATCGAGCGCTGCCATCTGGAGGATGACCGACGCCAGGTTGGTGCGCAGGATCTCCGGGTCGGTGAACTCCGGGCGCGAGGCGAAATCCTCCTCGCTGTAGAGCCGGATGCACACGCCATCAGAGGTGCGCCCGCACCGGCCCTTGCGCTGGTTCGCCGACGCCTGGGAGATCGGCTCGATCGGCAGCCGCTGGACCTTCGTCCGCAAGCTGTACCGGGAGATCCGGGCGGTGCCCGGGTCGATCACGTACTTGATGCCCGGAACGGTCAGCGAGGTCTCCGCGACGTTGGTGGCCAGGACGACGCGCCGCCCCCGGTGAGGTGCGAACACGCGATGCTGCTCGGCCGCCGACAGCCGGGCGTAGAGCGGCAGCACCTCCAGGGGGTCCCGCGGGCTGTCCCGGTCGGCCAGCGCGTCGGCCGTGTCCCTGATCTCCCGTTCCCCGCTGAGGAAGACGAGGATGTCGCCGGGCCCTTCCGCGCGCAGCTCATCGACGGCGTCGAGGATCGCCTGCACCTGATCTCTCGGCTCGGCACGGGGATTGTCCGGGTCGGCGATCGGCCGGTAGCGCACCTCGACCGGGTACGTCCGCCCCGACACCTCGATCACCGGCGCTCCGGCGCCCTGCTTTCCTGATTCGGCTCCGGCGCCCTGCTTTCCTGATTCGGCTCCGCCACCCTGCTTTCCTGATTCGCCTCCGGCAAAATGATCACTGAAGCGCTCGGAGTCGATCGTGGCCGAGGTGATGATGACCTTCAGGTCGGGTCGGCTGGGCAGCAGCCGCCTCAGGTAGCCGAGGATGAAGTCGATGTTCAGGCTGCGCTCGTGCGCCTCGTCGATGATGAGGGTGTCGTACCGCAGCAGCTGCCGGTCCCGCTGCATCTCGGCCAGCAGGATGCCTTCGGTCATCACCTTGACCATCGTGTCGTCGCTGGAGTTGTCGGTGAAGCGGACCTTGTAGCCGATGGCCGCGCCGAGCTCGGTGCCTAGCTCGTCGGCGATCCGTTCCGCCACGGTTCGGGCCGCGATCCGGCGGGGCTGGGTGTGGCCGATCTGGCCGGTCACGCCGCGGCCGAGTTCCAGGCAGATCTTCGGCAGCTGCGTGGTCTTGCCGGAACCCGTCTCACCCGCGATGATCACCACCTGGTGATCGCGGATGACCTCGGCGATCTCGTCCTTCAGCTGGCTGACCGGAAGCTCAGGCGGGTAGGAGACCGCGGGCACCGCGCGCCTGCGTTCCTCAACGCGGGCCGATGCCGCGTCCAGTTCCGTGACGATCTGGCCGACGGCCTGCTCGCGGGCCCCGGCGTCGCGGAGTGCGGCGATCCTCTCGACGCGCCGGCCCAGCCGGCGCTGATCGTGCAGCATCAGCCCGGGCAGACGGGCTTTCAGCGCAGCGGGCGACGGTGTCAACGCGGCAGTCTCCATGGCGGGTCCAGAGGTCAGAACGCGGGCCCCACACCAAGGATGGTGAGGAAGGCCCCCGGCGACCTAACGTTTTTACGGCGCGCCTGCTTCCGCGGCGTGCGATCTGGCCACAGGGTCGTTCGGGCCGGGTTACAAGCCGCGGAGGAAGGCGTTGGCGACTGGCCCGGCGCTGTCGGCGCCGAGGCCTCCGCCCTCGACCAGCACCGCGAACGCGAGGTCGCCGCGGTAGCCGATGAACCAGCCGTGGGACGCCGGGTTGGGGCCCGTTCCGTACTCGGCCGTCCCCGTCTTCCCGTAGACGCCGGGCGGGAAGCCGACCCCGGCCGCGGTGCCGCTGGTGACCACCGCCCGCATCATCGGGCGGAGGGTGTTCAGGATCGCGGGATCGATCGCGTGCGGCTGGGCGGTCTGCTTCGGCGCCGGGCTGATCACTAGCTGCGGCGGCCGCCAGGTGCCGTCTTCGATAGCCGCCGCCACGGTGGCCTGGCTGAGCGGATTGACCAGGTCTGTTCCCTGGCCGAAGGCGTCGGCGGCCAGGTCGACCGGCGCGCGGGGCGAGGTGAACTGCCCCAGGGTGGCCGGGATGCCCAGGGCAGGCTGAGCGTTGAAGCCGAACGTGCCGGCCATCGACGCGAGTGTGGGGCCGCCGAGCCGCTGTGAGGCGAGCATGGCGAAGGTGGAGTTGCACGACACCGCGAAGGCAGTCTGCAGGCTGGTGGTGCCGAGCTGCTCGTTGTTGTCGTTGTGGAATGTCCGGCCCCCGAGGGTGAACTGGCCGGGGCACGGGACCGTGCTGGACGGCTGCAGCCCGGTCTTCGCGAGCGCAGATGCGGTCACGACCTTGAAGGTTGAGCCGGGAGGGAATTCTCCCTGGAGGGCCCGGTTGAAGCCGCCGGGACGTTCGACCACGGCCAGCACCCGGCCGGTGGATGGCTGGAGCACCACCATGTCAACCGGCTTGGTCGTCGCCGCGGACGTCACGGCCTGCCCAGCGGCCATCTGGTCATGCAGGTCGATGCTGGTCCGGACCGGCGTACCCGCCGAGCCGCCGAAGCGGGTGGCCGTCGCGTCGAGGTGATTGCCCGGGCCCTCGATCCGGATGACCAGCGACGGACGGCCCGCTAGCTGGCCCTGGTAGGCCTGCTCGATGCCGCCCTGGCCGATCTGGTCGCCGGCCTGATACGGGGCACCCATGGCCTTGGCCTGGGCCGCGGTGGCGGGCACCACGTTGCCGGTCAGCAGCGAGATGGAGCCGGACTCCGCGATCATCTGGGGTGAGCTCAGCACCGTGCCGTCGGTGGCGAGCACCGGCGCCCGGGCCGGCCACACAGCACGCTGCGCGAACCGCTCACCCGCCCGGAGCCCGGGGTAAATGTCGGCTGGGCTCCATTTCACCCACCACCGCCGGTTCTGCTGGACCAGTTGCAGCTGCCCCTGATAAGTCCAGGCATGGCCGCTGGCGAGGTCGGCGGTGGCGTTGAACCGCGCCTGTGCAGACCCACCGGTCACCGTCACCCGGCGGAGCACCAGGTGAAGGCGGCGCATCCCGAGTTCCTCAGCCGCCCGGGCCAGCGGGGCGGCCAGCCCGGCCTGCGGGACGTCCACGCTCACCTTGTCCATGGCCGGGTAACTGCCGCGCTGCCAGTCGCGCAGGTAGCTGGTCGCGGTCTGCTGCGGGCTGCCCGTGGTGCGGAGCAGCAGATACCCGCCTGCCGCACCCGCTACCACGACTACTGCCGCGGCTACGGCCACCACGGCCGTGACGGAATAGCGCCTGGTTCGGCGCGTGCCGTGCTGGCTCATCAAAACAGCCTTTCCCGATCAGCCCATCCCGCCGGCCATGAGGGGATAACCGGACCAGACGACGGCGCAGGCCTTAACACTAGGGCGTGTCCCGTGGATACGCGCAGGAGTCAGAGTTCCAGTGCGTGCGCCAGTTCCCGGTAGGCATCCAGCAGGTCGGCACCGGGCGCAGTGAGCACCTGGATGGCCACATGGTCGGCGCCGGCGGTGAGATGCTCTGTGAGCTGCGCGGCGACCTCGCCGGCGCTGCCGCGTGCGACGAGCGCGTCGATCAGCGCGTCGCTGCCGACCCCGCTCAGGTCGTCATCGCCCCAGCCCAGACGGCGCAGGTTGTTCGTGTAGTTGACCAGTCCGAGATAGGTGCGCACCCTTTCGCGGCCGGTAGCCCGCGCCCGGTCTGCGTCGGTGTCCAGCACGACCTTCTGGTCCGGGGCCAGCAGCGGCCCCGGACCGAGGATCGCGCGCGCCTGCCGGGTGTACTCCGGCGTGACGAGGTAGGGGTGAGCGCCAGCCGTGCGCTCCGCGGCCAGCCGCAGCACTTTGGGACCGAGCGCGGCCAGCACCAGGCTGGCCTCCGGGACACCCTCGCCGAGCAGCACGTCAACGTAACTCACGAGCGTCTCGTACGGCTTCGCGTACCGCTGGGTGGCCTCGCGGTGGCCCGCGCCCACGCCGAGCAGGAAACGGCCCGGGTGGCGGGCCTCGATCCGCTTGAACGACGCGGCGACCTCGTGGGCGTCGGCCTGCCAGATGTTCACGATGCCAGTGGCGAGCGTGAGGGTGGTCGTCGCGTCGAGTAGCTGCTCGACCAGGGTGAGATCGCCGCTGGGCGAGCCGCCTACCCACAGCGTGCCGTAGCGGAGCTGTTCGAGGCTTGCGGCCAGTTCCGGCGTGAGCTGGCTGCCACCACGCCAGATACCGAATCGTCCCAGGTGATCGCGCACGCGTTGAGTCATTGAGGCTGCTCCCGCCGTCAGGTAACCGACACCGGGCCAACAGCCTTCCGGCAGCCGCTGTTCCCCTTGACCGGTTCCGCTCGGCTGGTGCCAGTGGGGCGGTTCCGTTGGGGCTAGGTCTGCTGGAGGCTAGTCGCCAGACGGCAGCGGGTCCGGCTGCAGGCCGTAGCCCACGCCCCGCTGGGTGTGGATCAGCGGCGGGCCCAGCGAGTCGAGCTTGCGGCGCAGGTAGCTCACGTAAGTGTCGACGATCTGGGTCCGGCGGGCGTGGCCCCACACGTTCTCAAGTATCTGCTCCCGGCTGAGCATCCGCCCCTGGTTGGTCATCAGGTAGATGAGCAACCGGAACTCGGTGGGGCTAAGCTCGACCGGCGTCCCCGCCCGGTGCACAGTCCAGCGGGACTCGTCGAGTTCCAGGTCCCCCGCGTGCAGCCTGGTGCCTGTTTCCCCATCACCGGCGGCCGCCCGGTCCGCGCGGCCGAGAACCGTGAGCACGCGGGCCGTCAGTGCCTCCGCGGAGAACGGTTTCGTCATCATGTAGTGGTCCACGTCCTCTGCGCCCTCCATGTGCGTGCCAGGGTCGGCCAGCCAGACCACTGGAGTGCTGTCGCCACTGGCCCGGAGCCTGCGGCCCACCTCGAGACCGTCCAGGTCCGGCAGCGCCGCGTCCAGCACGATGAGGTCGTGGCCCGCGCTTCCGGCCTGACGCAGCGCGTCCTGGCCCGTGGCGGCGGTGGTCACCTCATAGCCGTGCAGCCTGAGCGAGTCCTGGATCGGCCCGCCGACGTCCAGTTCGTCGGTCACCACGAGAATCCGTGGGGGTTGTTCGCCTTGTGTCATGCCAGGTCACGCATCGTCGTCGGTGCGTTGCTTTGCGGCCGTGCCCGCTGCGCCCAGTAGGTACGCAACGGAAGTGCAGCGCCATTGCTGTCAGCAGGCGACGACGCCAATGCGCCCGCGCCGCACGGGGTCACGGTGCGGGCGGGCGCATAGGCGTCATTCACCAAGGGAACGAGCCCCTTACCTCGAATTCAGGAATTCGTGGGGGTAGTTGACGGGCTTGCCGTGGTCCCGACAGCCGGTGCGGTCGGGGTGACCGTGACGGTCGGGGTGACGGCCGGGGTGGTAACCGTCGGGGTGACCGTCGGCTTCACGGTGGTCGTCGGGGTGACCGTCGGGGTGGCGGTGATCGTCGGGGTGACCGTCGGGGTGACGGTGGCGGTCGCCTCGATGAGGACCAGCTGAGCGGTCAGCGTGTGGTGCGTCTGCGACCCGGCGACGAACACGAGGTCACCGGCGACCAGCCCCTTCCACGTCAGAGCCGCGGTCGGCATGACCGTGGTCGTGGTGGGAGTCACTACCTTGGCCACCGGGGCCACCGTTGCGGCGGCTGGGGTGTTGGTGATCGTCACCGTGACCGTGGTGGTGCCGGTGGTCACCGAGACCGTCGTGGTGGTCGGCGCCGCTACCGCGGTGTTGTTCAGCACTGTCGTCACCGGCATGGCGCCGGTCACGGCGGTGGCCGCGGTCCCGGTGGTCAGCACGGGCACCGCGGCGACGGGTGCGACCGCCTGGGCCGTGGGCGTGACCGCCACGTTCTTGATCGCGGTGTTACCCGAGATCTTCCAGACGGTGAGCCTGCCGTTGAGGCCGCGCACGACCAGGAAGTGGTGGGTGATCAGCACGATCTGGCCACGCTGGAAGGCCAGCCTGCTGCGCTGGTGATGCTTCCAGACGTTGAACTGGGTACCGAAGCCACGAATGGCGCCCAGCTCCTGGAGTGCCCGCAGGCTAACGCCCGAGGAGACGCCGCCCTGCTGCAGGTTGGAGACGGCCGAGCTCAGCATGTTGCCGTAGCCGCCCTGACCGAACCCGAAGGAATAGGCGCTGTCGTGGACTGCAGTGGGGTGGTTGGTCAGCGCCAAGCCACCACCGACACCAGCCACGACGGCCGCGCCGCCGGCCGCGGCCTTGAGCTTCCAGCTCGCAGACCGCATTCCTCGTGAGTTGTACCGTGTCACAGCTTCCTCCCATTAGTGGCACCGCGCCCGCAACGCGCACCCCGGATCGAATGCAGGGGCTTTTTGTGCTGTTGGTAGCCGCTGGGCGGCTTGTACACGTCCATGGGACTGACCGTGCCAGCGCGCCTTCGCGCGGGCGATGACATTACGGCTCACGTAAGCAATACGTATGCGGATTCACATCAAGCGAACTGGGCCGATGTGACGCCGCTCCGCTCACCGTGACCTGCGATCTCTTGACTAAGATCCGGTAAGAATGGGGCTGCGGACGCGGTTTGGGCGCAGGTGCGCGCCGCGGACCGGGGCGGTGGCGCATTCACCGCCCGCCGGGCCTGGGGCGGGTCGCGCGGCGCCGTGGTCTCCTCCTGCGGAGGCTGAAGAGCACGAGGTCCGCTCCTGGGGCGGCTGAGGCACCTGGTCCGCTCCCTGGGGCGTGAGGCACCTGGTCCGCTCCCTGGGGCGGTTGAGGCGCCCTGGTCCGCTTCTGGGGTGACCGAGGCGCCCTGGTCTGCTTCTGGGGTGACCGAGGCGCCCTGGTCTGCTCCCTGGGGCGGTTGAGGCGCCATGGTCTGCTCCCTGCCTGGGGGGCGGTTGAGGCGCCATGGTCCGCTGAGCCCTGGTCCGCTCTCTGGGGTGTGAGGCACCCTGGTCCGCTCCCTGGGGTGTGAGGCGCCCCGTCCGCTCCGGCCGAGGCAGGAGAGCGCGAAAGTGGCTCACCCCACCGCTGCCCACCTCGGTAAAAGGCGCGGGAAGGCCTCGGGCGCCAATGTCAGAGCCATTCTATTGTGCGGGTATCTTAATGAATTTTTCATGAGAAAGGCCGCAGCCTCCTGTTGGCATGCGGACTGGCACGGATTCACCGCACAGTGCGGCAGGCGCTCCCTCTGGAGAGGCGGCGGGCCAGGGCTGGTCCCGGCCCGCACTACTGCGGTGGTCCGCCCTCCGCATGGCCAACGACACCAATGCCCACACCGCTGCCGTTGGCTGGGTGAGGGGGTGGGGTTCTGCCGTCAGATTTCCGGTGCCGCTCCGGGCGCGGGCTCATCCTGCTGGGCCTGATGACGCGCTTCGCCGCCGTCGTAACTGGTGTAGGTGTACGGGTTCGGAATCCGCTGCGTGGCGGGCAGTTCGGGGGTGAGGCTCTCCTGCCAGGCATCTTCGCCCATCGCCGAGCGTGCGTAGTCCACCGTGCGGCCGACCGCGTCCTTGGCGGCCCGCAGATCGACATCCACCAGCCGGTGCGCGTGCTTGACCACCGTGCCGTTGATGACGACGGTGTGCACGTCGCCGCGGCCGACCTGGAACACGAGGCTGCCGTAGGGATGCAGCAACGGGTACATGGCCGGTGAGTCGTCGTTCTTGATCAGCACGAGGTCGGCCTTCTTGCCCACCGTGATGCTGCCGATCAGTGAGTCAAGGCCGAGGGCGCGCGCGCCGCCTATCGTGGCCCAGTGGGCTACCTCCCCGGCGCGCAGGTGATTGTGCACGACGGTCTCGCCCTGTCCGTGCGCGGCGAGATGCTCACGTGACCGGTCAGCCGACAGCGTGGCCCGCATGGCCGAGAAGAGGTCGCCGCTCCACCAGACGCTCGTGTCCATCGACAGGGATACCGGGATGCCATGCTTGCGCAACTGCCAGGTAGGCGGATAGCCCTGCCCGGCGCTCTGCTCGCTCTCGGTGGACACCGATGCTGAGCCGCCGGTGGCCGCGATCCGCTGGTAGGAGTCCTCGTTCAGGGTGGCCGCGTGCACATAGGTAACTCTCGGCGTCATGAAGCCGTTCTCCCACATCAGCCTGATGCTGTCGTCGTTGGTGGCGCCCCAGACCCCGGCATGAGTCGTCACCGCCAGGTCGAGGTCGCGGGCCGCCTCGAACGCCTTCTTCTCCGGGAACTCAGGATCGCCAGTGACATCGAAGGCGAGTTGGAGGCCCAGCATGTCGTCGCGGGATCCGAACTGGCGCTCGACGAACCTCCGGAAGTCAGGGCTGTTCGCCCACTCCCACGGCGCGCCGAGCAGGTTGCCATAGGCCAGGATGAACCGTCCGGGGACGGCGCGCAGCGCCTCGACAGCGGCATCACCGTGCTCGACGGTCTGGAGCCCGTGTGACCAGTCGACCGTAGTGGTGACGCCCGCGTCGATGGCCTCGACCGCCGCCAGCCGGTTGCCCGCGTGGATGTCCTCGGGCCGGAATATCTTTCCCCAGGTCAGGTAGTAGAAGACGAAGTACTGGGTCAGCGTCCAGTCCGCCCCCAGGCCGCGTAGCGCGGTCTGCCACATGTGCCGGTGAGTGTCGATCATGCCCGGCATGAGGATCCCGTTGCTCGCGTCGATCACCACGGCGTCGTCGGGCGCCGTGATGTGGCGGCCGACCCCCGCGATCGTGTCGCCGACAACCAGGACGTCGCCGCCGTCGATGATGCCCGCCCCGTCCATCGTCAGGACCGTGCCGCCGCGGAACACGATCGGGCGGCCTGGGTCGGGCGCTGCGCTGGGATTATCCGGAGTCATTTCGGTTCACCTCATCGTTGAGGAAAATGATCTTGACTGTCTGCCGTCAGCTGCCCGTGGGCTGGCCGAGCACGGACGTGAGCGCCTGCCGGAGCCACCGCCCAGCCGCCACGTCGGAGGCGGGCGTCCCGGCATGCCGCGCGGCGACGTAGAGATCGGGCCGGACCAGCAGCAGGCCACCGTCGTCGATCTCGCGCAGATCGGCCCAGGTGCCGTAGGGGTCTTCGAACGGCTGCCGCGGCCCGATCGACACCGGGGTGATCGCCAGTCCGGTCTCGGCCGTGATCGCGGCCGCGGCATCCAGCCAGGCCTGGCCGCCGATGCCGGTCCACACGCTGAACGCGCCGTGGCCGGCGAGATCCAGCGTTGAGACCCGGTGCCCGGCCCGGGTCACCCAGGTGTGCGGCAGCTTCGCGCCGGGCCAGGTGGTCGGCTGGGCATAGAGCTCGGGATCACGGGTGAACGCGGGCATCGGCGTGCCATCGGGGACGACGGCCGCGGACGCGTAACGGTGGTTGTGCTCCACGCCGTGCGCGTCGAACTCGAACGCCTTGTAGGCGATGGCCTCGCGCAGCCTCTCCCGGATCTTCTCGCCCTCCGGGCCGGCCGCGATGCGCAGCGCCAGCTGCTGGTTGAGCTTGTCTACGTTGGTGGTGTCGTCCACGTCCAGCGCGGCGACGATCCGGCCGGTGTCGGCGATGCTCTGGTTGGCCCGCTCCACGATCTGCCGGGCGATCGGGGCGCGTTCGGCGTTGAAAGTCTCCAGCAGGGCAGGCGTGGCCAGGCCGGCCAGCACATGATGCAGCTTCCAGGCCAGGTTGTAGGAGTCCTGGATGGAGGTGTTGGAGCCGAGCCCGTTGGTCGGCGGGTGCCGGTGCACGGCGTCGCCGACGCAGAAGACCCGCCGGTCAGCCAGGGTCGTGGCGTAGTGGTGGTTCACCGTCCACGGCAAGGTAGAGGTGACCCGCATCTCGAAGTCCTCGGTGCCGATCAGTTTGACGGCCAGCTCGCGGGCGAACTCGTCGGTGATCTCGGGCGGGCCGGCCGCGACCTCGTAGCCCCACATGAGCATCCACTCGGTCCACGGCTTGATCATCCGCAGCACGCCCAGCCCGACGCCTTCCTTCTCGGCGCCCGGCTGCAGCATCCAGTACAGGACCGACGGCCGGTGCGCGACGAAGCGGGTCAGGTCGGCCTCGAAGATGATGTGCAGGGCGCCGCCGACCGCCCCCGGGCCCTCGAATGGCAGCTCCAGGTCGGCCGCGACCTTGCTGCGGGCGCCGTCGGCGCCGACGAGGTACTTCGAGCGGATGGCGTAGGTCGCTCCGGTGAGGCGGTCCCGGACCTGCGTTGTGACGCCGGAGCCGTCCTGGACATGAGACAGGTACTCAGTGTCGAACCGCACCTTGGCCCCGCGGGCCTGCGCCCCCTGCATCATCACCGGCTCGGTGATGGTCTGCGGCGCGTCCAGCATGGTGCACGGGCTCTGCAGCTCGTAGTCGTGGTGCCGCCGCGTGTCGGTTCCCCAGGACGGGATCCGGCCCAGTTCGTCGCCGGCCAGGCTGGTGCAGAAGGTCGTGTTGCCCATCCATTCCCAGGGCGTGGCCTCGCGCATCAGCTGCTGCTCCAGGCCCATGTCGCGGAGCGTCTCCATGGTCCGCTGGTTGGTGATGTGGGCCCGGGGCGTGTCGGACAGGTGCCCGTACCTGGTGACGACCAGGGTCCGGGTCCCGTACGTGGCGAGGAAGAGCGCGGCCGCCGCCCCGCCCGGTCCCGAGCCGACCACGAGGACATCGGTCTGCACTGCAGGTGCGTCGTTGCTCATGCTGCGTCCTTGAGTAGGTCAGGTGCTGATGTCGGGGTAGGGCAGGGTCACATGGGCGAGCCTGGCGGCGTAGCCGAGCTGCATGGCGAGCGGCTCGTCGTGGTCTCGTTCGAACATGGCGATCCACAGCGTGAGGGTGAGGAACGGGTGAGCGCCCAGCTCGAAGAGCGCGACGTGATCGTGTGTGGACAGGGCCTGGCGCTCGTGGTCGGTGAACGACAGCCAGGTAGACGCTTCGCCGGCGTGGCAGTTGAGAATCCTGTTGGCCTGCTCGGCCTCCCACCAGGTGGTAGTGCCTGCCGGGTCCGTGCGGTAGCGCTCGACGAGCCCGGGGTCACGGTCGATGGTGAAGAGGAACTTGTCCACCAGGTACTTGCTCATGCTCTGTTTCCTTTGCGCCTCCGGCGCGCCTTCGGCGCGCTCACGCGTCTGCTCCGTTCGGGTACCAGGTGAAGTAGGCCTCCATCGTGTGGAACAGGTCGAGGTGATCCGCGTAGTCGGCCTTGCTGTAGCCCGCTATCCCCATCACCAGCATGAAGTCCATGAACCCGTGGGTGGCGTTGCCCGGGGCGTGCAGGCTGTCGAGGGTGACGTTGGCCAGGCAGCCGTCGATATCGCCGTTCGCTATCCACTCCACGGCCCGGGCGTCGAACTCCGGGTCGGGTCCGTGCGGGCCGAACTGCCGGGGCCCGCCCAGTTCGAGGGACAGGTGCCCGGTGCCGATCACGGCGACGCGCAGGTCGCTGGGCCAGGCATCGATGATCTCCCGGATGGCCCGGCCGAGCTTGACGAAGCGTTCCGGGCGCGGCAGCGGCGGGGCGAAGATGTTGGTGTAGATCGGCACTATGGGCAGGTCGTTCTGCGGCCGCACGGTGAAGATCGGGCACGTGATGGAGTGATCGACCCGCAGCTCGTTGGAGAACGCCAGGTCGAAGCCCTTGTCGATGCCTTCACGCAGGATGTAGGCAGACAGTTCCTCGTTGCCAGTGAGCAGCAGCCTGGGCAGGCCGAATTCGCGCTCTTCGTTGTAGTAGTTGGCGTCGTAGAACGGTGCCTTGCCAATGAGGAACTGGGGCATGTTATCCAGCCACAGCTGGTGGAAGTGATCCGACCCGACCATCACCAGCACATCTGGCCGGGACCGGGCCAGCGTCTCCCGGTACGCCTCGACCTTGCTGACCCACGCCGCGGCGAACGGGGGCGCCTCAGACTCGGGCAGCTGGCTCGTGCGGTAGTAGAACGGATGGTGCGTGGTGGCCAGGATCGCCACGAGCTTCGCCATCGTGCGGAACTCCTTGCCTCGAAGCGGCGGGACCGGCCCGATGTGCCACATTGCTGGTCTGGCGACGTCCGGCGCTGGTCTGGCGACGTCCGGCCGAGGCAGTCTGCTCATCGCTATTGCGCCGTCATCAGCCTGCCGTACAGTTGTCCGCTAGGCGGCGTTACGGGAATGATGCGGGCTGATTTCAACGGTTGTCAAGGGTCACGCCCGAGGTAGCGGCCCTAGGAGGCGCACGATGGCTGGACGCGGCACCGGTCCCGACTTTGTCGAGGCACTCGCGCGCGGCCTGGACGTCCTGTCCTCATTTGACGAGCGGCATCCCCGGATGACCCTGACCCAGATCGCCGCGGCCGCTGACCTGGCCCGCCCTACCGCGCGCCGGCTCGTGCTGACCCTGCAGGAACTGGGCTATGTCCGCGCCGAGGGCGGATCGTTCGCGCTGACTCCGCGAGTGCTCCGGCTGGGCACGTCCTACGTGAGCGCGCTCGGGCTGTGGCAGATCGCCCGCCCGCACCTCGAGGACCTGGCCAGCCAGACCCATGAGTCGTCGTCCATGGCCCAGCTCGATGGCTCGGACATCGTGTACGTGGCCAGGGCCTCCGTCCCGAAGATCATTACCTTGCGGGTGGAGATCGGCACGCGGTTCCCCGCGCTGCGGACCTCGCAGGGAAAGGTGCTGCTGGCCGCGCTGGATCGGGAGGCGTTCGACGCCGCGCTCGCCCAGCCCAGCCGTTCTGGGCTGCCGACCTTCCTGCCCCGGGACGGCGCGCTGGTGCGCGGCGAGATGCGCACCGTCCGGGCCCGCGGCTGGGCGCTCGCTGACGAGGAACTCGCTCCGGGCATCCGCTCGGTGGCGGTGCCGGTCCGCGATGGCGACGGGACCGTTCGTGCCGCCATGAACGTGACCGTGCACGCGGCCGAGACCAGCGTCGATGTCCTCGTCGGGGACCATCTGCCCCGCCTGCTGCGCACGGCGGGGGAGGTCTCGGCCGAATGGGCACTGTGGCAGTCCCGGCCGCATGTCGAGGTCACGGTGGACCCAGCCGCCAAGCCCGCCGCCGGATAGCCGCCTTGACACCCGCGCCGCGCCGTGGGGAACAGTGGCGGACATCTGTCCGCTTAGTGGCGTTGGGAAGTGCGCGGCGGCGTTGAGCTGGCCGAAGCGCCTCGGCCTGGATCCGGTCGTGCTGGCCGGTGCTTCAGCAGTACTCGATAGCCGTGGGGTCGGGACAGTGGTTATTTCCGCCGGGCCCGGGCGGGACAGGGACCGCCGCCAGAGCAACGAGCAGGAACATGCCCATCACGACTAAGCCAGCGACCATTCTGAGAGCGATCTTCATGCCCACCCTCCGACCTGGAATTAGGCTGATTCCGGACATTCTAACCCGGCCGACCATGGACCGATAAGGGTATTTCCCCGCACTGCTCCTTCTCGATCCCGGGCCGCCATACATAGAGACCCCAGGGCCATGATCACGGAATATTTCTGGGTCTATATGTCCGGGATATTCCGCGATCATGGAATCCGGCTCCCCGGCGGCGGGGCGCTGGAGACACCGTCCCGGGTGGCGCTGGGGACACTGCCCGGGGTGTGGTGCTGGGGACACTGTCCGGGGCAGCGTTGGAGACACCGCCTGGGGGCGGCCATTAGGGGCACTTCCGGGTGGCGCTGGGGCTACTTCCGGGGTGGCGCTGCGCTGGGGGTACCGTCCGGGGGTGGCGCTGGGAGGCTACGTCCGGGGGGCTGGAGACAATGCGGGGTCCGGCGCGACACCGCGGGGCTGGGACGCCGGGAACAATGCGTGATACATGTTAGTTTGTATCAAGCAACTAATCTTGTCACGGGGGAGCGGCCCAGGTGCGCGACGACATTCCGCGCTGCGGTCAGGCTCCCGTTCCCGGAAGGATGCTCATGCCGTCCGCCTCGCGTCGCCTGCCATCCGCCTCGCGTCGTCCTGACTCTGCTCGTCCTGATGCGAGTCGTCCTGACAGTGGGCAGCAGGCTCCGGGGCCCCACTACAAGTGGATCGCCCTGTCCAACACCACGCTGGGCGTCCTGATGGCGACCGTCAATGCCTCCATCATGCTGATCGCG
>JAWWPY010000560.1:0-4392 GCA_033854735.1 Streptosporangiaceae bacterium | reverse complement strand
TGCGAATTCCGAGACCCGCAACCCGGACGATCCAAGCAACCTGTATCGCACATCTGCCTCCATTCGTTTCTGACTCCATGGAAGCGCATTCGAGGGCATTCGGGTAGCGAGTGTTTCGCATGCAGCTCATGTCGATTTAGCATGGACAGCATGCGCTTGCTTTGGTTCCAGGTCTTCCGGGAGGCCGTGCGCTGCGGTTCCCTCGGTGAGGCGTCACGCACGCTTGGGTATACGCAGTCGGCCGTCTCCCGTCACATCGCCGCCTTGGAAGCCGAGTACGGCGTACCGCTGCTCGAGCGTGGGCCTGCCGGTGTGCGGCCGACGCCGTACGGGGAGCGTCTGCTGCAGCATGCAGACGCGATCCTGGCCCATGACGATCAACTGCGCCGCGAATTCGACGGAGTCCGGAAGGGTGCCCTCGGCCACATCACCGTCGGTGCCTTTCCGACCGCTGTCGCCGGGATCATCCCCGCGACCCTCAACGCCCTCCAGCAGGACCGCCCCGACACGACACTGTCGTTGATCGAGGCCTTGACTCCCGCACTGATCGAGCACGTACACGGGCGCGACTTGGACGTCGCGGTGGTGACCGCTGGCCCTGACGGGCGCGGGCTGCCAGCCAGCCTGGACTGTACGCACCTGCTCGACGAGCACCTCCTGGTGGCGGTCGGACGCGCCCACCGGTTTGCCCGCAGGCGAGCCGTCTTTCTGCGCGAGATTATCGGCGACACGTTCGTCACCGGCTCGGACACCGACGAGAACGCATTGCTGCGCGCGCACCGCCTTGATGACTTCCGCCCGCCGTCCCAGATCGTGGTCGCCGACTGGATCGGGAAGTTCGCCTGCGTCGCGGCGGGCATCGGCATCGCACTGGTCCCCCTGCTGGTCACCCGGGCGCTGCCCGCGGGCGTGACGGTGCTCAAGCTGCGCGACGAGCAGGCTCCGTATCGTCGCGTCGTCGCCATCACTGACGCCGGGCGACAGCCGAGCGAGCTTACGAGGATGTTCATCCGCCTCGCAAAGCAAGCCGCACGTCACTGACCTCGTGGTTTTGGCGTTGCAGGCAGCGAGGATTCGGACGGTTGGCCGCGACCCACAAATCCGGGCATCACCCGGCCAGACCCCGTCCGCCATGCGTCCGTGCCACAGTTGGACCCGATGAGACACAGCGGGACCGGATACAACCCGCAGGATCCCAAGGTGATACCCGTGACCTGCACAAACACTGACCCGGCAGCCCGGCTCCACCGACCGCGCCCTGACCCAGACTCCCCGGGCACTCAGCCCCCGCAACCCGCTGACCAGGCCAGATCTGGCCCACCACTGGCCCACAGCCACCGGGAACGGTCTGCCGGACCGCTCCCGGACACGCTGCAGGCCCGGCCTCCGGGAACACCGGCACGGGGGCCTGACCTGGGGTTTTGGGTGGCAGGTGTTGGGTTCGAACCAACGTAGGCTAAGCCGACGGCTTTACAGACCGCTTGTTCTAGTTTGGCGACATGCGGTCTGAGCTGCGGTTATCCAGCCGATCGCCCGCGACGCGATCTTGCCTGTCCGCTATACGTCCGCACGTCCGGCAGTCCGGGCCGATGAAAGCGCGGACATCCACGGACAGCGTCCGCCCAAGCCCTCTACCAGGGTGCTTGCACATACCGACACGGCCAGGGCTCCTGATCCGCGCGGCTCTAGGTACGTCGCTCGCGCATCAGATCTTGATGACCTGAACATCGAGCATGGCGTCGTAATCAGAATCCTGAGTCACGATCGGAACACGATGGGCAATGGCCGTGGCCGCGATCCAGCTGTCGTTGATCGGCACCTTCCGTCCTGCCGCGCGAAGCCGCGATACCAGCAGCGCCCAGGCCTCGGAGACAGCCTCGTCGACTGCCAGCGCCTCGAACCGCTGAGCGAGCTGGTAGGTCGACAGCCTGCGGGATGCTGTCTCCGGGTCCTTAGCCTGCAGCACGCCGAGCCGCAGCTCACCAAGCGTGATCGCCGAGATACCCCACTCAAAATCGGCGAACCTGCCGGCATCGAATCGCGCCGCCTCCAAGCCGATGAACACCGACGTGTCGGCCAGCGCCCGCTGGGCCATCACCACGGCAGATCGTCAGTTGTCTCGGTCAGAACCGCCCGCAGTTCCTCCGCCAGCCGAGTGGTATCTGGACCCAGCCGAGCGAGCTCGTGGCCGATCTCCGGCGCGGGCAGCCACTGCCGCCGCCGCGACAGCGGGATGATCTTTGCCACCGGGCGGTTGTCTCTCAGGACCTCGATCTCCTCGCCCGACTCCACACGTCGCAGCACTTCCGCCGTGTGGTTACGAAGATCACGTGCCGGGATAGCGCTCATACAACGAGTGTAGCCGTTCGGCTACGATCGTAGCAAGTCCGATCAACCTGACCAGAGGCTCTGTCGCGCTGGATCATCTCTGCGCAGCAACGCTGTTCCCCGGCTCGGGCGGCTTGATCACCGAGTACGCGCATGCCACCTGACGCCCGGAAGGGCCTGCAGGTCACCTGCCGAATCTTATTTTCAAGCGGGACAAGATCCAGCGGTGCCGCCGACGGTGGGCGCGGCCTTTGTTAGCTGCTGGTTAAATCATCGCCGATCTCTTGTTACATGATGGATTATATATCATCCTGGTTCTTCAGGCCGGACTCGTACCGGCGGAAGGAGCCGTGATGGCGGAGCTTGACTGGCAGGACGAACACGCGCTGCGCGCGCTGGACCTGGACGAGGAACTGCGCGCGATCGTGGCGGATGTCGCAGCGTCGACCGGAGATGTCGCGCAGGCGCGGTCGATGCCGCCCGCGGCCTACACCTCCGAGCGGTTCTACGAGTTCGAGAAGGACGCCGTCTTCGGCCGCTCCTGGCTGTTCCTGTGCCATGTCAGCCAGATCCCCAAGCCCGGGGACTCCCACCTGGTGACGCTGGCGGGAGAGCCGCTCATCGTCGTCCGCGGCGCCGAGGGCGAGATCCGGGTCATGTCCGCGGTCTGCCAGCACCGGGCCCACGTGATCCCGGAGGTGGACAAGGAGGTCATGCGGCTCCGCTGCCCCTACCATTACTGGACCTACAACCTGGACGGTAGCCTGCACTCCGCCCCGTCCATGCGGCCCGCCCACGACCTGGACCAGCTGCGGGCCACCATTGCCCTGCCCACGGTGCGGATCGAGGTGTGGGAAGGCCTGGTCTTCGCCAACCTGGACCCGGACGCCGAGCCGCTCGCACCGACGCTCGCCTCCCTCGCGCCGCACGTGACGCCGTTCCGCATCGCCGACCTACGGGTCGCCGAGACGATGACCTTCGCCGACCTGCCCTTCAACTGGAAGAACATGCAGGAGAACGCCCTGGAGGAGTACCACACCACGTACGTCCACCGGGGCTACCACGAGCGGGCCCCCGCCCGGCTGGTGCGGCATCACGACTACGCTCCCGGCGACGGCGCCGTGTACCGGCACGCCGGGCTGCTCATCCCGTCCGGCGCGCAGGTGCCGAACCGGCCGTTCATCCCCGCGCCGCCCGGTCTGCCCGAGGAGCTTTACCACGACCTGCTGTTCATGGCGATCCCGCCGCTGCAATTCGCGGCGGTCGAGGCGACGGGCATCAAGATGTTCCGGATCACCCCGCAGTCAGCCAGCCGCACCACGCTCACCATCACCTGGCTCTACCCGCAGCCGACCATCGAGCTGCCCGACTTCCCCGACCTGATGAAGGCCCAGCTCGAACTGGTCGACGTCATCGACCAGCCCGACCTGGAGGTCAACACGAGCGTCTACCGGGGCCTGCAGTCCCGCTTCGCCCAGCAGGGACCGTACTCCCCGCAGGAGGCGAGCCTGCCGCAGTTCAACCAGTGGTGCCTGGAGCGCTACCTGCGGCCGCTGCCGGCCAGGGCGGCCGCGTGCCCGGTGGTGACAGCATGACGGCCGGCTACCAGCCGGCCACGGCGCCCGGCACCGAGCCCAGCGGCGGGCTGGCCGAGCACGAGGCGCGTTCCGCCGCCCGGCGGCTGGTGTTCGCCCTCACCGAGGCGTGGGACGCGGGCGACGAGCGGGGATTCGCGGACTGCTTCAGCGCGGGCGCCACGGTGGCCGGGCTCGGCGACGGACCGGGCGCGGGCACGCCGTCACTCCGGTTCCGCCAGCATCTTGCGGCAACGTCCTGGAGTCTGCACTGGCTGGGCAACGAGCAGGTGTCCGTGTGGGACGGGCACGCGGGCGGCGCCTGGCTCTGGTGGTCGTTCGAGGAGCTATCCAGCGGCCGGCCGGCCTACGCGGGCGGCGACCTCGGCGCGGTTTTCGAGCAGACTGGCCGCGGGTACCTGATCAGCGACCTGGAGATCACCGAGCGGTACCGGGTCCCGGTTGATGTCGGCTGGCTGAACGACGAGCT
>JAWWPY010000559.1:0-7410 GCA_033854735.1 Streptosporangiaceae bacterium | reverse complement strand
ACGAGCACGATCAGCAGGAACTCGGCGATGGGAGACACCTGGAGACCGTGCTTCGCCGCCTCCGCGACCAGGGGGCCGGATATGAGGACCGAGAAAAGGGCGGGAGCGACGGTCGTCAGCGCCAGCGAGAGCGACCGGAAGATCAGCACCAGCAGCACCACGATGAACGCGAGCGACAGGAACTGCAGCTTGCTGCCCGTGTTACCGGACGCCTTCTGCTGGTCCACCTGGGCGGCGACATCACCCGCCAGGTGTGCCTTCAGCCCGGCAGGCAGCCCGGCCTGCGCAATTTTCGCGCGCAGGCCGTTCACCAGATCGGTGGCGTAGTTCTGGTTGCCGCCGCCCTGCGCCGCCAGCACCACGAGCTGCTCGGCCTGCCCATTGCCGGAGCGTCCCGCATCCAGGATTTTGCTCACTCCGGCCACCGACCCCAGCCGAGCCTGGAGGGTGGTCAGCGCGGTGACGTCGGCCGGGGTCAGCGGTGATCCGGAGCGGGCCGCCACCACGGTAATCGGTACCAGGCTGGACGTCCCGAACGGCTTCGCGAGCTCGGCCGCGTGCTCACTCGGCGCGCTGGCCGGCAGGAACTTCGAGTTGTTGTTCTGGGTCACGCTGGAAAGGGACGGAAGCAGGGACACCGCGGCGATGGCGCCGGCCACCCAGGCCAGGACCACTAGCCAGCGGAAGCGTACTGCGAAAGCCCCGATCGCCCGGAAGATGGCGTCAATGTGCACTTGCCGAAGAATACGCCAGGCGCGCTGAGGCCCCGCTGAGAACCCACCGGCCGGCGCGTCAGCGCCGCCGCGCACCCCGGCCTGGGGTCCGGTGCGCCTATCATCGCGAAGCGATGACGAACCAGCAGAGCATCGCGAAGCGATGACGAACCGCAGAGCATCGCGAAGCGATGACAAACCGCAGAGCATCGCGAAGCGATGACGAACCAGCGCGGCGCGATGGGCGAGCCAGCCGGGCAGCCGCGGATCAGTGTTGTGCTCCCGGTCTCAGGAGTCGAGGAGTACCTGGGGGCATGCCTCGACTCCGTGCTCGGCCAGCCGTTTCCGGGCATCGAGGTGATCGCGGTGGACGACGCCTCGGCGGACCGCTGCGGAGAGATCCTGGACGCGCGCGCCCGGCAGGACCCGAGACTCCGGGTGATCCACCTGGCCGAGAGCGGTGGCCCCGGGCCGGCCCGGAATCTCGGGCTGGCCCAGGCCACCGGGGAATATGTCTGGTTTGTCGACCCCGACGACCTGCTCACCGCCGGGTCCATGGAAGCAGTCAGCGGGGCGCTCGCGGCCACCCGCCCCGACGTGCTGCTCATCGACTACCAGAGCCTGCTCGCGTCGGGCCGGACGGAGCCGAGCCCCGGGGGCGGTCTGCGGGGATATGACTGGACCGGCACGCTCGCGCAGTGGCCGGCTCTGATCAACCGGACCATGACGTCCTGGAGCAAGGTGATCCGCCGGGAGTTCCTGCGGGATCTGAGTGTGCCCTTCCCCCCCGGCATTCACGAGGATGTGCCGGTCAGCTGCACCGTCCTGCTGAGCGCGCACCGCATCGCGGTACTGGACCGGGTGTGCTACCTCTACCGGCGCCGCGACCGGTCGTTCCTGGCCACGAAGAGCATGGGCCACTTCGCCATCTTCTCCTCCTACGCCCAGGTGTTCGCCGCCATGGACGGAAAGTGCTGGCCGGCTGAGCGGCCGCCGATCACCCTGGCCGTCCGCGAGGCGGTGTTCGGCCGGGCCATCGAGCACTACAGCACGGTCCTGTCCAGCGGGCTGGTCCCCGGCCGGGCCCGCCGCGACTTCTTTCACCGGATGACCGGTGACTTCCGGCGCTACCGGCCCGCCGGGTACTCGGCCCCGCCCGGTGCCCGTGGCCTGAAATTCCGTCTTGTCGAGCGGGGCGCCTGGTGGAGTTACGCCCTCCTGGAGCCGCTGAACCGGGCACGCGTCGCGGCCCGCCGCGCGCTGCGGATCCGCCGGGCCGCCCTGCAGCAGGAGTCCGCGCCCGCCGCGGCGTCCCGGGAACCGGGATGAACGTCCTGCTCACCGGGGGCACCGGGGGAGCCCGCGGCCATCTGCCAGCGTTATCGCGGCGGTGTCGAGTAGAGTCGCTCCGGCACCATCTCCGGGTAAGAGTGGTTGTGGAGAGTAGGTGATCACATGCGGCATTGGATCGGTTTCGGCCTCGCCGTCGCCCTGGCGGCGACGCTGTTCTTCGGTGCCGGGTGGGGGGTGACGCGCCTGTCCGCGCTGCCGGCTGAGGGCCTGACCATGACCAGCATCCGTGGCCTGAGCTCGCTGGGCGCGGTGGCCGGGGCTGGCCTGCTGCTCGGCATCCTCATTGCCGCGCCCAGAGTCTCGCCCCTGGCCGCCGGGCTGCCTGGGCTGGTGCTCCTCGCCTGGACCGCGCTGTTCTCGGTGAGCGGCACCCTGGCGGTCAGGCTGATCCCGCTGCGGCAGGATCCTTCCGGGGCTGGCCTGCACGCCGCGCTGATGAACGGTGTCGCGGCGCTGCTCGGCTTCGCCATGATTTTCCCGCTCTTCGTGCCCTCCCGCTGGTGGCAATCCGAAAGCGGCGAGGACGGCACCACCGGCGACGACGGGGACGGCGACGAGGGCGGCGATGAGGACGGGGGCGGTCGCAAGCGCCGTCGCAGCGCCCGCCACCCGCCCGCACCGCCGGGCCTGCTGGCGCCGTAGCCAGGCCCGGGCCTCGCTCGGCTAGTGCACGGCCGAGAACTGCTCACTCTCGGTGGAACCGCTCAATGCCACGGTCGAGGCGTCCGGCGTGATGGCGGACGTGACCAGGTCGAAGTAGCCGGTGCCGACCTCGCGCTGGTGCCGGGTGGCCGTGTAGCCGGAGGACTCGGCGGCGAACTCGGCGTCCTGCAGCCGCACGTAGGCGGGCATGCCCTCCGTGGCGTAACCGCGGGCCAGGTCGAACATCGAGTAGTTCAGTGCGTGGAAGCCCGCCAAGGTGATGAACTGGAACTTGTACCCCATAGCGCCCAGCTCGCGCTGGAACTTCTCGATCGTGCCGTCGTCCAGGTGCTTGCGCCAGTTGAAGGACGGCGAGCAGTTGTAGGCCAGCAACTGATCCGGGTACTGCGCGTGGATGGCGTCCGCGAACTCCCGCGCCACGTCCAGGTCCGGAGTGGACGTCTCCATCCAGAGCAGGTCCGAATACGGCGCGTACGCGAGGCCGCGGGCGATGCAGGCCGCCATGCCGTTGCGCACCCGGAAGAAGCCTTCCGCCGTCCGGTCGCCGGTGACGAAGGGCCGGTCGCGCTCGTCCACATCGCTGGTGATCAGCGTGGCGGCGTGCGCGTCGGTGCGGGCCACGACGAGAGTCGCCGTGCCGCAGACGTCGGCGGCCAGGCGCGCGGCGTTCAGCGTCTTGATGTGCTGGCCGGTCGGGATGAGCACCTTCCCGCCGAGGTGGCCGCACTTCTTCTCGGACGCCAGCTGATCTTCCCAGTGCACGCCCGCGGCTCCCGCCGCGATCATCGCCTTCATCAGTTCGAACGCGTTGAGCACACCGCCGAAGCCCGCTTCCGCGTCGGCCACGATGGGCGCCATCCAGTGCGGCTGCGCCGTGGTGTCGCCGTCCGATTCCGACCAGGTGATCTGGTCGGCGCGGAGCAGCGCGTTGTTGATCCGGCGGACCACCTGCGGCACTGAGTTGGCCGGGTACAGGCTCTGGTCCGGGTAGGTCTCACCGGCCAGGTTGCCGTCCGCGGCCACCTGCCAGCCGGACAGGTAGATGGCCTGCAGGCCCGCCTTGACCTGCTGCACCGCCTGGTTGCCGGTGATGGCGCCGAGCGAGGAGACGAAGTCCTCCTGCTGCAGCAGGGTCCACAGCCGCTGCGCGCCCAGCCGGGCCAGCGTGTGCTCCTCCTGCACGCTGCCCCGCAGCCGCAGGACATCTTCGGCGGTGTAGGTCCGGTCGATGGCGCGCCAGCGCGGGTCGCTCGACCATTCCCGGCGCAGCTCTGCCGCCCGCTCGCGTACCGGGCTGCCGCCCTGGTTCCTGTGGCCGTTGGCCGTTGACTGCCCGTTAGCTGGCTGCCCGTTCGTAGGCTGCCCGTTCGTAGGCTGCGCGGTCACTGACTGCTCTGTGCCCTCGAGGCGACTATCGCTCACTGGGTCCTCCCGACATCTCGTCGTCCCCTGGGTTGGTAGCTCCAGGGTGCGCAGGAGAACTGGGCCGGCACCAGAACCGGCGTGCTGAATATTAGACAATTTTCACATACGATGAACTTATGGCGGAGTTCAGCACGAAAGAGCAGCAAGATTTGACATCAAGTGGTCTAGACCTGGCGACATTCGGGCAGCGTCTGCGGCATCTGCGCCGGGCTCAGGGCATCACGCTGGCCGAGCTGGGCGAGCGGGTCGGGCGTGCTCCCTCGGCGCTCTCGCTGCTGGAGAACGGCCGCCGGGAGCCCAAGCTGTCGCTGATCGAGTCGCTGGCCACCGCCCTGTCCGTGCCCGCCGAGGAACTTCTCAGGCACCAGCCGCCGAGCCGCCGGGCGCAGCTGGAGATCTCGGTGGAAGAGGCACAGCGCGATCCCCTGTACCGGGATCTCGGGCTGCCCCACCTGAAGCCCGGCGCCCGGGTGCCCAGCGACGTGCTCGAGCACGTCGTCGCGCTGTACACGGAATTGCGCAGGCAGCGCACCAGGCCGACGGCCACGCCGGAGGAGGCCAGGATGGCGAACGCCGTGCTGCGCGGGGCCATGCGTGAGCGGGGCAACTACTTCGAAGCCATCGAGGCCGCCGCGGCGCGCGCGCTTGATGATGTCAGCTACCGCGACGGCGCACTGTCGCAGGGAACCATCATGGCGATCGTTGCGAGGCATGGTTTTGCGGTTACGTATGCGCAGGACCTGCCGCGGTCCGTGCGGTCGGTCACCGACCTGCGCAACCATCGGATCTACCTGAAGCAAGAGAACATGGGCATGCACTCGCCCCGGGCGGTACTGCTGCAGACGCTTGGGCATTTCGTGCTCGGCCACGACACCCCCAGGGATTTCGCCGACTTCCTGCGGCAGCGGGTCGAGGCGAACTACTTCGCCGCCGCGGTGCTGGTCCCGGAGCGGTCAGCCGCGCGGTTCCTGCTCGACGCGAAGCAGAGCAGGGAGCTGTCCGTCGAGGACCTGCGGGACGTGTATGCGGTCTCGTACGAGATGGCCGCCCACCGGTTCACCAATCTGGCCACCCACCACCTCGGCCTGACCTGTCACTTCGTGAAGAACGACGCGAGCGGCATCATCTACAAGGCCTACGCGAACGATGGCCTGGTGCTGCCGGCCGACTCCACCGGCGCGATCGAGGGCCAGCGGATGTGCCGTCAGTGGTCCGGCCGCCAGGTGTTCGCCACGGCTGACCGGTTCTCGCTGTGCTACCAGTACTCCGACACGCCGACCGGCACGTACTGGTGCGTCGCGCACGTCGACCCGGGCGCCGAGCGTGGCTTCGCCATCACCCTCGGCACCACCTATGAGCACGCGCGCTGGTTCCGTGGCCGCGAGACGGCCATCCGGATGACGTCGAAATGCCCGGACGGGGACTGCTGTCAGCGCCCCCCCGCGGGACTCGCGGCCCGGTGGGACGGCATGGCCTGGCCATCGGCGCGGGCGCATTCGCACATCCTGTCGGCGCTGCCGACCGGGAGCTTCCCGGGCGTGGACGAGTCCGACGTGTACGAGTTCCTGGACCGGCACGCCAGCGAGTGACCCGGGCCCTGGGGGCCGGCCCGCACCCATGCTACTCTTGAGTAACATACGGACGACCGCCCCCGCCCCGAGGACGCCCATGAACACCGCCGCCGACACCCCCGGCCCCGCCGCGAAGTTCTCCCTGGATATCGGCGCTGACCTGCGCGAGATGCAGGACTGGGTGCATGGTTTCGCCGCCGACACGATCAGGCCTGCGGGCGCCGAGTGGGACGAGCGGGAGGAGACTCCCTGGCCCATCCTGGAGGAGGCGGCCAAGGTCGGCCTGTACTCGCTCGATTTCTTCGGCCAGCAGTGGCTGGAGCCGAGCGGGCTCGGTATCCCGATCGCCTTCGAGGAACTGTTCTGGGGCGACGCGGGCATCGCGCTGTCGCTGGTCGGCACCACCCTGGCCACGGTCGCGGTGGCCAGCAACGGCACGCCGGAGCAGGTCGGCGAGTGGCTGCCGCAGATGTTCGGCACGCCGGGGGATGTGAAACTGGGCGCGTTCTGCGCCTCGGAACCGGATGCCGGCAGCGACATCGGATCCATCCGGACCCGCGCCGAATACACCCAGGCCACAGACGAATGGACACTCAACGGAACCAAGGCGTGGGTCACGAACGGCGGCATCGCGGACGTTCACGTGATCGTGGCTTCAGTCGAGCCCACTCTCGGAACCCGGGGCCAGGCGAGTTTCATCGTGCCCCCGGGAACGTCCGGGCTGAGCCAGGGCCAGAAGTTCCGCAAGCACGGGATCCGCGCCTCGCACACCGCGGAGGTCGTGCTCGACGATGTGCGGGTGCCTGGCCGTTGCCTGGTGGGCGGCAAGGACCGGCTGGACGCGCGGCTGGACCGGGTGCGCTCGGGTGGCCGGGGCGGCGAGCAGGCGGCGATGAAGACGTTCGAGGCGTCGAGGCCGGGCGTGGGCGCGATGGCGGTCGGCATCGCCCGGGCCGCCTTCGAGTACGCCCGCGACTACTCCAGGGAGCGGGTCCAGTTCGGCCGCCGGATCGGCCAGAACCAGGCGATCGCGTTCATGCTCGCGGACATGGGGGCGTCGGTGGACGCGGCCCGGCTGCTGGTGTGGCGGGCCGCGTGGATGGCGCGCCAGGGCGCCGCGCTCGATAACGCGGAGGGGTCGATGTCCAAGCTGGTCGCGGGGGAGACCGCGGTACGGGTGACCGAGCAGGCCATCCAGATTCTCGGCGGCAACGGCTACACCCGCGACTACCCGGTCGAGCGCTGGCACCGGGACGCGAAGATCTTCACGATCTTCGAAGGTACGAGCGAAATTCAAAGGATGATTATCGGCCGCGCGGTCACGGGGCTGGACGTACGGTAGCCCTGGCCTGCGGATATACCTATCGTTGACCCGGAAGGCGGGCCGTTCCACCCGGGAGTGGGGCGGCCGCTTCTCGTGTGGCGTTTGCCTGAATCGTCCCGGGTTATTTCCCGTCGTTTCCGGACCGCGTGCTGAATCCGTGCTGATACCTGGAATCCTATGGTCTAGACCACTGGCTACACAGGTCTAGACCAATTGGTACAGTGCGGATCGGATGCCCAGAACTTATGTTTGAGGGCTGACGGCAGACGACCATAATGCGAGCATCCGGGCAGGCGCGCCAGCACACGCAGCCGGCCTAGGAGGCGCTGCCCTACCTCGCGCCTTTACCGGATGCTGTCAG
>JAWWPY010000558.1:0-3136 GCA_033854735.1 Streptosporangiaceae bacterium | reverse complement strand
GCGACGACCTGGACCGTTCCATCGCGGTCCTGCGCGGCGAGCGGCCCATGACCGGTGCCGCGGACTCCCCGCAGGACGAGGCGGACGTGGGGAGCAGCCTGTCCGAGGCCGACCGCGCCGAGGCAGTGCTGGCCTCCGCGATGTCCCAGCGTACGGAAGTCGTGGACGCGCTGCAGCGCATCCAGGACGGCAGCTACGGCAGCTGCGCGGACTGCGGCAAGCCGATCCCGGAAGGCCGCCTGGAGGCGCGTCCGGAGGCGTCCCGGTGCGTGGCCTGCCAGTCGAAACGGGACCGGTTGCGGCGCTAGTCAGCGGTCTGGGACACGGCGGGAACGCCCCGGGCCGCGGGCTTGCGGGCCGCGGCCAGCAGGTAGATGCCGAACGATTCGTTCCCGCCGTTCCCGGTGCCGTGGCCGGGGCCGGCCGGGCCGGCCTCTTCCGCGCCCGCGGCCAGCTCGGCCCGGACCAGCCGCATGATCGCACTCGGGTCCTTGCGCAGCACGTGGTCCACCATCGACGGGGACAGCACGGTGCGCGGCCGGATCCAGCTGACTTCCAGCCCGGCCTCGGTGAGCAGGTCGACGAGCTGCTCGGGTCCGAAGCACCGGGTGATATGGCCGTCCGGCCAGGGCACCAGCACCACTTCCGCCTGCGGCAGATCGGTGAGCTCGGCCCAGTGGTGCTGCTCGGCCAGGATGGACATGCCCAGCACGAGCGAGTCCACGGAGGCCAGGAGCTGGCCGCCGGGACGCAGCACGCGGGCGATCTCCGCCGCGACGTCCTCGGCCATCAGGTGCCGCGACAGGGCCCCGTCGTCGGCGATGACCCCGTCCACCGACCCGTCGGCGAGGAAGGCCAGGTTCGCCGAGTCTGCCACCACGCGGACCAGCCGTCCCACCGGGGCGCGGCGGCGGTGCACGCCGCGCACGGTGAGCGTCCGGGGCGCCTCCAGCCGGGCGGGGCGCCCCAGGGCTGGGTCTCCCGGGGCCAGGTGTCCGGAGGCCAGGTGTCCGGGGGCCAGGTGTCCCGATCCTGGGGGTTCAGCGGCCGAGGGCCAGCGCGGCATGACCTGAAGCACCGTGTAGCCCGCCGTGGCAGCCTGGGACGCCACGCTGGACTGGGGGCCGGAGATATCCACCAGGATCCGCCCCCGGGGCGGCAGCCAGGCCTGCAACTGGGCCGCCACCACGGCTCGCTGGAACCGCCAGTAGGCCGTGAGCGAGCTTGAGCCGAGAACGGTGAGCGGGCTGGTCGCACTGGCCACCACCATGACTCCATCCAGCAGCCGGGCTGCGCGCATTGCGGCCGACGGCCTGCCAAGTGACAGAGGTGAGACGTCGCCGCGAAGACGGGGAGCCCGCGCAGCCCTATTTCCTGAAATGTTCCCCACCTGGGTCTTTCCTCACCTGACTTGACGGGGAGGTCCGCCTGCATACCGCCCGGCCGACCCGGGGGGAAGTCGCCGTCTGGCCCCCGGATGACGGAATGAAGCCGCCCGGGCGCATGTTTCAGACGGCGTGGTTGTAGCCGATTACGCGCCTGTCAGTAGCGCCTCCAGGATGACTCGCTTCGAGCCGAGGGATAGCGGGGATGTATCCTCCCGCCCATACGGCCGTTACCGTCGGCCGGTGCGGGAGATCTCCGAGGGGGTGGGTCCGGTAACCGAGACACTCGAGCAGCGCAGCGAGCGTTTCGAGCATGATGTGCTGCCCTTCCTGGATCAGCTCTACTCGGCCGGGCTGCGGATGACGCGGAACCCGGCAGATGCCGAGGACCTGGTCCAGGAGACGTTCGCCAAGGCCTATGCGTCGTTCCACCAGTTCCAGCCCGGGACGAACCTGAAGGCGTGGCTGTTCCGGATCCTGACCAACACGTTCATCAACAGCTACCGCAAGAAGCAGCGCGAGCCGCAGCGGTCGGGCGCGGAAGAGGTCGAGGACTGGCAGCTGGCCCGGGCGGCCGAGCACACATCCTCGGGCCTGAAGTCGGCGGAGGCGGAGGCGCTGGACCGTCTCCCGGACTCCGACATCAAGCAGGCGCTGCAGGCCCTTCCCGAGGAGTTCCGCATTGCGGTGTACCTCGCCGACGTGGAGGGGTTCGCGTACAAGGAGATCGCCGACATTATGGGCACGCCGATCGGCACTGTCATGTCGCGCCTGCACCGCGGGCGGCGGCAGCTGCGGGACATGCTGCAGGACTACGCGGCCGACCGGGGCGTGACCCGCCCGGCCCCGGCGGATGACAGCCAGGCGGATGACAGCCAGGAGCCCCAGGCCGCGGAGTCGGGGAGGGACGCGTCATGAGCTGCGGGAAACCCCACGAGACTCCGTGCAGCGAGGTACTCGAGCGGGTCTACACCTACCTGGACGGCGAGCTCGGCGACTCAGGTAAGGCGCAGATCCGCCAGCACCTCGACGAGTGCGGCCCGTGCCTGCGCGAGTACGGCCTGGAAGAGGCGGTCAAGCGGCTGGTGCACAAGTCCTGCGGCCACGACGAGGTCCCCGGCGACCTGCGGGTCAAGGTGCTGACCCGGATCCAGGAAGTCCGGGCCACGATCGAGATCACCGAGATCGAGATCACCGAACTTCGCAGCGAATAGGCCGCCCGGCGGGGCGCATTACCCGCCAAAACACCCTGATCCACCAGCTGCAATCGTCTGCCCTCTGAGCTGGGCCAACGCCTGAAACTCGCCGACCATTGTTACTTTCTGTCACGCCGTATATACAGATTGTAGATATCGGTCGTGAAGGCTACGCGATCAGCGGCGATGGCGTTACCCTGAGTGGCGAACTGGAGCTATTGGCCGGGTCATTCATCGGCGCCGGAGATCGGCAGGGTCGCAGGGTCGCGGCCGGCATGCCCATGAGACGGATCCGCCCGGTAGTCGATCGACTGACTGCGAGGGGGGGTCTTGAGCAGGCTCTCGCGGGCCGCGTGGCTCTACATGGCCGTGGTGGTCACGGCGGCGGTCCTGCTGCTGGCCTACGTGCTGCTGCAGGAGGCGGGCGGGGACGAGGGCTCCCTCGTGTCCCGGACCCTGCTGGTCCTCGCCGTCCTGTTCATGATCTGCGACTCCACCCCCACCACGCTCACCTCACGCCAGTCCGCCTGGTCGCCCAGTTCCGCGGCGACCCTG
>JAWWPY010000557.1:0-2802 GCA_033854735.1 Streptosporangiaceae bacterium | reverse complement strand
GCTTGCCCAGGAAGTGGTCGATGCGCAGGATCTGGTCCTCGTCGAGCACCTCGTGCAGCTCGTCGTTGAGGGCCCGGGCTGAGGCCAGGTCGTGGCCGAAGGGCTTCTCGATCATGACCGTGGCATGTGCCGTGAGATCCGCCCGGCCAAGCGCCACCACAACCGGAGCGAACAGTGAGGGCGGGATCTCCAGGTAGAACAGCGGACTGGAGGTGCCCTTCAACCGACCAGCCAGCCTCTCGTAGGTGCCTGGGTCGTCGAAGCCACCCTGGAGGTACGTGAATCTCCGGGCAAGTGAAGCGAGGACCTTCTCCTCCACGGGCTCGGTGGCCACCTGGAGCGCTTCTCGCACCGGGACGGCCAGGTGGTCCTCGGACCAGTCGCGGCGCCCCACCCCGATGATCGGGCAGTCCAGCCTGCCGGCCAGCTCCAGGCGGTACAGCGCGGGGAGTGTCATCTTGCGGGCCAGGTCCCCGGTGATGCCGAAGATCACCAGGGCGTCGGCCGCCTGCCTTGGCCTGGTCTCCCTCATGTGACGCGTCTCCTCACGGTTCGTGGTCACGCCGTGCCGGGTTCCAGGCGGATCAGGTGTGCGCCGCTGCAGAACGCGATGGCGAGGGTGATCGCCTCGAGGGTAGCCGAAGCCCGGTCATCGGCATGGCAGCGCTGTCGCCAGCGCTGGATCGGTGACGACTCTTCGTCCTCGAGGGCACGGACGTGGTGATGCGCCTCTGACCGGCGCCCGATGATCAGCCGCAGGAGCAGGCCGAGGTGCCGGCTCCTGCATTCGCAACCGCCTGCCGAGCCTCCCGGGCGAGCCAGTACAGCAGCGCGCGAGACCACCTCGGGCGGCGGCCACGAACGCCGCCCGGCCCCTGCACCTGGAGCCCCTCGCCACCCGCTCCGGGGGCTCTCTCTTGACATGCCGGGACGACCGCGCACGGTCTCTCCCCCGGTCGAATTTGCCGGAAGCGTCCGAATGTTTCCAAATTTGCCGTCCCCCAGGACCGGAATCTGCCGGAAGCGTCCGAATGTTTCCAATGTTTACGATTCCGAAATAACTCTCGCACGGCGTGGTAACGACCCGGTGACGCCCTCGGATGGCGGCAAGTGTAGATCTAGCATCGGTGTATCGGGAACGGTGACGCTGGAGAAACAGCAGTCAACCAGTCCCACCCCCCAGACAGTCGGCTCGCACTCCCACAGAGTCGCCGTTCAGGGTAGCCACGCACGGCGCCTGAGAACGGTAGTTGTAGTAAGAGCCGACGACAACTCTCTGCAAGAGCACGCACCAACGTCGATGCGTGGGCATCTCACGTCGTCACCACTCGTCACATCAACACGTCACTCGTATCACTGGTACAAAGGAGAGCTCGATGCGATTCATCCGCACAATCCAGGGCCTGAGCTGCGCCGGCGTTCTTGCCGCAGCCACGGCCACCCTGATCATCCCGACGACGGCAAAGGCGGCCGTGGCCTGCAACGAGGCGGCGCTGGTCGCCGCGATCAACGCCGCCAATGCCGCCGGCGGAGGCACGGTGACCCTGGCCACCGGTTGCACCTACACCCTCACCGCCAGCCACGGTGGGGGAGCGCACGGCCCGGACGGGCTGCCGCTCATCACCACTCCCATCACCCTGTCGGGCGACGGCAGCACCATCACTCGCGCCGGCGGGCTTCTGGCCCCGGCCTTCCGCATCGTCGAGGTCACCAGCACCGGTGCCCTCACCACCAAGTCGGTCACCCTCAGCAACGGTTCCACCAGCGGCCTGCTCGGCCTGGCCGGCGGTGACGGCGGCGGCATCTACAACGCCGGCGCGGTGACGCTGACCAACAGCACCCTGTCCGGCAACCACGCGGGTGCCAGGGGCGGCGGCATCTACAACGGCCTCGGCGCGGCGACGTTCACCAGCAGCACCGTGTCCGGCAACAGCGTGACGGGCCTGCTCGGGGTCACCGGCGGCGATGGCGGTGGCATCTACAACGACGGCGGCACGGTGACGTTCACCAGCGGCAACCTGTCCAGCAACCGGGCAGCGGGCCTGCTCGACCTGGTCGGCGGCATGGGCGGCGGCATGTACGACAACGGCGGCACGGTGACGGTCACCAGCAGCTTCGTCAAGAGCAACACAGCCCACCAGGCTGCCGGCATCGTCACCATCAACGGAATCTTCACCCTCACCAGCACCTCGGTCACCCTCAACGTGGCTGTCGTCAACCCTGGCGGCATCGACCGCAGCGGCGGCACGTTCACCAGCAACACCTCCGCGATCACCGCCAACACTCCGACCAACTGCATCGGCAGCCCCACCGCGGTCCCCGGCTGCATCGGCTGACCAACCCCCGCCGCACCACCCCGCAATCACCACAGAAGCAAAGGGCCGCCCGCGGGCGGCCCTTTCGCGTGGGCTCTCGGGCGCCGTCGGGGCCGCGGACCGCACATCGATTGCATTGTGTGCTGGCTCCGGCCGTCGACCTCGAGATGATCGCCCGCAACCCGGTCGATCGGAACAGGCGCCCGAAGTCGGGCCAGGGCCGTTCCCGCTTGGGCCTCCTGGTCGATCGCGGCCTGGCCGAGGCGGCGGGCGCGCACGTCGACGCGGCGCCGCTCTTCGTGGACGCGGACGGCCACCAGCTCGGCAGGTGCGGGATCACTGAGTCCGGAGGCCCAAAAGGGGCCCACCGGCACGCTGGTCGTGGATGCCTGAAGACGAGGGACCATCGGTCCCAGGCACGGTGCAACGTCACCGCAACGCGCGCCACGACGATGCGAGGCGAGAGCAGTGGCCGCGCCGGGCCCGG
>JAWWPY010000556.1:0-3359 GCA_033854735.1 Streptosporangiaceae bacterium | reverse complement strand
CACGCCCGCGATGCAGCGCATCCGCATCGTGTCCGAGCTCCTTCGCCGCCGCTTCGACCAGCGCCGGTAGCCTCCCGCATGATGCCGCCAGCCGGCCGGGCCGGCGGCCTGCCAAAGGAGTGAACGTGACCTGGCTGACCTTGCTGACCGCGGGTACCGCTGGCCGGGCGGCCTGATGCGCGGGTACCGGTCGGTGCTGTTCGTCCCCGGGAACAAGCCCGCCTGGGCGCTCAAGGCGCTCCGCGCCGGCCCGGAAGCGATCGTCCTCGACCTGGAGGACTCGGTTCCGGACCGTGAGAAGGAGGGGGCGCGTGCGCAGGTGCGCGAGACGATCGGCACGCTGCGCGCGGCCGGCCCGGCGACCGGGATCTTCGTCCGGGTCAACGGCCTGGCCACCCGGCTGACCGGCGCTGACCTGGAAGCGACCGTCGCGCCTGGGCTGACCGGGATCTTCGCGCCCAAGGTCAGCGAGCCGTCCGACGTGCTGCGGTACGACGCGCTGCTCGATCATTTCGAGCTCCGCAACGGCGTGGCGGGGCTCCGCTACATCATCCCGGTGGAGACCGTGCCGGCCATCCACAACTGCCGCGAGATCGCGGCCGCCTCACCGCGCGTCGGGGCTATGATCGGCCCGACCGCCGAGCACGCGGACATCGCGCGTGAGGTGGGCTTCGAGTGGACGCCAGGCGGCCTTGAGACGCTCTACCTGCGCAGCCGCGTGCTGCTGGCCTGCCGTGAGGCAGGCATCCATCCGCTGACGGCGCTGTGGGAGCGGGTGGACGACCTCGATGGGCTGCGCGACTTCGCCCGGCAGGGCCGCGGGCTCGGCTTCCGCGGCATGATCGCCATTCATCCCAGCCACGTGCCGGTCATCAACGAGGTGTTCCGCCCGTCGCCCGCGGAGACCGAGTTCTACCAGGGACTGGCCGCCGCCTATGAGGAGGCGGCCCGGACCAGCTCCGGGGCCGTGCGTTACCGCGGGCTGCATATCGACAAGGCACATTACGACAAGGCGGTCCAGTGGCTGGCGGAGGCGCAGGCGGCCGACGGCCGGGCCGGCCGCCGCGGTGAGGAGAGAACATCGTGAACGCGACCGCGGCGGGCCCGCTGGCCGGAATATCGGTCCTGGAACTCGGCACCATGTACGCGGCGCCGACGGCCGGGCGGATGCTGCGTGACTTCGGCGCGGAGGTAACCAAGGTCGAGGACCCCGCCACCGGCGATTACGCACGGCACTGGACGCCGCAGAAGGACGGCCTGGCGCTGGGCTTCGTCCGGCTCAACACGGGCAAGCGCTCCGTGGGCATCGACCTGAGGACAGCGGACGGTCGTGACCTGGTGCGCCGGCTCGCCGCCACGGTGGATGTGGTGCTGGAGTCATTCCGGCCCGGCCGGCTGGAAGAGTGGGGCCTCAGCTACGAAGTCCTGGCCGAGGACAATCCGGGGCTGCTGCTCACCCGGGTCTCGGGATTCGGGCAGACCGGCCCGTACCGGGAACGCCCCGGCTTCGGAACCGTCGCGGAGACCGCCAGCGGCTTCGCGTTCATCAACGGATGGCCGGACAGCCCGCCGACGTCGCCGCCGTTCGGCTTCGCCGACTCCATCGCGGGCATCTCCGCGGCCATGGGCACGGCCATGGCGCTGTACCGGCGCGAGCGCACCGGGGCCGGCGAGGTCATCGACGTCGCACTGTATGAGCCGCTGATGTTCATCGTCGGCGACACGATCCTGAAGTACACGAGCCTGGGCGAAGTCCAGGGCCGGGTCGGCAACGGCACCGGGTCGGCCTCGCCGCGCGGTATCTACCAGGCCGCTGACGGCGCCTGGCTGTCGATCGCCGCCTCGAACGAGGTGATCGCCCGGCGGCTGTTCAAGGCCATGGGCCGCCCCGAGCTGAGCGACGACCCGCGATTTGCCACGAACCAGGCGAGAATGGCCAACAATGACGCCATCCAGCACGAGGTGACGGCCTGGGTCGCGGCCCGCCCCCGCGCCGACACCCTGAAGATCCTCGACGATTTCGAGGTCGTGGCGGCGCCGGTGAACGATGCGGGCGACATCGTGGCTGAGCCCCACTTCCTGGAGCGGACGCTGGTGGACGTCACCGGCAGCGACGTGCTCGGGCCGGCGCTGATGCCGGGACCGGTCCTGCACATGGCCTCCTACCCGGGCCCGGGCTACGACGGCGTGCCGCGGATAGGCGAGCACACCAGGCCGGTGCTCGCCCAGGCGCTGGGGCTGGGCCCCGGCGAACTGGACGCGCTGGCCGGGCGCGGCGTCATCGGTCCTGGCTAACCCGTCCCGGGCCGGCCAGGACCGTCACGGCGACACGCAGGCTGGCCGGCCCGGGCGCTCAGTGCTCGTCGCGGTCAGCGCTCGCCGCGGTCAGGGCTGGCCGCCATCGACGGTCAGGATGCTCCCGGTCGTGTAGCTGGCGGCATCACTGGCGAGGTAAAGAGCCGCGCCGACGATCTCGTCCGGCTGGCCGCCGCGGCGCAGCGCGAACCGATGGGCCCTGGCCTCGAACGCGGCAGTATCCCAGGACCGGCTGACGTCCGTCAGGAAGGTGCCCGCCATGATCGCGTTGCAGCGGACCGCGGGGCCCAGCGCGTGCGCCAGGCCCACCGTGATGGCGTTGAGCCCGGCCTTGGCCGCGGCGTAAGGGAGGAGGTCTGCCCGCGGGCGGGCCGCCGCCATGCTGCTGACGTTGATGATCGACCCCCCACCCACCTCCCCATCCCCCTTCACCGCGGCCATCCTGGTGCCGACCAGGGCGGCCAGCCGGAACGGCCCCTTGAGGTTCACGCCGACCACCTTGTCGAACAGTTCCTCGGTGATGTCGGTGACCGCGCCGTAGACCGGGGACATCCCGGCGTTGTTGACCAGAATGTCCACCCGGCCGAACCGCTGGTAGGCGGCCTCGACCAGGCCGTCGAGCTCCGCCCAGTGCCCGACGTGCACGGCCACGCCGAGCGCCTCACGGCCCGTCGTCTCCGTGATCTCGCGGGCGTAGTCTGCGCAGCCGGCGCCGTTCCGGCTGGCGATCACGACATCGGCGCCGGCCCGGGCGAACCCGGCCACCATGGCCCGGCCGAGCCCGCGGCTGCCCCCGGTGACCAGCGCCACCCGGCCAGTCAGGTCGAACGGTGATGCGGCTGCGCTGCTCACCGGTAACCTCCCCAATTCCTTGCTATGGTTAGCATAGATATTAGGCGAGAGGGTGGGTGCATGGCAGCTGCGGATGAGACTTTGTTCGAGCTCCCCGGCCGTTACCGCGACCTGCAGGGTGAGGCCCGGGCGCTGGCGTCATCCGTCGCCGGCATCGCAGCGGAGGCTGACGAGTCCGGGTCCGTGCACCC
>JAWWPY010000555.1:0-16312 GCA_033854735.1 Streptosporangiaceae bacterium | reverse complement strand
CTGAAGGCGGCCCAGCCGGCCGGGACCGGCAGCCAGAAGGTGAGCGTCCGGAAGAGCAGTACCGCGCCGACCGCTGTCGCTCCCGGCAGCCCGGTGGCGGTGAGCCCGGCGGACAGGGCGGCCTCCACCGCGCCCAGGCCGCCGGGCGTGGGGACGGCCGACCCGAGGGCGTTCCCGGTCAGGTACACCACGGCGGCACTGGTGATCGCTATGGACCCGCCGAGGGCCATGACGCATGTCGTGAGGCAGAGGATGTAGCTGGCCGTGAGCAGGAGACCGCCGCCGATCCCTTCCGCCAGCTTCCGCGGCTGCTGGATGACCTGCATCAGGCGGGGCAGCACCTGCCCCAGCGCGGGCGCGAGCCGGGCCCGCAGCAGCCGCCGGCCGGCCGGGATCGCCACGACCAGCAGCACCACGGCGACGAGCCCCGCTAGCACGAAGTACGACCAGCTGGGCGGGCTGAGGGCATGAGTCCGCGCGCCAGTGATCGCCACGAAGACCACGAGCAGGATCACGTGCAGGACGAAGGCCACCACCTGAGACAAGCCAACGCTCGCCGCCGCGACCGCGGGCGGAACCTTGCTGCGCTGGAGGAAGCGGATGTTGAGCGCGGCGCCACCGACGGCGGCCGGCGTCACGAGCGTGACAAATGACCCGGCGAGCTGGGCGAGGACGGTGCGACCGAAGTGCAGCCGCTTCGCCACGAACCCGGACAGTGACAACGCCGCCGCGAGGTAGGTGACCGCTGACAGGCCAAACGCGACCACCATCCAGCGCACATCGGCGGACCGCAGGGTTTTCGCCAGGTCGACCCGCGCGAGCTGGCCGATGACCACGTAGACCGCCACGATCGTGGCGACCAGCGTGACCAGGGTTCTCAGCCGGATCCTCTCCAGCTGCACGGCCGTGGCCGGGGCCGCGGTTCCGTCCGTCGGGGCGGCGGCGAGGATACGCTTCCTGAGCTCGGGCAGGATGTCCCGGTGGTGGCGCAGCGACGCCCGCGTGGAGCGGTACAGCGCGACCGGCTGCAGCAGCGGCACCAGTGCGACGAGTTCGCTCGCGCCAACCTTGCGCAGCGCCAGGTCCGCCGCCCGGCCGGGCCCGACGAGGGTCGCGGTCTCGGCCAGGAGCTGGCCCAGGTCCAGCCGGAGCTGGAGGTCGCTGGCGGCCACATCACCGCTGTCCGGCTCGAGCAGCTCCACGTGGCCGTCGTCGGCGATCAGGATCCTGTCCGCGGTGAGCGCCCGGTGGGTGACCCGGTGCGAATGCAGCTGCAGCACCACGTCCCACACCAGGCCCAGCTGTATATCGGTGAGCGTGCCCGCCAGCTCGGCCAGGGTCGCCCCGGCGTCATGCTCGGTGACAAGCGCAACGGCTTCCGGGCCGACCCGCACGAGCGCACGCAGGCGCGGTGTCGGCACTCCGGCGCCGGCCACAGCGTAGGCCATGAGGGCCCTGCGCTCCACTGCCCTGTCCATCGACAGCGGAGCCCGGCGGGAGACCTGGTTGCGCACCCGCACGGAGCGGTACAGCCGGTAGAGCGCGCCGGCCGCCTGCTGATCCCGGTCGAATACGCCGACGTCGAGCCGCCCGCCCCCGGCCATCGCCGCCGCGTAGCGCCGCGACTCGGCGCCAGACTCGGGCACGCGCCGCATCTCGGTCACCGGCAGGCACGCCGAGCTGAGGGCGGCGGCAATGGCCTCGGCTGGGGGCCGCTGCGACATGGAACCTGCGGCATACCGGACCGCGAGCCCGATCGCCCGGCCCAGCAGAAGCGTGATGAGCAGCGAGAGCACGGTCGTGCGGACCACGGCCAGGCTCGCGATCGCGTACACCCCGAAAGCCAGCCACAGCGCGTTGCGCCACCGGGGCCACGCGCTCAGGTCAATGATCGTGGCATAGGCCGCGAGGCCCGCCAGGTACGCGTCGAGCGCGGCGATGTGGCTGGCACCGGGACGGGACATGGTGATCGCGTCATAAAGCTGGGTGCCGGCGCCGCTGCGAAGCAGCAGGTTGGCGAACCCGAGCACGATGATCGTGAGCACGCCAGTCAGCAGCGCCTCGCCGAGCCGCCTGGGCTGGCGGCGGAGCAGCTGCCGGATGGCCAGGGCGATCGGAAGCAGCACCAGGGCGAGCGTGGCCGCGACACCCAGAGTTGACAGGGCGGCGCTGGGCAGCCGGCGGCTCGCCCCGACGACGTCGGTTTCCACGCCAGTCGCGGTGGCCCTGGCCAGCAGGCCGACCCCGATCAGCAGGGCGATCCCGACACCGGCAGCGGCACATCGCAGCAGGTCAACCGGTCGGCGGATGCGGCGCGCACGGTGATCTTCGACCAGGAGCTCAGGGCTGCGGATCGCCGCCGCAGCCGCGCCCGTGGCCCGCTGGCCTTTCGGCCGCGGCGTTCGCTGTGGTGACGTCACCACACGATCGTTTCACCTGGTGGCGGGAGCAAGGGGGCGGACCTGGATCAGCGCCTCGTCCGGCCGGGGCTGAGCCGGACCAGCCGCCACCAGGCGATGAGACTGAACAGCACCGCGAGCAGGATCTGCAGCCCCATGTCCATCAGCCAGGTGCTCGGCTTGTGGTCCCACAGCGGGCTGCGCGTGATGACGCCGGGGGCGGAGATCACGTTGAGGTTGACGGTGGACGCGGTCGCGGCGAAGCCCCAGCGGGCAGGCGTCAGCCAGGAGAGCTGGTTCAGCCCCACCGAGAGCGCCAGCAGCCCGCCGGACAGGATGACCTGCGCCATCGAGAGCAGCACCAGCACCGGCATTGTCTTCTCTGAGGTATTGACGATCGCCGACACCAGCAGCCCCAGCGCCATGCAGGCGAGGGCGAGGACGATGATGGCCAGCAGCAGTTCGGGCAGTGCCGGCAGGAATGACCCATGGGCCGGAAGCGGCTTCCCGAGGACGCCGAGCGCAACGAGCACGGCCGCCTGCAGGCCGGTGATGAGCCCGAGCACCAGGAGCTTGGAGAACAGGTAGGCACCGGCCGACAGGCCGGCGGCCCGTTCCCGGCTGTAGATGGGACGCTCCTTGACCAGTTCCCGCACGGAGTTGGCGGCACCGGTGAAGCAGGCGCAGATGACCAGGACCAGCAGCGTCTGCTGGGCGGTCGTGTTGTTGAGGCCCGCCAGCCCCCCCGGCCCCGCGAACTGCCTGATCAATGCCCCCAGGACGATGGGCAGCACGGCGAGCACGATCAGGTAGTTGCGGTCCGAGGCGATGACCGCCAGGTAACGCCGGCTGAGAGTGGACAGCTGCGCCAGGCGGCTCCGGGGCGCCGGGGGCGGCACCGGCGCTCGGTGTGTCGACTCGGGCGCCCGGCTCGTCAGTCCGCTGGCTACGTACTCGCGGTAGGAGGACGACCGCTTGAAGTCCCCCTGCCAATCGCGATCCGGCTGGGCGTCGAAGGCCTGGAACACTTCGGCCCAGCTCTGCTTCCCGAAGTAGCGGAGCCCTTCAGCGGGTGGTCCGTAGAACGCCACCTTGCCGCCTGGGACCAGCACCAGCAGGCGGTCGCAGACATCCAGGTTCGCGACGCTGTGGGTGACCACGATGACCGTGCGGCCATCCTTGGCCAGGCCGCTCATCATCTCCATGACGGACTTGTCCAGCCCCGGGTCCAGGCCCGAGGTGGGCTCGTCCAGGAAGAGCAGGGACGGCTTGGTCAGCAGTTCGAGCGCGACGTTGACCCGCTTCTGCTGGCCGCCGGACAGCGACCCGGCCCGGGTGTCCGCGTGTGCCTTGAGCCCCAGTTCGTCGATGACCTCATCCACCCGGCGGTGGCGCTCCTCCCGTGAGGTGTCACCGGGAAACCTCAATTCAGCCGCATAACGGAGCGCGCGGCGTGCTGACAGCTGACTGTGCAGGATGTCTTGCTGGGGAACCAGGCCGATCCGGTGCCGCAACTCGGCGTAGTGCGTGTACAGGTCGCGTTCGTCGTACAGGACCGCACCTTCGGTAGCGGGCCGCATCCCGGTCAGCGCCCCGAGCAGCGTGGTCTTCCCCGCTCCGCTGGGGCCGATAACCGCCACCAGGTTGCGCTCGCCGATCGGGAAGCTCACATGGTCGAGCAGTACCTTGCCGCCCGAGATCCGCACGGTCAGATCCTGCGCGACGAGCGAGACGTTGCCCTCGTCGATGAACTCCCGCAGTTCGTCACCGACGAGGCGGAACGTCGCACGTCCGATGCTGAGGATGTCTGCTTCCGTCACGGTCGCCGTGGATATCGGTTCTCCGTTGACGAACGTCCCGTTGTGGCTGCCCAGGTCCACGATCTCGTACCGGCCGCCACCGGAGTTCCGCAGCTCGGCATGGTGCCGGGAGACGCTGAGGTCCGGCACGACGAGGTCGTTGTCGGGCCCGCGCCCGATGCGCAGCACCTTGACCGGCGCGCGCATCACCGACGTGGGCCGGCGGTCGACGCTCATCCCCGAATCACGAACCACAGTGCCGCCGGGCCCAGGGCCGCGGGGCCGGGAGACCGAGCAGAACATGACCGGCCCGTCAGCCGGATCGCCGAGACGCAGGATGCAATCCTCGTTGATCTCGATCCGCCTGACCCGGCGGGATCCCATGAAGGTCCCGTTGGTGCTGCTGGAGTCCTCGAGAATCCACGCGCCCCGGTCCAGCTGGAGGACCGCGTGATGCCAAGACACCCGTGAATCGTCAACGACGATGTCCGCCTGCGGATCGCGGCCGACGCGGTACGACGAGCCAGCGTGTAGCTGCTGATCGGATCCCTGCGTCTTTACCATGAGCACCGGGGCAGCGTGCTGCGAGACGGAGCGCTCGGTCATCTGATAAGTGTAGGGCCATTCAAGCCAACGCAACCTGAACCGTCTAGCCTCTGGCCTGCGGGCGGGCCGAGCGCTGGAGGCGCGGTGAGCGACGAGACCCCATGGGTCGCCAATGAATTCGCCATTGGCTCTCGCGTCGCGGGTTACCGCCTCGACGAGGAGATCGGCCGGGGCGGAATGGCGGTCGTCTACCGCGCGCACGACCCACGGCTGGACCGGCGCGTCGCGCTGAAGGTCCTGGCCCCCGAGCTCGCCCGTGACGAGGGCTTCCGGCGGCGCTTCATCCGGGAATCCAGGACCGCGGCGGCGGTCGACCATCCGCACATCATCCCGGTCTTCGAGGCCGGCGAGTCGGGCGGCGTCCTGTTCATCGCGATGCGCTACGTCGAGGGCGGCGACGTAGGGACGCTGATCAACCGGGCCGAACCGCTGCCGGTGGCCCGCGTGGTGCTCATCATCACTCAGGTGGCGTCCGCGCTGGACGCGGCCCATGCCCGCGGTCTGGTCCACCGCGACGTCAAGCCGGGCAACATCCTGCTCGACTCCAGCGCCGCCGCTGACCATGTGTACCTGTCCGACTTCGGGCTCAGCAAGCAGGCGCTGTCGTCCAGCCACCTGACGGCGACCGGTCAGTTCCTCGGCACCCTGAACTACGTGGCGCCAGAGCAGATTGAGAGTCATCCGGTGGACGGGCGCACCGATCTCTATGCGCTCGCCTGCGCGACGTTCGAGATGCTGTCCGGCTCGCCGCCGTTCAAGCGGGACCAGCGGCTCGCGGTGCTGTGGGCCCAGCTGTCCGAGCCGCCACCGGCGGTCACCGCCCGTCGCGGCGACCTGCCCCCAGCGGTGGACCAGGTACTCGCGAAGGCGCTGGCCAAGTCACCGGGCGACAGGTACCAGACGTGCCTCGACTTCGCTACCGCGCTGCGCGGCGCGTGCGGGCTCGGGACGGGCGACGCGACCGGTACCGGGCCCGGTACCGGCGACGCGGCCAGCACCAGGCCCGGTACCGGCCCGACCGGCGGGGAGCTCACCGTGCCGTCCCGGAGGCCGGTCACGGAAGCGCCGGGCCAGGGCGACACCGGCCCAGCGACCCCCGTGCCGCCCCGGCCGGCCACCGAGCCGGTCCGCCCGGCGAGACGCCCACGGGAGGTGCTCCGCCCCGGTACGGCAGCCGGAACAGGCACCGCACGAGCTGGCACCGCACGAGCTGGCACCGAAGGAGCCGCCACCGAAGGGGCCGGCCGGCCAGGGCGGAGTGCTTCGGCCAGCCCGCCCGCGCCCGGGGGCGATCGGCTCGCGCCGCCCGCCCGGCCCTGGTGGCGCTCCCCGGTCGCCCTGGTGGCCGGCTGCGTGCTGGTGCTCGGCCTGGCGGGTGGCACCTATGCGCTCGCGCGCGGCGACGGCAGCAGTGGCGGAGGCGGAGGTAAAGCCCGCAGCCGGACGGTGGCACTGTCTCCGCCGGGCTGTCTGGTGTCGAACGCGTCGGCCTCCCCGCTGCCCAAGATCCGCACCACAATGCTCCGGGTCCCCGGCCAGCCGTGGGCGGTGGTGACCGCGAAAGGCGGCTGGTCGTTCCTCACGCTCACCAGCGGATCGCAGAGCTCCATCGCGGTCATCCGGAATGGCACGGGACTTGCTCCCGCGCTCGTCCGGACCATCGCCGTGGCCGGAACCCCCCGGGGCGCGACGCTCACCCCGGACGGGCACTACCTGCTCGCTGCGGATGGCAGCGGAGCGGTGGTCATCAACGTTGCCCAGGCCGAGCAGGGCGGCCCGAACCCCGTGTCAGGCTCGCTGACCAGCCCCGGCGGCTCGGGCGGCGACCAGGTGCGGGTTACCCCCGACGGCCGTTTCGCGTTCGTCACGCTTCAGCAGAGCAATGCGGTGGCCGTGTTCAACCTGCACGCGGCGATCGCCAGCGGATTCGGCTCGTCTCATCTCGTGGGGACGGTCCCGCTGGGGTTGCAGCCGGTAGGCATGTCGGTCTCACCCGACGGCCGCTGGCTCTACGCGACCACCCAGAACCGGAGCGAGAACTCCCAGCAGGGCGGCCTCAGTGTCATCGATGTGCACCAGGCCGAGACGGATCCGGCCACCGCGCTCAAGACGACCGTGTCGGCCGGGTGTGTTCCGATCCGCATCATTACCACCGGCGCTGGCCAGTACGTCTGGGTCACGGCCCGGGACAGCAACACGCTCCTCGCCTTCTCCGCGGCCAAGCTGCTCAGCGACCCCCGGCACGCCCTCCTGGCCCGGGCCAGAGTCGGCCAGGGACCGATCGGGCTGACCACGACCAATCGTGGCGACCGGATCATCGTCGCCGACTCCAACCTGCACACGCGGAAGGGCGCCACCGCGAACCTGGTCGTGGTCAACTCCGCGGACATGCTGGCCGGAAAGTCCGCCCTGCTCGGGGTGATACCGGCCGGCCTGCTGCCGCGCCAATTCGCGATGGAGCCAGGTAGCACGACTCTGCTGGTCACCGACAGTACGTCGCAGCAGCTACAGGCCGTGGATGTCACGAACCTTCCGTGACCGGCCAGCCCACCGCGGGAATTGTCGTAGCATCTGGCCCATGAAGACGATCGGGCAGGTCGCTCTGGCTGCTCCAGGGCCCGGCCTGGCGGCAGCGCGGTGAGCGATCACCCCACCGCCCGCCTGCCGGTCCAGCAGGGTTCGTTCCCCCGCCGCAGGCGCCGCCGATGGCCGGTCATCCTCGTCGTCGTGCTGGTGATCGTGCTTGGCCTGCTGGTGATCGCCGACCGCGCCGCGGCCGCCTACGCTGGTAACCGGGCCGCCACCGAGATGCAGGCTCAGGGCTTCAGCAGCAAGCCCCACGTGACCATTGAAGGTTTCCCGTTCCTGACCCAAGTGGCCAGCCGGGACTTCCATAACGTCCACATCACCGCCACCGGGGAGAAGGCCGGCCCGGTCCAGATCGACCACATCGACGCCACGTTGACCGATGTCCGGCCGAACTCCAGCTACTCCGGGGCCACGGTCGCCCAGCTGTCGGGAACCGGGCTTATTACCTTCGCGAGCCTGGCCAGCGCGTCCAGCGCGCCGGGCCTGAAGATCTCCGCCGTGAGCAATGACGAAGTAAAGATCGCCGTCGACCTGGGAATCGTCTCGGGGAGCGCGACGGCGCGGGTGACCAAGGTCGGCCCCAACGAGATCAATGTCAAGGTGGTCTCAGCGGACGGCCTGCCCGTGTCAGCGCTCGGCAGCCTGGCTGACACCACGATTACCATCCCAGCGCTGCCGCTGCACATGACCCTGCAAAGCGTCAGTGTCTCGGCCCAGGGCGTCCTCATCCACGTCACCGGCCAGAACGTGAGCTTCGGCGGGTGAAGCGACGCCTGCCGCGGCCCCGCCCGCGCCCCTGACATAACCGCCCCGGGAGTGTTCGCCGACACGAGCGCCCTGCGGGCGGGCTGGCATCCGGTGGCCAGATCTGCGCCCGGGCCCCCTCCGGGATGTACCACCGGGCGATGGCCACATACCATGCGCACGTGGCCATGGTCTTCGGGGTTGTCAAACGCGTGCTGGTGGGACGGCCCGTGCAGAGCGACAAGCTGGGTCATACCCTGCTCCCCAAGAAGATCGCACTGCCGGTGTTCGCGAGCGACGCGCTCTCCTCGGTGGCCTATGCCACCGAGGAGATCCTGATTGTCCTGTCGGTCGGCGGGATCGCGTTCTTCCACTACACCCCGTACATCGCCGTGGCGGTTGCGGTGCTGATGCTGGTCGTGGTCGCCTCGTACCGGCAGAACGTGCACGCCTACCCGTCCGGCGGCGGGGACTACGAGGTGGCCAGTACCAATCTCGGGGCGCCGGTGGGCATGGCCGTGGCCAGCGCGCTGATGGTGGACTACACGCTGACCGTCGCGGTATCCGTATCCGCCGGCGTGGCCAACCTGGCCTCCGCGTTCCCGGTCCTGGATACGCATGTCACGCTCATCGCGGTCCTCGTGGTGACGGTGATCGCGCTGATCAACCTGCGCGGCGTGCGAGAGTCAGGGACAGCGTTCGCGATCCCGACCTACGCCTTCATCGCCGTGGTCACCCTGATGATCGTGTGGGGTGCCACCCGGCTGGCCCTCGGCCACCACCTGCAGGCGGAGAGCGCCAGCTACCGGATCAAGCACACCACCAGCTTCACCGGCCTGGCGCTGATATTCCTGCTGTTGCGCGGGTTCTCCTCGGGGTGCACCGCACTCACCGGCGTGGAGGCCATCAGCAATGGGGTCCCCGCATTCAAGAAACCCAAGAGCAAGAACGCCGCCACCACGCTGGCGCTCCTGGGCGGCATCGCCGTGACGATGTTCGCCGGGGTGACCGTGCTGGCCCTGGCCAGCCATGTGCACGTCGCGACCAGCCCGAGCGACCTGACCGGGCTGGCCCAGGGGGGCACCCAGCGCACCGTGATCGCCCAGGTGGGGCGGGCGGTGTTCGGGTACTCCTCGCCATTGTTCTATTTCCTGCAGGTCGTGACGGCACTGATCCTGGTGCTGGCGGCCAACACCGCGTTCAACGGCTTCCCGGTGCTCGCATCGATCCTGTCCCGGGACGGTTACCTGCCGCGCCAGTTGCACACCCGCGGCGACCGGCTGGCGTTCAGCAACGGGATCGTCCTGCTGTCGGGGTTCGCGATTCTGCTGATCGTGATCTTCCAGGCCTCCCCCACGCGGCTGATCCAGCTCTACATCATCGGCGTGTTCGTGTCGTTCGTGTGCAGCCAGACCGGGATGATCCGGCACTGGAACCGCCTGTTGCGCACGGAGAGCAACACCAAGGCCAGGCGGCACATGATCCGCAGCCGGACGATCAACACGGTCGGCGCCTGCTTCACGGCGGTTGTCCTGGTCATCGTGCTTATCTCGAAGTTCGCCAGCGGCGCCTGGATTGTGGTGGTGGCCATGCCGGTGATCTGGCTCACCATGCGGGGCATCCACCGGCACTACGAGAGCGTGGCCATCGAGCTGGCGCCGCCGGCCGACCTGTCGATGACCCTGCCCGCCAGCAACCGCTCGATCGTCCTGGTGTCCAAGTTGCACCTGCCGACGCTGCGGGCGCTGGCCTACGCCCGGGCCACCCGGCCGAGCCATCTCGAGGCCGTCACCGTCGACGTCGACGAGGCCGAGACGCTCAAGCTGAAGGAAGACTGGGACCGCGCCAACATCCCGGTGCCGCTCACGGTGGTGGCTTCCCCGTACCGGGAGATCACCCGCCCCATCGTCGGATACGTGAAGCGGCTCCGCCGCGAGAGCCCTCGTGACATCGTGACCCTGTACATTCCCGAGTACGTGCTGGGTCACTGGTGGGAGCAGTTGCTGCACAACCAGAGCGCCCTGCGGCTGAAGGCCAGGCTGCTGATGCAGCCCGGGGTTGTCGTCGCCAGCGTCCCCTACCAGCTGAAGTCGGCCATGCATGTCCGCGCGGCCAGCGCGCCCGTGATGAAGGCTCCCGTGCCGGTGCTCGTGGAGGCCGCCGCCGGTCCCAACGGGCCGGGCGAACCCGTGAAGCCCACCGCGATCGGCCGTCTGGCGCCTTGGCGCCGGCTCACCGCGGGCCGCGACACGCTGCACGCCGAGGAACTGCAGGCCGAGGTGGCCGAAACCAGGGCGACTCCCATAGGCGACTGCACAGATCATGATTTCGTGGACGTCTCCGGCACGCTCCGCACGGTTACCCTCCGCCCGCGCGGCACCAGCCTCACCATGGAAGCGGACCTGTGGGACGGCACCGGCCACATCACGCTGGTCTGGCTCGGCCGGCGCGACATCCCGGGCATCCGGCCCGGCAAGAAGGTCACGGTGCACGGGCGCATCGCCCGGATCAAGGACGAGCGCACCATCTACAACCCGAGCTACCAGCTGAAGGCGGGCCCCGACTGACTCTGCGCGCCGCGCCCCTCCGGCTCGCTCAGGCCTGGAAGCGGTAGCCCATGCCGGGCTCGGTGATCAGGTAGCGCGGCCGGGACGGATCGGGCTCCAGCTTCCGGCGCAGCTGGGCTACATATACCCGCAGGTAGTTGCCCTCGGTGTGGTACTGCGGGCCCCAGACCTCCTGGAGCAGCTGGTGCTGCGTCACCAGCCGTTCCCGGTTTCGCACCAGAACTTCGAGGAGCTGCCACTCGGTCGGCGTCAGGCGGATGTCACACTCGCCCCGCCTGACCCGCTTCGCGGCCAGGTCCACGGTGAAGTGGCTGGTCGCCACCACGGGCTCATCGGGGGCCGGCGACGCGCGGCGGACCGCGGCCCGGAGCCGGGCGAGCAATTCATCCATCCCGAAGGGCTTGGTCACGTAGTCATCCGCGCCCGCGTCGAGGGCGGCTACCTTCTGGCTCTCCTGGCCCCACGCGGATAGCACGATGATCGGGGTAGAAGTCCAGCCGCGGACTCCCCTGATCACCTCGGTCCCGTCCATATCCGGCAGCCCGAGATCGAGTATCAGCACATCAGGGCGCTCCCTGGCCATCGCGGCCAGGCCCGTCGTGCCATCGGAAGCGGTAGTCACCTGGTAGTCGCGCGCCGCGAGGTTGATCCGCAGCGCCCGCAGGATCGGCGGCTCGTCGTCGATGACCAGGACCCGGGTCTTCAGTGGTCGGTAAGGAGAGACCACTAGTCCGCTGCCGTGGTGGAACTGGCCGACGTGACCGCGACCGGCAGGCTGACCCGGATGGTTAGCCCGCCGCCCGGCGTGTCTACCGCGGTCACCGATCCGCCCATGACGTCAAGGAACCCCTTGGCCACGGCGAGCCCGAGGCCGACCCCGGTGCCGGTGCCGCGCTCGTCGAGCCGGTCGAACGGCTCGAACATGCGCGGCTTCAGGCCGTCGGGCACGCCCCGGCCGTGGTCCACGATCTCGAGGATCACCGCGCTGCCAACGTGCTGGGCTCGCATCACCGGCCCCCGGCCGGGCGGGGAGTGGGCCAGCGCATTGGAGAACAAGTTGGCCAGCACCCGTTCGAGCAGGCCTGGGTCGGTGCGCACCAGCGGCAGCTCATCCGGCACGAGCATCTGGAGGCCCATCGCCGGGACGAGGCCACGCAGCGCGACCGGTGCGACCTCGTCGATCGAGGTGGGCCGCAGGAAGGGCTGCAGTGAGCCGGTGGCCAGCCGGCTCATGTCGAGCAGGTTCCCGATAAGCGCGTCGAGCCGGTCGGCCGCGTCCTCGATCGTGGCCAGCAGGGCGGCCTCGTCAGCCGCCGTCCACTCGACATCCGTCTGCCGCAGGGTGCTGACGCTGGCTTTGATCGAGGCCAGCGGGGTGCGCAAGTCATGACTGACGGCGGCGAGCAGAGCAGTGCGCATCCGGTTGCCTTCGGCGAGCGCTTCCGCCTGGGCAGCCTGGGTGCGCAGCCGGTCCCGGTCAAGGGCCGCCCCGGCCTGCGCGGCGAATCCGTCCAGCATCCGCGGCGTCGCCAGCCGGGTCTGCCCAGCCACGAGCAGCGCCAGGCCCGGTCGCACGGCCACCCGGGACTCTGTCGCCTCGGCCGGTGCGTTACCGCTCACGGCAACCCGTATCCATTGGTCACGGACCCGCTCAACGAGTTCGGCCCGGCCGCCCCAGGTAACGGTGAGGTGACCGAGCAACGCGGCGGGCGTGTCGGCGCCGCCGAGAACCGTCTGGGCCAGCTCAAGCAGCGAGGCTGCCTCGTCCGCGCTGCGCGCGGCCTGGATCGCCCGGCGTGCGGACAGGTGCACAACGCTGCTGACGGTGACGGCCACGGTGACGAACAGCAGCAGGGCCAGCAGGTTGCGCGGCTCCGCGATGGTCAGCGTGTGCAGCGGCGGGGTGAAGTACCAGTTCAGCAGCAGGCTGGACATCACGGCGGCGAGTACCGCGGGCCAGAACCCGCCGACCACCGCGATGGCCACCACCGCGACCAGGTAGATAAGCAGGTCATCGGCGAGGCTCAGGTGGTTCCGGCTGGCCGCCAGGGCCACGGTGAGCAGCGGCAGCCCGGCGGCCAGCAGCACCCCGGCGATCTGCCGCCGGCCGCGGATCCCGGCCCAGGCGCTGGATCTGGGCTCTCGATCGCCACGCATGTCCACAATCCACAGTGTGAACGACGATCCGAATTGGCGCACTAGCTGGCCGAATCCCGCACCAAGCAGGCAGCACGCCGCGATCGCCACGGCCGCCTGCGCGGCCACCGGCCCGGTCGGCCGCAGCTCGGCGTAGGGGGGCCGGGAGAAACCCACCACGGTGAGCCATCCGATGACGCCGAGGACCGGGGCGGTCAGCGGCTCCGCGACCAGCGACACACCGGTGACCACGACCGCCACCGCGGCCAGCACCCCCGTGGCGGAGAGCCGGCCGTTCAGGCCGGCCGCGATCGCGCCGACCACCAGCAGCGCGGCGGAACCCGCCGGCAGCGCAAAAGGCGCTCCGAGCCCACGTCGGCCCCGCACTCGGTTCATCGATCCCAGTGGACGCCTGATTCCGGGACTAGTGAGCGATCTTGACAATTCCCTAACGGGCCCAGTCAGCCTCTTGACGCGGCCCTAACGCCGACCTGCGGAGCGGCCTGACCCGGCGGGGTGACGGCGGCCCGGGGGCGGCGGACGAACACCGAGGCGACGGCGGCCAGGATGCTGGCCGCGGCGACGGCGAGCCAGGCGTGCCGGAAGGCGCTCATTGCCCCGGCCGCGGTCGTCGGTGTTCCGAGCACGGTAACCAGCACGGCCACGCCCAGCGCCGAAGCGACCTGCCGGCCCATGTTCAGTACGGCGGAGCCGGTGCCGAACCGTTCCGGCGGCAGTGCCGTGGCCGCCGCACTGACCAGCGTCGGCAGGGTAAGGCCCACGCCGATGCCGGTGAGGAGCATGCTCGGCAGCAGGTCAGTGAGGTAGTGGGGGGTCACGGTGACGAAGAACACCCGCCATAGCAGCCCGCTCGCGAACACGAGGTTGCCAACGGCCGCGACCGGGCCAGGCCCGAACCGGCGGCTCAGCGAGCCAGCGCCGATGGCCAGGCCGGGGACCATCGCGGGCCCGGGGGCGATCGCCAGCCCGGTGCGCAGGGCCGAATAGTGCCACACCGTCTGGCACCACAGCACATTGGACAGGAGCATCGCCGCAAATCCGATGCTGAAGACGAAGGTCGCCAGGGTGGCCGGCCCGAAGGTGGGCCTGCGCAGCAGGGGGAGCTCGAACATCGGGTGGTCGTGGTGGGCACAACGCCACAGGAACCAGCCCACGGAGACAGCGGCGCCCGCCAGCAGGGCGATGGTGCCCCCGGACGTCCAGCCCCAGGACGGCCCCTCGACCAGACCGCCGGTCAGCCCGCCGATCGCCGCCGTCAGCAGCGCCGCTCCGGCCAGGTCAGGCAGCGGCTCCGCGGCGCGCGGCGGCGGATGGGGCAGCACGCGGCGCCCCACCGCGATGGCCGACGCGCCGACGGGCAGGTTGACCAGGAAGACCCAGCGCCAGTCGGCCTGCACCAGCAGGCCGCCGGCGACCGGCCCGAGCGCTGCCGAGATGCCGCCGACCGCGGCCCAGGCGCGCACCCGCCCGCTCCGGTGCTCGGGGGCTGTGGCCGCGAGCAGCAGCGCGAGGGAGGTCGGGATGAGCGCCGCGGCACCGGCCGCCTGGATTACGCGCGCCGCTACCAGCAGGGCCAGGTCCGGCGCGGCGGCGCAGGCCGCCGAGGCCACGGTGAACAGGGCCATGCCAGCCAGGAAGACCCGGCGCTGGCCAATCCGGTCGCCCAGCCGCCCGGCCGCCACGAGCAGCGCCGCGAAGGAGATGGCGTACGCGCTGAGGACCCAGGAGAGCCCGGCGAGCGAACTCCCCCCGAAGTCCTGGCCGATGCTGGGCAGCGCGACGTTCACGATGAACAGATCGAGGTTGGACATGAAGATCGCCGCCACGACGACCACGAACGGCGCCCGCGCGTACCTTAGGTTTGATACTCCAACCGGCATGCCATGATGGTAGCTAGCAACAGTTTGATATGGCAACCTAGGAGGGTGACCACCACCAACACCGCGACCAGGCGGAACAAGCCCGGCAAGCTTCCCGCTGCGCAGCTTCCGGGCCGGCCGTGCTCGATCGCCAGGTCCCTGGACCTGCTGGGCGAGAAGTGGGCGCTCCTCGCAGTCCGCGAGGTCTCCTTCGGCAATCACCGGTTCAATGAGATCGCCCGCAATACGGGCGCGCCGCGCGACCGGCTGGCCGCCCGGTTCCGGGCCCTGGTCGAGGCCGGGATCCTGGAGCGCCGCCAGTACCAGGCGTCCCCGGCGCGCTGGGACTACCATCTGACTGCGGCGGGACGGGATCTTGCCCCCGTGCTCAGGGCGCTGCTGGCCTGGGGCGATCGCTGGGTGTCTGCGGAGCCGCCGGCCACTCTCCGGCACGGCGACCACGACCTCGATCCGGGCTGGGCCTGCCGCCGGTGCGGCGAGGCAGTCGACGAGCGCTCCGTCAGGGTCCGTTCCAACACCCCGGGCTGGGACCTGCGTGGCCCCGTCCCCGGCGACACGCCGCTATTGGATGCGAGCAGGCCGACAAGCATGCGGTGACCAGCCAGTTGGGCGCATACTAGTAGTAATGAAGCCAGCCCGCGCCATGCCCCGGCGCCATCTGCCAAGTAGTCCCTTCAACGCACCCCCTGCGGCCGCGCCCGTCGAAGTATTCGACGTGCAAGACCAAGTGACCCACGACCGTTACGGCCTCGGCCGGGTCATCCGTGTCGAGGATGAGACCGCCGTGCTGGTCGACTTCGGCTCGCGGCAAGAACGAATCATCTCGCCCTATACCAAGCTCACCAAGCTCTGAAACCAACCCAGTCCGTGCCGGTGGCAGGATCGGAGACAGGGAGTTCTCCGAGGTCGTCCGGCGGCGGCGCATGGTCAGGCATTACCCCGGCCGCCCGCTGTCCTCTGAGGTCATCGAGCGGGTGCTGACGAGCGCGCTGCGCGCACCGTCGGCGGGTTTCGCCCAGGGCTGGGCTTTTCTGGCGCTCACCGACGCATCGTTTTAGTCTGCCGCGAGCGGCCTGGCTCCGCACGCGCTGGCCGGGCCAGGCGGCCGGGCGTGGGTCGGCTCTGCTCAAATGGAGGGATGTGCACCGCCATCCTGAGCATCGAGCCGGGTGCACCGGTGCTGCTGGCCGGGGTCCGTGACGAGCTTGTTGACCGTGCCTGGGAGCCCCCGGAACGGTACTGGCCAGACTTTCCCGGGGTAATCGGGGGCCGGGACCTGCTGGCCGGCGGAACCTGGCTGGCGGTGGAGCCCGCGGCGCGGCGGGTGGCGTGCGTGCTCAATGGGCGGGGGCGGATGGCGCCTGCGGGATCACGCCGCTCACGGGGCGTACTGCCCCTTGAGGCCGCGGCTCAGGGGAAGCTGGGAAGCAGCGGGCTCGGCGACTTCGATCCGTTTCATCTGCTGATCGCGGAGCCCGGGATGGCGGCCCTGTCGAGCTGGGACGGTGAGCACCTCACCGAGCGGCGGCTGCCGGCCGGCCTGCATGTCGTGGTGAACAGCGGCCTGGGCG